>JAJZWB010000058.1 GCA_021846845.1 Actinomycetes bacterium | reverse complement strand
GACCGGCGGCCGCCCCCGCAGGGGAGCGTCCCAACGGCCGGCATCGACCGCTCCAGACCAGGCCGCCGGCGACGCGCGGGCGGGCAAGGGGCGGTCGGGGCGGGGCGCCGCCGAGCCGACCGCCGGAGCGCCGGAGCCGACGGGCGCCAGCCAGGAGCCGACCGCCGGAGTGCCGGAGCCGACCCGGGACGTGACCGAGCCGACGGGCGCCCCCGGCGTGCCCGCCGCCGTGCCGGAGCCAGACGGCGAGGAAGCGGCCGGCGACGGCTTCCACCACGCCCCCGACGAGCCAGAGAACGACGCAGTCGCCCGTCCGCAGCGGCCCGGCGGGCCATCGTCGCGCAGGTCGCGCAACCGCCGCCACGGGAGGCGACGCTGATGGGCATGCTCGCCTGGGTGATGATGGGCCTCGCCCTGTGGCACTTCACCATCTGGCTGCCGGACCGCTACTGGGGCGGGATCGTCGGAGCGTTCGTCGGGGCGCTCCTCGGCGCGATCGTGTTCGGACTGATCGTCAGCGGCTTCGCCATCCCGGGCCGGCACGGCACGACGATCGCCACAGCGCTCGAGGCGATCCCTGGTGCGCTGATCGGGATCGGGCTCGTGTGGATGGCCGGCGTGCGCCGTGAGCGGGCCGCCACCGGCGCGGCCTGACCCCCGCGCCGGGGCCGCGATCGGCGCGGCCTGACCCCCGCGCCGGGCGCCACCGGCCGGCGCCCGGAAGCTTGAGGCGGGCGAACGGGCGACGTATGCTCGCGCCGATGCGCGTCCCGCGTGCGGAACGACCCTCTAGTGCCCGCCTGGCGGCGGCGGTCGCGTTCGCACTGGCCCTGTGGCTGGCCGCAGCAGGCAGCGCCTCGGCGGCCGCGCTGCGCTGGTCGGAGCCGGTGACCCTTCCCGGGTCCTACGGCGTGTTCTCGCTCGCCTGCCCCTCCAGCAGGCTGTGCGTGGCGGGCACCGCCGGCGACCTGCTGGTCTCGACCGACCCCGCCGGCGGCGCCGCCGCCTGGGTGCCGTCGGCCGCGGCCCCGCAGCGGGTGGGCTACGGTGCCGCGATCCACGGGATCGCATGCCCGACGACGGGCTTCTGCGTGGCGGTGTCGTCCAACGCCGTGCTCGCCTCCACGAGCCCGGCGGGCGGTGCGAGCGCGTGGCACACGGCGGTCCTGCCCATCCCGAGAGGCTGGTACCTGAGCGGCGTCGCCTGCGAGTCCGCGTCCGTGTGCGTGGCGTTCGCGCTCCCGGCAGCCGGGCCGCGTGGACGGGCGGCCCCGCGCGACGGGGTCCTGGCCGTGAGCTCCGACCCGGGCGGCGGGGCACGCGCGTGGCGGGTCGAGCGGCTGCGAGACGTCGCCGACTACGCGTACTGCCTGGCGCGCGAGTGCGCGCTGGCCACCGAGGACGGCGACATCCTCACCGCGCGCGCGCCCGCCGCGGCTCATGCCTGGCGGTCGGTGCACGAGATCGGGGCCCCCGGGGAGGTCATGTTCATACCCGCCCTGGCCTGCGAGGCAGAGCGCTCCTGCCTGGCGCCGCTCGGCGGCGAGCTGCGCCGCGGCGAGATCGCCGGCTCGCTGGCAAGCACGCGCCCGTTCTCATGGAGCTACACCCAGGGCCTGGGCGGGGCGCCGTTCGCCGCGCCGTCGAGCGGCTCGTGCGCGCCCGGCCTGTGCGCGTTCGCGGCCAGCGTCGACTCCGGCGGCCCCGCGGGCTATGGCGAGATCCTCACCACGCCCCGGCTCGGCGCGCGCTGGTCGGTGCTGCGCTACCCGGCAGGAGGGGGAGCCGTCGTCTCCTGTGCTTCGGCGGGCTTCTGCGTCGCCGGGGGGATCGACCGGCAGGTCGCGCCCTGCCGGCCCGGCCCGCCGTGCGTGAGCCCGCCGCCGACCGGCGTGATCGTCGTCGGCAGGAGCTGACCTGCGCGGGATGATCGTCGTTGGCAGGAGCTGACCCGCTCGGGATGATCGTCGTTGGCAGGAGCTGACCCGCTCGGGATGATCGTCGTTGGCAGGAGCTGACCCGCGCGGCGTCGCCGTGACGCGCGGTCCGTCTGGGCAGCGGCCTACCCTGGCGCGATGCTCCGGGCCGCGGCTCGCGCCGAGACATCTCGATCCGACGGCCCCGGCCGTCCAGCGCCCGCGCTGAGGGTGGTCGGCGACGATCACCGTCCGCTCGAGCCCGGAGTCACCGCCGGACCGGAGCCTGCCGGGCATGCGCGCCGCCGGCTGGAGCTGCCCGGCTACGACATCGCCGCCGCGCTCGCGCTGGAGCGGGAGCTCGGCGTGAGCCACCCGCTGGCGCAGATCCTCGTGCGCAGGGGCCTGTCGGACCCCGCCCGCGCGGCCGAGTTCCTGCGCGCCGACGTGGAGCACCCGGCCGACGCGTTCACCGGGATCGAGCGCGCGCTCGCCGTGATCCATCGCCGGATCGCGGCCGGCGGCCGGATCATCGTCCACGGGGACTACGACGTCGACGGCGTCTGCGCCACCGCGATCATGGTCCGGGCGCTGCGCTCCCTGGGCGCCGACGCCGGCTGGTTCATCCCCGGGCGGGCGGACGACGGCTACGGCCTCTCCCGCGCGACCGTCGAGCGCCTCGCCCAGCGGGGCGCGTCCCTGATCGTCACCGTCGACTGCGGGATCACCGCGATCGACGAGGTCGAGGCGGCGCGAGCGCTGGGAATCGAGGTGGTCGTCTCCGACCATCACGCGCCTCGCTCCGACGGAGCCCTTCCGGATTGCCCGATCGTCCACCCGGCGCTGTGCGGCTACCCGTGCCCGGACCTGTGCGGCGCGGGGGTCGCGTTCAAGCTCGCGCTTGCGCTCGGAGCGGCGACGGCCGATGACGACCTGGACCTGGTCGCGCTCGCGACGGTCGCAGACCTTGTGGCGCTGACCGGCGAGAACCGGAGGCTGGTGAGGACCGGCCTGGCGGCCCTCGCGGCCACCGCCAAGCCCGGGTGCAGGGCGCTGATGGCGGTCTCCAAGGTGGATCCAGGGGCTCTGGACACCGGCGCGCTCGGCTTCCGGCTGGCACCGCGGATCAACGCCGCGGGGCGACTGGCGCGCGCCGATGCCGCCCTGGAGCTGCTCCTGTGCGACGACCACGACCGGGCGCGCGCGATCGCCGCCGAGCTTGACTCGCTCAACGCGGAGCGGCGGGCCGTCGAGCAGCGGATCCAGTGGGAGGCCGAGCAGCAGGTCAGGGAGCTGGGGCAGCGCAGCGGATACGTGCTCGCCGCGTCGGGCTGGCACCCGGGCGTGGTCGGTATCGTCGCCAGCCGGATCGTGGAGGTCCACCACCGCCCGACCGTCCTGATCGCCCTTGACGGCGATACCGGCACCGGCTCTGGACGCAGCATCCCAGGCTTCGACCTGCTCGGGGCGCTGCACGCATGCGCCGGGCACCTGACCCGCTACGGCGGCCACCGCGCGGCCGCGGGCCTGGAGCTCGGCGGGAGCGCGCTGGAGGCCTTCCGGGCCGCGTTCGACGAGCACTGTGCGTCGGTTCTCACCGCCGATCTGCTCGCGCCGGTGGAGCGGGCCGACGCGGTCGTGTCCGGCACCGAGCTCGGGCTGGACCTCGCCGATGAGCTCCAGGCGCTCGAGCCCTGCGGGATCGGCAACCCCGCGCCACGCCTGCTCGTGCCGGGCGCTCGCTTCGACGACGTGCGGCCCATGGGGGAGGGGCGGCACGCCCGCTTCAGCGTCCATTCAGGCGGCGTCCGCGCTCGCGCCGTCGCGTTCGGCTGCGACGGCCGGCCCGTGGAGGACCCAGGCGCGCCGCACGATGCGACCTTCCGGCTCGAGCGCAACTTCTGGAACGGGGCCGTCGAGCCCCGGCTGGTCCTGCGCCACGCGCGGCCGACGGCGCCGCGCGCGATCGGCGTGCTGGGAGAGCCGGTCGACTACCTCACGCAGGCCATCGCGGAGCTGGACGCGCCTCTATGCGCCGACCCGCGGGCCCAGGCGTCGCGGGACGTGGGCACGCCTCCTCGTCGAGCATTGGTCGACCGCCGCGGGCACGGCGCGCTGGCGGCGCTCGCCGACGCGACCGCCGCCGGCCGTGAGGTCCTGGCCGTCTGCGCAGACGTCGAGCGCCGCCTGCCTGGGCTCGCGTCACGCACCGGGGGCTTCACGCTGTCCTCCTACGAGGGCCTGGAACGAGAGCCGGCAGATGGCGAGCGCTTCGACGTGATCGTCGCGCTGGACCCACCGAGCGATCACGGCTCCATGCTGCGCCTGCGGGGGGGCGACGGTGCAACCCTGCTGGCGTGGGGAGAGCCTGAGCTACGCTTCGCAGTGCAGATGCACGAGCTGCACTACGCACTCCGCGGTTCGCTCGTCTCCCTCTACCGAGCCCTGAGGGAGCGGGAGAGGGTGGCCGGCGAGGAGCTTGAGCGCCTGCTCCGCGGCGACGGCGGCCACGCGCGGCCGGCGCGCCTGGCCGGGCGACTGGTCCGGGTGCTGACGGAGCTGGAGCTCGTCAGCCTCGACCGGGATCTGCCGGCCCTCGCGATCGCGGGCCGGGCGCCCACCGCGCTCGAGCGCTCGCCGTCCTACAGGGCCTACGCACAGCGACACGAGGACGGGAAGCGATATCTGAGCAGCGCAGATCTTCTGGCCGCCGCCTGAGCCGGGCGATGGGCCTCGGCGACGGCGGGTCGGGCGCGCGCCACCCGCGCGACCGGGCGGCGCGCGACGGCGAGCTCACGCTGGTCGCGTCCGAGCGCCCTCTGGTGGACGGGCTCGCCGACGGCCGCGCCGACACGCCGGTCCGGCGCGCCGATCTGTCCGCGTCGGAGCGACGCCTGCTGGGCGACCTGTTCGCGATCGTCGAGGAGCACGCCGACCTTGCGGTGGCGATCGACCGCGCGCGCGTCGAGGAGGCGTTCGCGTACGCATGCGCGCACCACGCCGACCAGCGGCGGCTGTCCGGCGAGGAGTTCATCGTCCATCCCGTCGGCGTCGCGAAGATCTGCGCGGGCATGCGTCTCGACACCGAGACGCTGTGCGCCGCCCTCCTGCACGACACGGTCGAGGACACGAGCGCGTCGCTCGACGAGGTGCGGGAGACCTTCGGCGACGAGATCGCCGGCCTGGTCGACGGCGTCACCAAGCTGACGGGCCTGACCTTCCAATCTCGTGACGAGGCCCAGGCGGAGAACTACCGCAAGATGGTCGTCGCGATGGCCTCGGACATCCGCGTGATCCTGATCAAGCTCGCGGACCGGCTGCACAACATGCGCACCATCTCGGCGATGTCCAAGCAGAAGCAGCTGGAGAAGGCGCGCGAGACGCTCGACATCTACGCCCCGATCGCGCACCGGCTGGGGATCCATGCGATCAAGTGGGAGCTTGAGGACCTCGCCTTTCAGACGCTGCACCCTCGCAAGTACAACGAGATCAAGGGCTTGGTCGCCCAGCAGCGCGGCGAGCGGGAGAGCTACGTGGCCCAGGCCGGCGAGATCGTCGCGGCCGAGCTGGCGGAGCTCGGGATCAACGCCGACATATCCGGCCGCGCCAAGCACTTCTACTCGATCTACTCCAAGATGACCAAGAAGGGGCGCGAGTTCAACGAGATCTACGACCTCACCGCGATGCGCGTGATCGTCGACTCGGTCAAGGACTGCTACGGCGCCGTTGGGGTGATCCACTCGCTCTGGAAGCCGCTGCCGGGGCGCTTCAAGGACTTCATCGCGATGCCGAAGGCCAACATGTACGCGTCGCTGCACACGACCGTGATCGGGCCCGAGGGCAGGCCGCTGGAGATCCAGATCCGCACGCGGGAGATGCACGACCTGGCCGAGTTCGGCATCGCCGCGCACTGGATGTACAAGGAGACGCGAACCGGCGGTGGCGCTCCCGGAACCTCGCACGACGCGGACGGAAAGCTCAAGTGGCTTCGGTCGCTGATGGACTGGCAGCAGGAGATGGCCGACCCGCGCGAGTTCGTGGAGAGCCTCAAGGTGGACCTGTTCGAGGACGAGGTGTTCGTGTTCACCCCGCGCGGCGAGGTCAAGTCGCTCGCCGCCGGCGCGACGCCGCTGGACTTCGCCTACGAGATCCACACCGACATCGGCCACCGCTGCGTCGGCGCCAAGGTCAACGGCAAGATCGTGCCGCTCTCCTACCAGCTGCGCTCCGGAGACATCGTCGAGGTGCTCACCTCAAAGCGGGAGCGCGGGCCCTCGCGCGACTGGCTGGCGCTGGTGAAGACCACCCGAGCGCGCAACAAGATCAAGGCGTGGTTCAAGGCCGAGTCGCGCAAGGACACCGAGCACAGCGGACGGGAGCTGCTCCAGGAGGCGCTGCGCAAGCAGGGGCTTCCGTCGCAGAAGCTGGTCGGGTCCCAGCTGCTGGCGGACGTGATCCGGGAGATGGGCTTCCGCAAGGGCGAGGACTTCTACGTCGCCCTCGGCGCCGCGAAGATCTCGTCCACGACCGTGGTCAACAAGGTGATGCAGCGCCTCAAGCAGGGCGAGGCCGCCGAGTCCGAGCCGACCGCCGCGGACGACCTGATCCGCACCCGCCGCCGTCGCAGCCGTCCGACCACGCTGTCGTCCAGCTACGGGATCTCGGTCGACGGGATCGAGGAGGTGATGCTCCGCCTGGCGAAGTGCTGCCGGCCGGTCCCCGGCGATCCGATCGTCGGCTACATCTCGCTCGGGCGCGGGATAACGATCCACCGTGAGGACTGCCCGAACGTCGCGGTCCTGCGCAAGGACCCGGAGCGCTTCACATCGGTCTCCTGGGACGGCGACGCGGAGACCTCGTTCCGCGTCGAGATCGAGGTCGACGGCTGGGACCGCCACCGGCTGCTGGAGGACATGTCACGGACGTTCGCCGAGGCGGGGATCAACATCCTCGAGGCGCGCTGCATGGTCAACCACCCGATGGTCAAGAACCGCTTCGTTGTCGAGGTGGGCGACACGCGAACGCTCAACCAGGCGATCAGCCGCCTGCGCAACATCGACGCGGTTTTCGACGCCTACCGGGTCACGCCCGGGTCCGCCTGACGCCGGCCCCGACGTGAGACGTCCGGGGAGCGCGGCCCGGCCGTGCGCAGGTGGCGCGGTGCCCCTCCGATCCCGCCCCGTTCCCCGGCCGGTGCCTCATCCCGGTTCGATCGCGCCCCGGCGGCGCCGCGAACCGCAGCCGCGTCCGGCGGCCAGCGGTCCGGCCACCCGGCTGCCGGCGGCAGCGCCGGCCGCGTCACGGCCACGCGCGTGACCTCCGCTCGCGGGAGCTTGACCAGCAGGATCGCCTCGCCCGGCGCGAGCGCCTTTATCTCGTTCGGGTGCACCACGTAGCGCTCGACCAGCCGCCGCGTTCCCAGGCTCGTCCCGGCGCGCGCCAGCGTGCCCTGGATGCTCCAGGTCCGCTCCCAGACCGCCTCGGTCCCGGCCATCTGCGCGACGAGCTCGGCCGAGTACGGCACGTCCTGGCGATGGATGACCTTGGCGCCGACGATCCCCAGCACCTGGTCGCGGAACCCGCGTCCGGCGCGCTCCAGATCCGTCAGCTCCTGGGTGGCGAGCAGCACCCGCACCCCCGGCTCCCGGCCCCGCGCCAGCAGCGCGAGCACGTTGTCGGCGCCCACCGCCGAGAACTCGTCGATCGCGACCGTTGCCGGGGGAAGCCCGCGGAGCCCCAGACGCCGGCCGGCGGCGGCCGTCAGGTCCTGGATCGCCAGCGCGCCGAGCTGCTCGGCGAGCTGTCCGTACACGCTTGAGTTGATGCTGATCAGCAGCACATCCCCGCCCTGCAGACCGGCCCCGAGGTCCAGCTCGGAGCGTTCGGCGGAGGCGCGCAGGTGTGGGCCGGCCGAGGACTCGTCAAGCAGCGCGAGCCGGGACTCGAGCCCGCGGATCGCCGACATCTGATCGTCGGTCAGGCCGGACAGGTAGTCCTGCACACGCTCCGCCATCGGCTGCGGAACCCGGCGCAGGCACGCCGCGAGCCGGTGCGGGTCCATCGCGCCGACGACCGCACGCAGGTCGACCGGGCGCGCGGGAGCGGATGCCAGCAGCACGGCGAGCGCGTTCTGCAGGTAGCGCTCGGCGGCCCGCTTGTAGTGTGGCTCGGTGAAGCGCTCGATGCCGATCAGCATGTCCTTGAGCGCCGTCGCATTCCCATGCGTGAGCGGGTTCCAGCGCGCGGGTCCGTCCGGGGTCCAGACCGTGAGCGTCCGGCCCGCCGCACAGGCCGACCTCGCCAGCTGCTCGGCGAACGCCGGCGACCCCTTCATGTCGATCGCCACCACCGGGCGTCCGCGACGGATCTCGGCATCCAGGATCGCCAGCAGCGTCGTCGACTTCCCGGCGCCGCTGGCGCCGACGATCAGCGCGTGCGCCGCCAGCTGCTGGTCTGCGAGCGCCACAGGGCGTCCCTGCGGCGTGCGCCCCAGAGGCGCGCCGGACCCGCGCCGGTCAGACCGGGCCCGCTCACGAGCGAGCCTGCGCCTCGTCGCCGAAGCCGACGCGGCCGGCGCGATCAGGATCGCCGCGCCCACCGCCGCCAGGATCGCCGCGAACCCCGCCGACGGCGCCGCGATGATCGCCGCCCAGACCAGCAGCGGCAGGTACCGGCGGGTCGCCGAGGAGTACGGCGAGCGGGCCGGTGGCGGAGCGCCGGTCACAGCGCGCGCCCGCGGGCCGGAAGAGACCGGGCGCGCGCGCGGGCGCCGGAGGCGACGAGCCCGCGCCGGTCCGGGCCGGGATCCAGGCGCACCGTCCACACGCTGACCAGATCGTCGATCCCCAGCCGGGTGGCGGCCGTCCGCACCGCCCGTGCGGTGCTGGCCCGCTCGACCAGGTAGACGACGGCGTCGATGCGCCGGTCGGCGGCATAGGCTGAGAGGATCGCCTCCAGCCGCACCCGGCCCTTGGTGGTCCGCTCCAGCTCGAAGGCGACGCGCCGGCCGCCGGCGGTGACCAGCGTCATGTCCGGGTGATGCAGGCGCTGATGACCGCGAGCGCCGACGCCGCCCCGCCGCACGCCGTGGCGCGCCGAGACGGCGCCGGTCCGGGCGCGGGCGTCCTGCGAGCGCATCCGGCGCTCGCCGGTCACCGACCGCACGGGTCCGAACCGGCCCTTGACGGCGTGCAGCATCAGCCACCCCAGTCCGTGATCGTGATCGTGCTCGCTCAGGTCCACGGGCCGCGGGGGCCCGAGGTCGCTGCCCGCAGCCCGAAGCCCGGCCCGCGTCACCTGGTGCAGCGCCGGCCTGCCCGCCAGCGGCCTGTCGCGCTCGACCAGACCAGCGTCCGCGAGCACGCGCAGACGCGCGTCGGCGGCGGCGACGGTCGCCCCCAGCAGGACCGAGATCTGCGCGGCGGTGACGAACCGGTGCTCGGCCGCGAACGCGAGCGCAACGAGGTCTCGCTCGGTGATCGCGAGCCGGCGACGGGTGGCTCCCATGTGATCAAAGAGCCGCGGGCGGGCCGAATCCACCCCCTCACGACCAGCCGCGAGGCGCCTGCTCGATCAGGTCCGGGCCGGCAGGCCCGGCCGGAGGATCAGCGGACGACCGTGAGCGCCTCAGGCACGCAGCGAAAGAGCGCCTCGTTCACGTCGCCGATGTAGTCGCCGTCCACCTGCAGCGGGAGAGGGCGCCCGTCGGCCGACTCGACTCGCAGCGAGCGCAGGCCTCGGTACCCGTGCACGCGCCGGTGTCCGGTGACGCCCTCCGGTGACCGCAGCGCCCGGGCCGCGATCGAGGGGACGTCGACCGGGTTGGCCCGCCGCAGCACGACCCCCGCCAGGTCGCCGCCGTCAAGCGTGGCGCCCGCTCCCATGCGCACCGGTGTATCGCCGAAGTAGGTGTATGGGTCCCCGTTCTGGACGATCACGGTCACGCCGTCCACGGTCGTCTCTCCCAGGGTGGCACGCAGGCGGGGCGCGTCGGTCATGTATTGGCCGGCGAACGTCCGCATCGCGGCCCAGGTGTAGTACCACTCGCCGAGCCGAGCCTTGGCCCGAGGGTGGGCGTCCACCACCTTGACCACGCTCGCGTCGAGACCGAGGCCCGACGAGAACAGGAAGTGGCGATCGTTGACGCGCCCGAGGTCCACCCGGCGCGGCCGCCAATCGTCGGCCAGCGCGAGCAGGTGCGCGGTCGCGTCGACGACATCGGGTGAGATCCCCAGCATCCTGCAGTAGACGTTGGCTCGCCCGCCTGGGAGCGGGAAGAGCGCCGTCTCGGAGCCTGCGAGGCCGTTCGCCGCCTCGTTGACCGTCCCATCGCCGCCGAACGCCACGACCGCGTCATAGCGATCGGCGACCGCCTCGCGGGCCAGCTCGGTGGCGTGGTCGCGCCGCTCCGTGTCGACCGCGAGAACCTCGTAGCGCCCGCGCAGGGCGTGCACGACCAGGCTGCGCAGCCGGTCCGAGACGGTGGTGGCGTACGGGTTGACGATCACGAACATGCGGCGCGCGGCGGTCTGCTCGCCGTCGGCGGCCAGTCTGACCGGTTGCGGAAGCTCGTTGGCGGCTGGTGGCATCGCGGAGGAGGCCGGCGGGGGCGGCCAGAACCCAAGGTACCGGGATGCCCGCCGATCAGCGGATATACTCGTCGCCCACATAGCAGTACGCATCCAGAGGGGTGGAGGGATATGGCCCTGCGAAGCCCCGGCAACCTCCCGCAAGGGAACGGTGCCAATTCCATCAGGCTCCAAATTCGAAGGCCTGGGAGATGTGGCAGGGCGGTACCTAAAGACCTCCGACCACAGACCCCGGCGGAGGTTCAACATATGCCGCCAGAGTCGCTCAGCTGCAAGGAATGCAAGACCGTGTACCCGCTCGATGCGCGGTACGTGTGCGAGCGGTGCTTCGGCCCGCTTGAGGTCTCATACGCGTCTCGCGCCGACGCGGACCCGGAGGCGCTGCGCCGGCGCATCCAGGCCGGACCCCATTCGCTGTGGCGCTACGGCGACTTCCTCCCGGTCTCCGCGCCGCCCCCGGGCACGCTGCCGGCCGGCTGGACGCCGCTCCTGCGAGCCGACCGACTCGCCGAGCGGCTGGGCCTGCGCGAGGTGTGGATCAAGAACGACGCCGCCAATCCGACGCACTCCTTCAAGGACCGCGTCGTATCGGTGGCGCTGGCGCGCGCGCGTGAGCTCGGCTTCGAGACGATCGCCTGCGCCTCGACCGGCAACCTCGCCAACGCGGTGGCCGCCCATGCAGCGGCAGCCGGGCTGGAGTCATACGTCTTCATCCCGCACGACCTGGAGGAGCAGAAGGTCCTCGCGACCGGCGTGTACGGGACCAATGTGGTCGCCGTGCAGGGCAACTACGACGACGTCAACCGGCTCTGCACCGAGCTGTCGGGCGAGCACGAGTGGGCGTTCGTCAACATCAACATGCGGCCCTACTACGCGGAGGGCTCCAAGACGCTCGCGTTCGAGACGGCCGAGCAGCTCGGCTTCCGCCTGCCCGACCGGGTCGTCGCGCCGATCGCCTCCGGGTCGCTGTTCACCAAGATTGCGCGCGGCTTCCAGGAGTGGATCGACGCGGGCCTGCTCTCCGGTCGCCTGCCGGTGTTCAACGGCGCCCAGGCAGAGGGCTGCTCGCCGGTGGCGAGCGCGTTCGCGGCAGGCCACGACTTCTGCCGCCCGGTCAAGCCCGACACGATCGCGAAGTCGCTGGCGATCGGCAACCCGGCCGACGGGCCCTACGCGCTGGACCTCGCCCGCGCGACCAAGGGCCGGATCGACTCGGTCACCGACGACGAGATACGCGAGGGCATTCGTCTGCTCGCGCAGACGACCGGCATCTTCACCGAGACGGCCGGCGGCGTCACGACCGCCGTTCTCGCCAAGCTCGCCCGGCGCGGCGACATCGACCCCGACGAGCGGGTCGTCGCCTACATCACGGGCGAGGGCCTCAAGACGCTCGATGCGGTGCGGGGAACCTTCGAGGCATGGCGGATCGATCCAAACGTGTCCTCGTTCGAGCGCGCGGCGGAGCAGCGCGCCGGGGCGCTCGCATAAGATTCCGAGCCGATGTCGGTCAACGTCAAGATCCCAACCCAGCTTCGGGCCGCGACGGACGGCGCGGCCCAGGCGAGCGTCGAGGGCGGCACCGTCGGTGAGGTCCTCGACTCGCTCTACGAGCGCTTCGGCGAGCTTCGCAGCCGGATCGCCGAGGACGGCGGGCTGCGCAGGTTCGTCAACGTGTATGTCGGCGGCGAGGACATCCGCTTCCTCGACGGGCTCGACACTCCTGTCAAGGACGGCGACGAGGTGACGATCCTTCCCGCCGTCGCCGGCGGCTGAGGCCGACCGGCCGGCCGCCGGCGGCGATCCGCCGCCGGCGGACGACCCAGCATCTGCCTGCGGCCATCGGTCGCCTGCGGCATCTGCCGGCGGCCATCGGTCGCCTGCGGCATCTGCCGGCGGCCATCGGCCGGCTGCGGCCGTAGATCAGCTCCTTCTCCGGACCGCCACCGGGATCGCTCGCCGCTGCACCCGCTCACCTGCGGTGAGGCTGCGCCTCCCCGCAGGTGATTCACGCGGGCGGCGGGGCAGCGGCGGCGGTCCGATGCGTTTCCCGGGGGCTCCGCGGAGCCCGAGCCGGGTCTCGGTCAGACGACGGCGTAGTTCCTGTCCATGGCCGCGTCGACATTGCGCACGACCTCATCCAGCACGTCGCACTGAGCCCCGTGCTGCGCGGCGACTGCCTGCACGAGCCGATCGACCCGCTCCACCTGCGGCGCGCCTGCGGCGATCGCACGTGCCACCGAGGAGGGATTGGTCAGGCTCGATGCCGCGGCGGCGTACTTCTCGAACGGCACGAGCGTGCCGCGATCGGCGCCGAGCGTGACGCAGACGTCGACCACCCATTCGTAGACGTCGCGAGTGGCGGAGATATCACCATGAACCGCTTCCTTGATCGGACGCGCGCTGCCGTCGGGGTTGACACAGCGATAGTTGCCGGCGATCAGCATCGCCCACTTGGCGAGCGGCACAAAGAGCGAGTCGTGCACCCGCAGCTTGACCGGAACCTCGATGTCCTCGTCGCCCATCCGATAGCGCGCGTTCTCGATGTCCGCCTCAAGCGATCGCAGCACCGCGTTGTGGTGCTCCGACGCAAACGGAGCCGCCTTGAAGTTCGTCGGGAGTCCCACGACGAGCAGGTTCTTGCGATCCTTCGAGGGGCGGTATGCCTGCGGATCGGGGCTGCAGAGGGACACGAGGTCGGGCTCGAAGCAGTCCCACACCTCCGGGTCCGTGTAGCTGGAGCGGCACCCGTCGGCATCGACTCTCGCGAGGCGGCTCAGATAGGTGAGCGGCGGCATGTTCATGATCGACAGGCACGGGACCCCAGCCGACGCGAGGCGGCCCAGCAGAGCCCGCAGGTCGGGCGCCCCGTACTGGGGCTCCTGCATCGCCAGGACCGCGATATCGAACTCCTCCGGGTCGACCTCCGCCGGCGAGCTCGCCGTCAGGCGCCCGGGAAGCTGCCGAGAGTCGAGTTCGATGGTCTCCTTGCCGCGCACGGGAATGCGGACACGCGTGCCCTCACGGTTGAACATGTCCACGTCCTCGGCGCGACACACCAGCCGTACGGAGTTGTCGGCCATCAGCAGCTTCGACCCGAACAGCGCCCCATATGACGCTCCCAGCACTAAGACGTTCGATCCTGGCATGAGACTCCCGTGGTCAAATTTTCGCGCCATTGTATGCACGGAGACCCCGCACAGATCGAGCGCATCATGTAAGTTTTCGCTGGCCATAGAGGAACGTCTATGGCCAGTTGGATGGGCGGGGAGCGGCGGAGCACGCTCCGATCCGGCCGTCGCGCCTGAGCGCCGCGCGGTGCGGCGGTGCTGCGGCCGTTGAGGCCGCGGTAGGTCCGACGTAGGGTAGCCGGCCTGCGCGAAGACCGGTGGCCCACGTCGGAGCCCGGCGAGCCAGCCGCCGCCAGCGACAGCGACACGCCGCGGTCGGGTCCGGCCGGCACCCGACCGCGGCGGCGCCGCTTCACGGCCCCTCGGTCACCCGCCGAGGAGCAGCAGGAGCCCTCCCGCCAGCAGCCCGCAGCACGACACCGCGCCCGCCATCGCCAGGGTCACCCTGACCGAGAACGTCCGCGCCACCATCACCATCGAGACCAGGCTTATCGCCGGCAGCGTGATCAGCAATGCCCCGACGGTTCCGGCTCCGACGCCGGCGGCGGCGAGCGCCTGGAGGATCGGGATCTCGCCTGCGGTCGGGATGACGACGAGCGTCCCCAGGGCGGCCGCCGCGAAGATCGACGGCACCGCCCAGTGCGCCGTGCTCGCGTCGATCGGGAACAGCCATCCGCGGAACAGGCCCAGTGCGAACACGACGACGAAGTACAGCGGCAGCAGGGTGAGGAACAGCCGGGCGAGCGTGCGCAGGAACCGCGCCGGCGCGCCGGCCAGGGCGAAGGGGACCGGCGGCGCCTCGACGGCGGACGGGGACGAGCCGCGCGGCGCGAGCCGGGCGACCGGGATCGTCGCCCCGAACACGAGCACCGCGCCCACGACTAGACGTGTCACGACCCACTGCCACGGCGCGACGACCGCCATGAACGCGAGCACCGCGGGGTTGAGCACGGGGTTGCCCATCCAGTAGGCCAGCGCCGCGGAGGCGGGGGCGCCGTCCCTGCGAAGCGTCGCGGCGACCGGCGCGGTGCAGCAGGTGCACATCAGCGAGGGCAGGGCCAGGAGCCCGCCGGCCAGGGCGCTGCGACCGTCCCCGGTCCGCCGGAGCGCGCCGAGCATCCACTGCCGAGGCACGAAAGCATCCACCGCGGCGGCGATCAGCAGGGCGGTGAGAAACGCGGGCCAGATGTCGGTTCCGTAGGCCCGGGTGAACGCCCAGGCCCCGCTGAGCGACGGGGCCGACCCGGCGGCGCCGGCCGCGTCGAGCATGCTCCTGCCAGACCATCGCGGCGTCGCGATCAGGTGGATCAGCTTGTCGGCGTAGGGCGACCACTTCGCCCACCACAGCCCGGCGGCGGCGATCGCGATGAACGCGGCAAGTCCGGCCAGGCCGGGCCACAGCGGACGGCGGGCGCGCCGCCCGAGCACAGCGGATGATTCCATCTTCACTCCTTCGTCAGCAGAGGGACACGGGCCGCCCCGACCGGGCGGCGGGGAGGGAGGCTCAGCGTCTTCTCATCGCTGCTCTCCCTCCTGGTCCGAGCGCGACCGCGCCAGACGGCGGGGTGACCTGTCTGACGGGACGCGCGCTGCTCATCGAAGAGCGGGCAAGATAACCAAACCGCGGGCGGCGCAGCGTTGCGGTCGCCGGGCCCGTGGCGCCGGCGGTGTCCTGCACGGCGCGCTGGAGCGGCGGCGCCGGCGGTATCGGCTGCCGGGCGCGCTCGCGCCCTCGTGGCGCCGGGATCGACCTACGCGGGCGTGCGAGCGGGCGCGCCCGCCCCCTCGCGCTCGGCGAGGGTGCCATCGAGGCGGCAGCTGACGCCGGTCCCGCCGAGCCCGCAGTAGCCACCAGGGTTCTTGTGCAGATACTGCTGGTGGTAGTCCTCGGCGTAGTAGAACGGCCCCGCCGGGGCGATCTCGGTCGTGATCGTCCCCATGCCCGCCGCCGTCAGGCTCTCCTGGTAGGCATCGCGCGACGCCTCGGCGGTTGCGCGCTGCGCGTCGGTGTCGAAGTAGATGGCGGAGCGGTACTGGGTCCCCAGGTCGTTGCCCTGTCTCATCCCCTGGGTCGGGTCGTGGTTCTCCCAGAACAGTCGCAGCAGCTCGGCGTAGGAGGTGGCCGCGGGATCGAACACGGCCAGGACGACCTCGGCGTGTCCGGTGGAGCCGCTGCAGACCTCCTCGTAGGTCGGGTTGGCGGTGTACCCGCCCGCGTAGCCGACCGCGGTCGTGTGGATGCCGGCCGCCCGCCAGAAGACACGCTCCGCGCCCCAGAAGCACCCCATGCCGACGATCATCCGCTCCAGCCCGTCCGGGAACGGTGGCTTCAGCGGCGTTCCCAGCACGACATGGCGTTCCGCGACGGGCATCTCCCGATCACGACCCGAGAGGGCCCGCTCCCGCTCGATCATCTTCATCTTCTCGCGCAGTCCGAACATGGGGAGAGCTTAGCCCGTGGCCGGCGCGGGATCCAGGGCGCGCAACGGCGGACCCCGAAGTGTGCCGATCCGCGGCCGGCGCCGCTCATCCGCCGCCGGCCGCGAGCCGATGGGGAATCGGCCACAATCGAGCGCGATGCCGACAGACCGACCACCCATTCACCCATGGCCCTCGAGCGGACGCCGCCGGGGCCTGCTCGCGGTCGCGGCGGCGCTGGTCGCCCTGCTTCCGATCGTGATCGGCGGCGTGCTCGGCTCGCCCGCCTCGCCGCCCCCGGCGGCCGCGGCACCGCTGCGCCTGGCGGTCGCCGGCCCGATCGCACCGCCGGCGCATCCGAGCCTGCTGCTGCCGCCCGGACACGGGGATCTCGTGGCGACCGTGCTGACGCGCACGTCGCTGCTCGCACGCCCCGGGGGTCGGCGGCTGGCGTCGCTTCCGACGCGGACCGGATGGGGCTCGCCCGAGGTCCTCTGGGTTCGTCGGATGTCTGGCAGCTGGCTGGGCGTCGTCTCCACCAGGGTCGGCAACAACCGACTCGGGTGGATCCCGGCGGCCGACGCGACGCTGAGCCGGGTCTCCTGGGAGCTCCGCGTCTCGCTGGCGGCCCACAGGCTGACGGTGCTGGACAACGGCCGTGTCAGGGCTCGGTACACGATCGCTGTCGGCGCGCCCGCGAGCCCGACGCCGACCGGCAACTTCGACGTCACCGATCGCCTGGTGACGGGCGACCCGACCGGGCCCTACGGATGCTGCATCCTGGCCCTGTCGGCGGTCGCTCCGCATGCGATCGCCGGCTGGACCGGAGGCAACCGGGTCGCGATCCACTCCACCCCCGAGACGTGGTCGATCGGACAGCCGGTCAGCCACGGCTGCATGCGCCTCACGCTCCCGGAGGGCCGCTGGCTGATCGATCACATCCCGCTTGGCACCCCGACCGTGATCAGCAGCGCGTAGGGGACCCGCTACGCGACCAGGCTCCACGTGGAGCGGAAGCCACCCGCGGGGAGCGGCCAGGACGCGAGCCTCAGGGCGGTCCGGCGGTGGTGGCGGCGGCGGCGGCGGTCCGAAGGCTAGTCGTACAGGGAGTCCAGAAGCTCCGCGTAGCGCTCGCTGATCACGGAGCGCTTGACCTTCAGCGTCGGCGTCAGCTCGCCGTGCTCGATCGTCAGGTCCCGATCCAGGATCGCGAAGCGCTTGATCCTCCCCACCTGGGCGTAGCGGGTGTTGGCGCGGTCGATCTCGGCCTGGACGAGCGCGATCACCTCGGGGTTGCGGCTCAGCTGCCCCAGGTCCTCGGGCAGGCCGCGCTCACGTGCCCACGGCAGGATCTCGTCGGCGTCCAGCGTGACCAGCGCGACCGGATACGGGCGGCGATCGCCGTGCATCACGACCTGGGAGACGAACCGGGTCTGCTTGAGATCGTTCTCGATGTTGGCCGGCGTCAGGTTCTTGCCCCCGGCCGTGATGATGATGTCCTTCTTGCGCCCCGTGATCGAGAGGAAGCCGTCCTCGTCGATCGACCCCAGATCGCCGGTGTGAAGCCATCCGTCCACCAGCGCCTCGGCGGTCGCCTGCGGGTTGCGCCAGTACTCGCGAAACACGTTCGGTCCGCGGACGAGCACCTCTCCGTCGCCGGCGATCGCCAGCTCGACCCCCGGCAGGGCCCGCCCGACGGTTCCGAACCTGAGCGCGTCGCGCGTGTTCACGGTCGCGACGGCCGTCGTCTCGGTCATGCCCCAGCCCTCGAGCACCGGGACCCCGCAGGCGTAGAAGAACTCCAGGATCTCTGGCGCGATCGGCGCGGCGCCGGTCACCGCCTGGACGATCCGGCCGCCGAACAGGCCGCTGACGCGCCCGTAGAGGGTGTCCTGTGCCTGCTCGAACGCGTGCTCCATCTCCGGCGTGACATCCTGGCCGCGCTCGCGCCGCCGACGCACCTCGACGCCGAGCCTGACAGCCTGCTCGAAGCGCGCGCGCTGCTCGTCGTCGAACTGCTCGGTCATCTTCATCGCGGCGGTGTAGAGCTTCTCGAAGATCCGCGGGACGGCGGGCAGGTAGGTGGGGCGGGTGGCGATCAGCTCGGGGATGATCTGGTTGGCATCGCGACCCCAGTAGACGATCGAGGTCCCGATCTCGTAGGACGCCAGCTGCGCGGTCAGCGCGTAGGCGTGGGCCAGCGGCAGGAACAGGTAGGTCGTCTCCTGAGGCGAGATGAACCGAAGCTTCTGGACCATCTGGCAGACCGAGATCGCGTTGCGATGGGTCAGCACGACGCCCTTTGGCGGCCCGGTCGTGCCCGACGTGTAGATGATCGTGTAGACGTCGTCGGGCGAGACGCCCGCGCGGCGCTGCGCGAGCAGCGCGTGATCGCCGCCCTCGCCGCTTCCGCGCAGCCGGTCGAGCGTCGGCTGGCGGGCCGCGGCCGGATCGATCGTGACGATGTGCTCGAGCGACGGCAGTCGCTCGAGGACGCTCCTCACCTTGTCGGCCTGCCCCTCGTTCTCGCAGACGACGGCGCGTGCGCCGGAGTCCCCCAGCACCCACTCGCACTCCGGAGCCGAGCTGGTCGGGTAGATGGGAACGACGATCGCTCCGGCGGCCGAGATCGCGTAGCTGGAGAGCGTCCATTCGAGCCGCGTGTCGGACAGGATCCCGACCCGATCGCCGGGCTCGATCCCGAGCGCGGCGAGACCGAGGGCGATCTCCTCGATCGCACGGACGGCGTCGGCGTAGGTCAGCTCGCGCCACTCGCCGTCGACCAGATGGCGCGCGGCCGTGCGCGCGCCGAAACGCTCGGCGGCCGAGCGCGGCAGCATGGCGACGGTGGAGGCGGTCCCGCTCGGGGTGATCGTCGTGTCGGTCATGGCTCCGTTCCCGCCCCCGGTCCCCCAACTCTCTCACGAACTCGACCCGGGGGTCAATCCCACACGGGCCGACGTCGTTGCGAGCGACGGCGCAGGCGATCGCCCGTTCCGCCCCGGGCGGTCCCCCGGTCGTGGGGATGGCGCCCGGTCGTGACCGGTCCGATCCTGCGCCGGCTCGCCGGCGGCCGCGAGCGGGCGCGCCCATCGGACGCGCCCGCCCGCGGCGCTCCGCGTCAGCCGATCCTGGCGTCGATCGAGATGTTCACCTCGTCCGCCACCCGCAGCGCGCCGAACAGGGCCGTGTAGGGCTTCATGCCCCACTGGGTCTGCGTGACGGTCGCCGAGCCCGTCACCTGTCCGCCATCGCCCAGCTGGACGTCGAATGCGATCAGGTTGGTCGAGCCGGACAGCTTCAGATCGCCGGTCACGTGATATCGACCGCCTCCGTCGGGACGCACGGCGGTGGAGCGAAACTCGATCGGCGTCCCCTTCAGGACCTCCTTGTTGATCGTCTTGACGATTCCGCGCTTGTCGTCCTCGCTGAGACCCTTGACCCCGCCGGTGCCCTCCAGCACCGTGAAGGACTGGGAGTCCGCGCTCAGGGACATCGTGCTCTGCGCCTCGTCGGCCGCCAGCTGCACCGTCGCGCTCCAGCGCTCGACGCGGATCAGGAGGTTGTGTCCGGCCTTGGATGCTGCTCCGCCCTTCCCGGTCCGGACCATCAGGGTTCCATTCTGCGGCCCAAGCTCGTACGTTCCAGGCTCGATGGTCATTTCTCCCTCGCTTCCAAATGGTTTGCGACGGGCAAAATACACGCGAAAGGAGACCCGGAGTGGTTGAGCTCGACCAGTCGTTCACCACCGAAAAGTCGATCGAGGCCAGCTGGGCGCTGGTACTCGACCTGGAGCGGCTCGTGCCGTGCGTCCAGGGCGGCAAGGTGCTCGAGAAGACCTCGGAGGACGAGGTCAAGGCGGAGATCAGGGTCAAGATGGGCGCGATGTCGATGCGCTTCAACGGCACGGTGTCGATCGTCGAGCGCGACGCCGACGCCCACCACGCGCTCCTGCGCGTCAAGTCCCGCGAGGTCGGAGGCTCGGGCCACGCGAACGCCGACGTCACCTTCACGCTGGCCGACGGCGGCGGCAGCATCCACACCGCGGCGCAGATCACCGGCAAGGCGGCGTCGATGGGCCAGGGGACAATCGCGACCGTGCTCGAGGCGCTGATCAAGGACTTCACCGAGCGGTTCGTCGCCGCCGCATAGCAGCCGGGCCGCCGGCCGGATCGCGCCGGCCGGCATGCTCGCCCGGGAGCCGGCCTTCGCGCCGGCCGGCTCCCGACGAATTGAGAACCGCCGCGGTGCCGCCCGGGGTCAGTTGTCGCTGCCGCCGGACTGAGAGCCGCCGGACTGCGAGCCGCTCGACTGCGAACCGCTCGACTGCGAACCGCCGGACTGCGAACCGCTCGACTGCGAACCGCTCGACTGCGAGCCGCCGGACTGCGAGCCGCTCGACTGCGAGCCGTCGCCCTGCGAACCGCTCGACTGCGAGCCGCCGGACTGCGAACCGCTCGGCTGCGAGCCGTCGCCCTGCGAACCGCTCGGCTGCGAGCCGTCGCCGCCGGACTGCGAGCCGTCGCCGCCGGACTGCGAGCCGTCGCTCGACTGCTGGAGCAGGTCGATGCAGTGACCGAAGGAGTCCTCAGGGTTCAGCTGGGTTGGATCGGTCGAGTAGTACTGGACGAACGTCTCGCCGTTGTGGGTGGCCGGGAAGCCGGGGTCGCCCTGCTGCGCGAGGCACTGCTGCTCCGCGCTGGGCTGTCCGGCAGTGGAGCCCGCGGCCGCGTCCACACAGCGTCCGAAAGCGTCGGCCGGGTCGCTGGAGCCGACCGAGTAGTACTGCGTGAAGGTCTCGCCGTTGTGGGCGGCCGGGAAGCCGGGGTCGCTCTGCTGCGCCAGGCACTGGACCGAAGCGCTCGACTGCTGGTCGCCCTCGCCGTTGCCCTGCTGATCGCCCTGGCTCTGGGCCTGGGTGATGCTCCCGTCGCCGGATGACTGCTCGAGCGTGTAGGTGCCGTCGGGGTTGAGCGAAGCGATCAGCTCGACCCGCTCGCCCTGCTGGAACTGCTGGATCGACAGCGTGGGCGGGACGATCACCGTCAGAGCCGCCGAGCTCTGCTCTGCGTCATCGGCCGAGATGCTGATCGTGCCGGCCGCCGCGTCGACCGAAAGGACCGTGCCCTCCAGGTCGACGCCCGTCGAGGCTGTCCCCTGATCGGCGACGGTCTGCGTGCTGATGTCGCCCCCGCTCACGGACGCGTCCAGGGCGACGACGCTGCCGACCGCCGGAAGCGCGGGCGCCGGGCCGACGAGCCTGGGCGCGAGCCGGCGGGACGCCACGGGAGCGCCCCGATGGACGAGCAGCGAGACGCCGCGAGCCGAGACGACGAACTCCCGGCGGCTGCGGTTGACGTAGGTGACGGTTCCGCGCATGCGCGCTCGGCGCGCGCTTCCCCGAGCCTCCAGACGTCGCAGGGCATACGTGCCGTTGCGAAGCCGGCGTGCCGAGATGACCACGCGAGTGCCCACGCGTGGCGCGCGGCGGGCGTGGATCTCGCTCAGGCGGCCGTGGGCGTCGGCGATCACGAACGTGTGAGCGCGCGCGTTGTCCTGGACCGTCACCCCCCTGAGCGTGGCGGCCGACGCCGAGCCGGCGAGCGACAGCAGCGCGATGGCGGTCCCGGTGGCCGCGCGTGTCGGACTGAGCGGTAGTTGCATGGAGTTTCCTTTCGGAGCGGTTCTCGACGGGCTGGTCGTATCCCGATGCCCCCAGAGAGGCCGCATCGAGCCTCTGCTCACGCCGTTTGGACCCTTGTCCGAGATCGGATCTGAACCGCTCAAGTCGGCCGCGTCGGGTGCCGAAAGCAGCTCAGTTGCGGATCCCCTCCAAGCCCGGGAAGCCGATGCTCGATCGCCCAAATCCCCTCTGCGCCGACAGCCGCCTGGTGCAGCTCGCCGGTCGGGGCGATGCCCGGGCGTTCGAGATGCTCGTCGGGCGCCACCGCGCCGCGCTCCTTGCTCGCTGCCGGCGCGTCATCGGAACCGAGCTGGCCGAGGACGCGCTTCAGCAGGGTCTGATGGGCGCCTGGCTGGCTCTCGGGCACGGCGTCACCGTGCACGAGCCGAGGGCGTGGCTGCACGCCGTGGTCCACAACGCCGCCGTGCGGATGGCCGCCCGCGCGCCCGCGGCGGCCGCCGAGCTGCCGGAGCTGTCCGACGCCGGCGCCGGTCCCGAGTCGCAGATCGTGCGTCGTGAGGAGGTCCGCGCGCTGCTGTCGGCCGTGTCCGAGCTGCCTGCGCAGCACCGCGAGGCGCTGCTGCGGACCGCGCTCGAGGGTCACAGCTACCGGTCGGTGGCCGACACGCTCGGGATCAGCGAGGGTGCGCTGCGAGGGGTGCTGCACCGCACGCGCATGTCGCTGCGCGACAGGGCCGCGGCACTGCTTCCCCTGCCGCTGATCGCGCGGCTGAGCGCCGGCGCAGCCAGGCGGGCCGCCGGCCACTCCGGCGCCGCGCGGGCCACCGGCCACTCCGCCGCGCGGGCCGCCGGCCACTCCGGCGCCGCGCGGGCCACCGGCCACTCGGGCGCCGGCAGCTCTGCACTCGGCGCCAGACGCGTCCTGAGCCGTGGCGCCCGGGTAGCGCACGGCGGCGCCGGCGGCTCGGTCACAGCCCCGCTGGGGCTCGTCAAGGCCGGCGCGCTGGCGCTCGCGGTCGGAGGGGTCGCAGGGGCCGCCGCGCTCG
>JAJZWB010000190.1 GCA_021846845.1 Actinomycetes bacterium | reverse complement strand
GTCTGGTCGCGAGGTTCAAGCTGGTTGATTGATTCGGTCAGGCCCGTCGGCGGGTGAAGGGGCGTCGCTTGCTGTGATCGGTGAGCGGCGTCCCGGCCGCGCTCTCGGGGGCGGGGTGGGCCCGCAGGCGGCGGGAGTCGCAGACGTCCGCGCCCCGAGCCGATCAGGCACCGACAGCTCGCGATGGAGGGACGGCCGCCGCTCGGCGCATGACGGCCGGGTCGTGCCCGTCCGTTGTCAGCGTCTGAGAGTGAACGTGCGCGCAGCCTTGACCTCGCGGTGGAGGATCGGGATGAAGGTCGCGCTTGCGGTCACCCTCAGGCTCCAGGCGTTGGCGAAGGCCCTTCGGCCGGCTGTCGTGAGCGAGATATTGACCCTGCGCGGCCGGCCGTTCAGAGACTCGGCGCTCCTGCGGGCGAGCACCGTAGGGTCTACCTTGCGGCCGCCGGGCGCCGGGCGCCAGGTGATCGTCAGAGTGCCGCTGATGGGGGGCCGGAAGATGAACGTGTAGGCGCCGCACGCGAGCAGGGCACCGATGTGCGCTGGACCGCCGGTCGGTACAAGCTGCCCGGCAACCCTGGCTCTGATCTCCGCGTCGGTCGGTCCGCTCGGACGGCAGACGGGCTCGCTGAATGCTGGGTACAGATCGCACGGCACGCGGCCGTGAGCGCTCGACGCAGGGGTCATCGCGGATCCCCCGTCTCACGGTTCCAGGCAGGCGGGTATTGAGTCAACCGGTCCGACGGGGTCGGCGGTGTGCCCGCTGGGATCGTAGATCTTCACGTACCGCACCGTCGGCAGTTGCCTGAGCGTCTGCCCGATCTCGTCGGCGATCGAGACGGTCGATCCGCCGCTCGAGCAGCCGCCCGTCAGCCGTACTCGGGCGATTCCGGCCCTGACCGACAGGTTGGCGAACCCCGTTGCGCGCGAGGCCACAAGTGCCAGACTCCGCGCCTTCTCCTGTGGGGTCGGGCCCGCGAACAGGCGGTCCAGGAGGCCCGTCGCCGGGGTCATCACGGGGATCGGCCGCATGACGGGGGTGAGGTGGGGCTCCCTTCCGGTCTCGAAGTGCCGCCGGTTGAGGAAGTACACGCGCATCAGCCTGGTGCGGAGGGGCACGCCGATGTCGATCACGATCCGACTGGGGCTCGTGAGCGTGTGGATGTGAAACGGCGCGCGGCGGGCCAGGCCGATCCCGTACGAGACGACCGACTCAAAGTCGCCGCTTCGGACCGCGGTGATCACGTTCGGCAGCGCGAACGCGACGCGCGCCGGGGCGCTGCCGGCTCCCGTGACGGTGTGCGCGCTCGCGGGAGAGACGCCGACCTGAAGGATCGCGCGGCCCGCGATCGCCACGCCCCGCCCGGACGGATCGCCGATCAGCCGGCCGACGTAGCGCGCCTGGAGCCGGCTCGGGAGCGCTCCGGAGAACCGGAGGACGACGCGGTCATAGCCGGAGTGATGGCCTGCGGTCACTGCGACCAGCACCGGGATGTCCATCGCACGGGTCGCGCGCAGGGCGGAGCGGCCGGTCGCCGCCGTGAGCCAGCTCGCGACTCCCGTGAGGCAGCACATCGACGCAGCGATCGTCATCGCTCGCATGGGTGTGCGCAAACCCATCCATTCAGCTTCGCTCCAGCCGAGACGGACGGCATCGGGGCTAAGACGCAACCTGACGGTGGGAATCCGAGCAGCTTTGGAGGCGGAGCCGGCCGGGAGCGGGCACAGAGGCGGAGCCGGCCGGGAGCGGGCGCAGAGGCGGAGCCGGCCGGCCGGCACAGAGACCGAGCCGGCCGGGATCCAACCGGACATCCGCCCGCGAACCCGGGCGTCAGGCACCGGGTGGAGCTCCCCCGTCGCAGCATGCTCCGGGCTGGCGGCTCGGTGTCGGCAACGGGGGAGACTCGATCCCGGCGTGATCGGTCCGGGGCAGGTCACCGGCGGCCGCCGAAGCGGGGAGGGCGACTCCGGCGGCCCGCCGCGGACCGTCACCGATGGCGTCGGCGCGCGGCTCTTCTCGCTGTGGCCGGCACGCGGAACCGCACGGAGTGAGCGGGACCGGCTGCGCCGGTGCTGCTCCGCGGCGTCACGACAAGCACGTAGCTGCCCGTCGCCAGGCCCCCCACCCGCAGGCTGAACCGGTTCTCGCCCGCGAGGTCGGCTCGGGAGAATGGGCCGCGCACCTTGACCAGCCGAGTGCAGCGCCGGCTGTGCCCGCCCGCGTGACGCGGCGGTGCGACGCAGCTCCTGCCGTGGCGCACCCCCGGCAGCACGCGCAGCAGCACGAACGTGGTCCGGCCGGCCTCGCTGTCGCGGTATTCGATCGTCAGGCGCGGGGAACGCTCTGCCAGCGAGACGAGCCGCAGCTTCGTGATGCTCGGCCGGGCGTGGTCTGACACGCTCGACGGGGACGGCATCGATGTCGGGCTGCCCGACTGGCTCCCGAGCATCGGGGTCGGCGTGCTCGCGGTGGGCGGCGTCGTGCTCGTCATGGGCGGCGCAGTGCTCGTGAGGGCCGGCGGCGCGCTCGCTGGCGGAGGTGCCGCGACGCTGGTCTGAAACGGGGCGCCCGTGAGCGAGACCGTCACCGCACCCGCGCTGCCATGAGTGGCGACGATCTGCCACTGGTATTCGGTCGCCGGGGCGAGCCCGGTGAGCACCGCGCTCACGGTCTGCGGCGCGCCGGCGTGGACCACCGAGCCGGCGGCTGTCGAGTAGGCGCCGGTGGATCCGGCGGCGCGATACTCGAAGCGGTAGCTCGTGTCGCGTCCCTGGGGATCGATCGTCGCGCTGAGCCTGGCCGACGTGGCCGTGAGCGCGTTCACGGCGGCCGCGCTGATCTCAGGAGGGGTCAGGGTCGTGAGGTGCTGCACGGCGGTGTTCACGCTCGGGCCGTCGGCGTTACGAGCCACCAGGCGGTAGTAGTAGGTGGTCGCGGGCTGCAGGCCGGTGAGAGCGGCCGACACCGTCTGCGGCGCCGTGCCGACACCAACGCTGCCCGCCGAGGAGGTTCCGGTCAGGGATGTCGGCGATGTCCCGTACTGCACCTCGTAGCTGCCGGCGAGCCCGTTCGCGGTCACGGTGCCGGCGACCGTCGCGGTCGTCTCGTCGATGTTGGACGCCGTGCCGGTGCTGGCGACGGGTGGGGCCGTGGTGGTGGTGAAGCTGCGCATGCCGCTGGTGTCCGTGACGACACCGCCGCCGCTCGCCGCCACGAACTCGTAGTCGTAGGTCGTGTTCGGCTGCAGGCCGGTGATCTGAACGCTTGCGGGGATCGCGGCGGTGCCGCTGCCGGCGTCGATCGGCGCCGTCTCCTGCGTCTGTGCCCCGCCTGTCGTCTGCGGCCAGTAGTCGACCCAGTAGTGCGTCTCGATCCCGTTCGGGTTCACCGTGCCGCTCAGGGTCGCTCCGGTCAGAGAGGGCTGTGCATCGCCCGTCGTCGGCGTCGGCGCCGGCACGTACTCATAGGCGCCGATATCGGGAGCGCTTCCGTACGTGCGCGGGTTGCCATCGAGGCCGAGCGTGCCGTTGTCGACCGACGGTGCGCCCGCATCTATCGTGGGCGAGCCGGCGGCCTCCTGGTAGTCGCCGCTGCCGAGGTCGCGAAACACGGGCGTGGCGTGCGTCTGGTTGCCGGCGCCGGCATTGAGGGCCGTGGCTCCGTAGCTCCCGTTGCCGATCAGCAGCGCGGAGGGGCTGCCGTTGTAGTTGGAGTGATCGATGTTGATGGAGGTCGACGCGCTCGGCTCCGAGGCGAACGCCGAGAGCGAGATGTTGCGGGAGAAGATGATCGTGTTGCTCACGTTCACGGTCAGCGACCCATACAGCGACTGGGCGTAGAGCCCATAGTCGTAGCCGTTCTGCACGATCGTGTCGTTGCGCAGCGTGACGGTCATCGCCGCCGTGTTCTCCTCCACGTCAATCGCGGCATAACCCGATGGGGTCGCGCACACGCTGTCGCGCACCACCGCGTCGGCCTCCACCAAGCAGGCGGTGTCGTTTGACTGGGCGCTCACGCGATCGACGTTTGTGGGCGACTGGAGCACCAGCGCGTTGCCGGAGGTGAGATTGTCGAGCGTGAGATCCTGCAGCGTGACGGTGCCGGTCGGGGAGTCGACGGTGAGGATCGGACCGCTGCTGGAGACGAGCTCTGGGCGGTTGGGCAGCCCCCGGCTGTTGGTTCCAGGCACGCCGGCGATCGTGATCGCGTGCGTGATCGTGTAGTTCGTCGGCGAGCTCGCAGAGCCGTACTGGCCGGAGGCGAGATAGACGGTGTCGCCGTCGGCGTTCGCCGCCGACAGCGCGCTCTGCAGCGAGCAGGGGCTCGTCTGGGTGCAGGCGCTGCCGGTTCCATCAGGGCCGGCGTAGAAGGTCGTCGTCGCCGCAGTGGCCGATGACGGGATCAGCGCCGGTGCGGCGATCGCGATCGCGATCGTGCTCTCCGC
>JAJZWB010000189.1 GCA_021846845.1 Actinomycetes bacterium | reverse complement strand
TACGCCAGCGACGAGTAACCGGTGCCGAAATCGTCGATCGAGATCCGGCAGCCGAGCGCCTGCAGCTGGCGCAGCACGGCGCGGGCGATCTCCGGGTCGGCCATCAGCGCGCTCTCGGTGACCTCCAGCTTCAGCCTTCCCGCCGACACGGCCGCGTGCTCGAGCGCCGCTCGCACCTGGTCGGCGAACCCCGGGTCGATCAGGACCTGCGGAGAGATGTTGACCGCTACCGACAGCTCCAGGCCGGTGCGCTGCCATGCCCGGATCTGGTCCAGCGCGGCTCGCAGCACCCGCGAGGTAAGCGGCCGGATCAGGTTCGTCGCCTCCGCCATCGGCACGAACGCGCTCGGCGGCAGCACCCCTAGCCGCGGGTGGTCCCACCGAACGAGCGCCTCGACCGCGACGGCCTCACGCGTGCGCAGGTCGACGATCGGCTGGTACCAGAGCACGATCTCATCGGTGTCCACGGCGGTCCGCAGCTCCGCCGTCAGCGCCAGCCTGGCGGGGCTGTGGTGGTCGTGGCGCTCGTCGTAGACGGCCACGCCGGTTTGCGTCTCCTTGGCCCGGTACATCGCCACGTCGGCCTTGGCAAGGAGCGCCTCGACGCTGTCGCCGTGCTCCGGGAACAGGGCCACGCCGACGCTGGCCTGCACGTCGACGACCATCTCGTCCAGCTCAAACGGGGACCGCAGGCAGCCGGCGATCCTGCGCGCGAGCGCCTGCGCCTGGTGGCAGTCCCGATCGCGGCAGACGACGGCGAACTCGTCGCCGCCCAGGCGCGAGATCTGGGCGCCGGGGCCGATGACGTCGCGGAACCGCTTCGCGACCTCGACCAGGAGCAGGTCCCCGTAGCGGTGGCCGAGGGTGTCGTTGACCTCCTTGAACCGGTCCAGGTCGAGCAGCAGGACCGCCGCCTGGGTGCGCTCGTCCTCCAGGGCGGCGGTGATCGCCTCGTGGAACGCGATCCGGTTGGGCAGCCCGGTGAGCGCGTCGTGGCGAGCCGCGTGCTCCGAGCGGGCCGTCTGGGAGACCGAGTTGTACATCGCGATGATCGGCGCCAGGCACAGCGGCACGATCGCGACCGTGTAGACGGCCGCGGCGAGCACGATCGGCGCGACCAGCAGCACCACCGCGCCGGTGACCAGCACGAACGAGACGCTGTTGCGGAAGTAGCGCGGGATCGGGACGTTCTGATACATCGCGACCGCCGACCCGACGACGAACGCGTTGACGAGGAAGAAGGCGCCCGCGCCGGCCAGCATGGCCGGAAGCTGATGGCTTGCGAACGGGTGCATCGCGTCGAGACGGGACGAGACCGCGATCGCCTGGACCACGCCCCAGGCGGCGACCATCGAGAGCGTGTACTGCCCGAGGTTGAACCTGATCCGCCACAGCGGCTTGCCCGAGAACGCGTCCTGGATCGCCGACGCGGCGCCCTGCGCCACCAGTGCCGGCCCCAGCCCGCCCAGCAGCAGCAGTGCCATCGCGAACGCGGCCGAGAGCGTCAGCTCCTCGTCGCCACCCCGGCGCGGGATCTTGATCGGCAGCATCTCGCCCAGCAGGACCCCCGCAGCGAGCACCGCGAACGTGGCCGGATGGCGGGCGATGTAGCCCAGATGCAGGTGGGAGGCCAGCAGTGCGACGGCGGCCACGCCGGCCACGAAGGCGGCCTCGCAGTAGATCCGGACCTTCGAGCGTGCGCGCATCGATGCTCCCCGATCGAGGAGCCGGGCGCGCCCTCGACGGAGGTGCGCGCCCGGCACCGGGATCAACCGAACTTGAAGCCGGCTCCCGCGGCGATCGCGACGCTGGCGACAGCTGCGAGCGCGGCGCAGGCCTGATAGATGCGGAACTTCTTCACGGATTCCCTCCTTGGAACAGTCCCACAGGTTTGCGTCCCACCGATCGGTCCCGGGTGACGGGTCCCACCGATCGGGACCTGGCCGGGGGATGATCGGCCTCGCGGGAGCTTCGCTTTAGTAGGTTTGGGGAGGTTTCCCCGACGCTCACGCGTGTTTGGACGCATGTTCGACGCCGGCTGGGGCCGCGGCGGGGACCGCGTGCAGGGAGTAGCCTGAGAGCCCCGCGCAGACGGCGAGCAGCGACTCCTGCAGGTCCACCCGCGCCGCCGCCGGGTGGGTGGCGCGCTCGGCGCGGTGATACAGGTAGCGGCCGGTCAGCTTCGCGGCCCGCTCGTCGCTGACGGCCAGCCACGCCTGGGTGTCGGCACCTAGGTTCAGGTCCTCGGGCGCGTCGGGACCGCCCATCCGGGTCGGCACCCAGCCGGGCTCGACGACGTTGCAGACCGTTCTTGGCCAGAGCCGCGCCACGGCGAAGCCGAGCATCGCGCAGAAGAGCTTGGAGTCGGAGTATGCCTGGCGGGGGTCCCAGGCCCGGCGAAGCCAGTTGACGTCCGACAGGTCGGGCTCTCCGGCCCTGTGCATCGCCGAGCTGATGTAGATCAGGCGTCGCGGCCGCTGCGTCAGCGCGGTCAGCAGGTAGGGGGCGAGCACGTTGACCGCGAACACCTCGCAGAGCCCGTCCTCGGTCAGCGCCCGGCGCGGCTCGCGCGCGCCGACCGCCGCGTTGTGGACGACCGCGTCGAACGGACCCAGCCGATCGACCTGGGCGGCGAGGCGGTGGAGCTCGGAGAGCCGCGAGAGGTCGCCGATCAGGGCCGCGACCGCCTCGGGGGCCGCCTGCAGCGCGTCATGGCTGCGCGCGTTGGAGCGCGCGTGAAGGACCACGTGGTGCCCCTCGGCGATCAAGCGCCGCGCGATGAGGAGACCCAGCCCGTCCGCCGATCCAGTGATCAGCACCCTGCTCACTGCTGCGCGCGATCGGCGTGCCGAGCTACATCCTGAAGACCCCGTAGCGGATCTCGTCCATCCGTTGATTGCCGGCCGCCGAGAGCGCCAGTCCGAGCATGTCCCGCGTATCCCGCGGGTCGATGACGCCGTCATCCCAGAGCCGGGCGGTGGCGTAGTAGGGGTGACCCTGAAGCTCGTAGAGCTCGCGCAGCTCCGCTCCCTCCTGGGAGCGGCCCACCTCGGCCATCACGGTTGCGGCCTGCTCGCCGCCCATCACCGAGATCCGCGCACCGGGCCACATCCAAAGCATCCGGGGCGAGTAGGCGCGACCGCACATCCCGTAGTTGCCGGCGCCGAACGATCCACCCACGATCACGGTCAGCTTCGGGACCCGCGCGGTCGCCACGGCGGTGACCAGCTTGGCGCCGTGCTTGGCGATGCCGCCGGCCTCGTAGTCCCGTCCCACCATGAACCCGGTCACGTTCTGCAGGAACACGAGCGGGATCCGCCGCTGGTCGCACAGCTGGATGAAGTGGGCGCCCTTGAGCGCCGACTCGGAGAACAGGATCCCGTTGTTGGCGAGGATCCCGACCGGGTGTCCGTGGATGTGGCCGAAGCCGGTCACGAGCGTCGCGCCGTACAGCTGCTTGAACTCGTGCAGCTCCGAGCCGTCGACTATGCGGGCGATCGCCTCCCTGACGTCCCACGGACGCCGGACGTCCGCGGAGATCACCCCGAGCAGCGACTCGGTGTCGACGGACGGGGGACGGGAGTCGCGGCGCTCCCACGGCGGTGGCGGCGGTGGCGGCAGCGTCGCCGCGATCTCACGCACGATCGCCAGCGCGTGCGCGTCGTCGCGTGCGAGGTGGTCGGTGACCCCGGAGGTGCGCGAGTGCAGCTCGCCGCCGCCGAGGTCCTCGGCGGTGACGATCTCTCCGGTCGCCGCCTTCACCAGCGGCGGCCCTCCGAGGAAGATCGTTCCCTGGCCCGCGACGATCACAGTCTCATCGCTCATCGCCGGCACGTACGCGCCGCCGGCGGTGCACGAGCCGAGCACGGCGGCGATCTGCGGGATCCCCCGGGCCGACATCGTCGCCTGGTTGAAGAAGATCCGCCCGAAGTGCTCCCGGTCCGGGAACACCTCGTCCTGGAGCGGCAGGAAGGCGCCGCCCGAGTCGACCAGGTACACGCAGGGCAGGTTGTTCTGGAGCGCCACCTCCTGCGCGCGCAGGTGCTTCTTGACCGTGATCGGGTAGTAGGTGCCGCCCTTGACGGTCGCGTCGTTTGCGACCACGACGCACTCGCGCCCGGCGATCCGTCCGACGCCGGTGATGATGCCCGCCCCCGGGGCATCTCCGCCGTACATGCCGTGGGCCGCCATCGGCGAGAGCTCCAGGAAAGGCGATCCCGGGTCAAGGAGGCGGTTCACGCGCTCGCGCGGGAGCAGCTTGCCGCGCGCCACGTGGCGCTCGCGGGCTCGCTCGCCGCCGCCGACCGAGACCAGCCGCAGCTCCGAGCGCAGGTCCTCGACCAGGGCCCGGTTGGCCTCCAGGTTGGCGCGGAACTCGTCCGAACCCGGGACGGCGTGCGTGCGCAGCACCGTCACTCGCCCACCACCGACTCCGGCGGCTGGCGAATC
>JAJZWB010000188.1 GCA_021846845.1 Actinomycetes bacterium | reverse complement strand
CGCGGCGATCAACGCGCTCGTGGACCGCAACGGCCTGACCGTGATCGCCCGCCTCGGCGACCTGCCGGTCCTCGGCCAGACCGATGTGACGCTCGAGGCCACGGTCTACGGCCTGGTGCTGGGACTGCGGGCGGTCACGCTGATCCTCTGCGGCGCCCTGTACACGCTGGCCGTGGACCCCGACGAGGTGCTGCGGCTGGTCCGGCGCGTCTCGTTCCGCTCGGCGCTGACGGCGACCGTCGCCAACCGGCTGGTGCCGGTCCTGCTCCGTGACGGACGACGGCTGGCGGACGCCCAGCGCTGCCGGCCGGGGCCGCCGCCGTCGCGCCTGGCGCTGCTTCGCGCCGTCTGCTCCGGGGTGCTCGATCGTGCGCTGGACGTCGCCGCGGCGCTCGAGGTGCGCGGCTACGGCGTCGCGCGCCGGCCGCAGGCTCGCGCGCGCCCCTTCTCACGCCATGACATCGGCTTCCTCGGGGCCGCGACGGCGATGGCCGCGCTCGTGGCCGCGACCCTGATCGGCTCGTGGGCGCCGTTCGCCGCCTACCCTGCGCTGCACGCCGGCTCGGGCTGGAGCGTCTGGACGGTGGCCGCCGCGCTGGTGGCACTCGCGCTCGCGCCGTTCGCGGACCGGCGGGGGATCGCCACGTGACCGCGGTCGTCCTGGAGAACGTCAGCTACACCTATCCGGGCGCCCGGGCACCGGCGCTGGATGACGTGACCCTCGCCGTCTCGCCGGGTGAGGTCGTGATCCTGGCGGGAGGGTCCGGATCGGGCAAGTCGACGCTCCTTAGGTCGATCAGCGGGCTCGTGCCGCACTTCCACGGCGGGACGTTCGCGGGCAGGGCCACCGTCTGCGGGATGGACACGCGCGAGCACGGGCCGGGGGAGCTGGCCGCGATGGTCGGGACGCTGTTCCAGGACCCTGAGGCCCAGATCGTCACCGGCACCGTGCGCGCCGAGCTGGCCCTCGGCCTGGAGAATCTCGGCCACGAGCCTGCCGCGGTCGCTCGGGCCGTCGAGGAGACGGCGCTGGCGCTCGCCTTCGATCGCCTCCTGGACCGGTCCACCTCGGAGCTGTCAGGGGGCGAGCTGCAGCGGGTCGCCCTCGGGGCGGCGCTCGCAGCGCTGCCGCCGGTGCTGGTGCTCGACGAGCCGACGTCGCAGCTTGACCCGGTCGCCGGGGACGAGCTCATCGGCCTGCTGCGCCGCGCCAACGACGACCGCGACGTGACGATCCTCCTGGCCGAGCACCGGCTCGAGCGCTGCCTGGGCTGGGCGGACAGGGTGGTCGCGCTCGACGGCGGGAGGATCGTCTGCGACGCCAAGCCTGAGGAGTTCCTCGCATGGGCGTCCGGCGAGGCGCCCAGCCTCCAGACGCCCGGCGCGGCGCTTCTGTGCGAGCTCGGCCTCACGCCCGTGCCGGGCGTGAGGCGCGCGCGCGCGTCGCTGCGAGAGCGGGGACTGCTGCCCGCCGCACCGCCGCTCACCGGCGGCTCCCGCGCGCGATCGGCGGGTCCGCGCCGGCTGCGATGGAGCGCGCGCGCAGGCGCGGGGCGAGCGGCCGCGGGCGCCCTGGACGCGGCCGCGCTGGAGCTCCACGGCGTCTGGCACGAGCTGCGAGCCGGCCCGACGGTCCTGCGGGCCGTGTCGCTGACGGTCACGCCGGGTGAGCGGATCGCGCTGATGGGCGCCAACGGCGCCGGCAAGTCAACCCTCCTGCGCCATGCGGCCGGGTTGATGGCCCCCACCCGCGGCGCGATCCGCGCTGCCGGCCGCGTCGCGTTGCTCATGCAGCATCCCAACGACTATCTGCTGCACGAGACGGTCGGCCAGGAGGCAACCGCCGCCGCGCTCGAGCTGGCGGGGCTCGGAGGCGCGGCGTTCGCGGGCCGCCACCCGCGGGAGCTGTCCGGGGGCGAGCGCCAGCGGCTGGCGCTCGCGGTCGTGCTCGGAGACCCGCGGGACCCGCCCGCGGTGCTGTGCCTGGACGAGCCCACGCGCGGGATGGACCGCGACCATCGCCACCGGCTCTCGGAGCTGCTGATCGGCCTGGGGTCGGCGGTGATCGTCGCCACGCACGACCCGGAGTTCGCGGCCGCGTTCGCGCAGCGCGTGATCCTGCTCGCCGCGGGTGCGGTGATCGCGGACGCGCCTGCGCGTGAAGTGCTCTCCGGCGGCACCTGGTTCGCCACCGAGACCGCTCGGATACTCGGCGCGGCGGGCGCGGCGCTGACTCCCGACGAGGGCGCTGCGCTGCTCTCGCGCGCCGGCACGGAGGTCACGGCGTGAGCTGGTGCCGGGAGGCGGCGGGTCAGCTGGTGCCGGGAGGGGGTGGCGTGAGCCGGTCTGCCGAGGTGGGGGCGTGAGCTGGCAGGTCGGGGCGCTCACGCTTCTCGCCGGCGCTCTGGTCGCGGGCTTCGCCTGGTACGAGCGCAGGCGACCCGATGCGCGGGTCGTCGCGCTCGTCGCGACGCTGAGCGCGCTCGGGGCGCTCGGCCGGATCGCGTTCGCGGCCGTTCCCAACGTCAAGCCGACGACGGACATCGTCCTGATCGCCGGCTACGCGCTCGGGGGCGGTCCGGGGTTCGCGGTCGGCGCGATCGCGGCGCTGAGCTCCAACTTCTTCTTCGGCCAGGGCCCCTGGACGCCTTGGCAGATGGCCGGCTGGGGGGCGACCGGGGTCCTCGGCGCGCTGCTCGCGCGGCTGCCGGCCGGCCTGCGCCGCCGCGGCGGACCTGCGGAGGCGATCGGCCGCTGGCCGCTGGCACTCGTGTGCTGCGCGGTCGGGTTCGCGTTCACCGCCCTGCAGGACGTCGGCGACTGGGTCACCTACAGCGACCACAGCTGGGCGCAGCTCGGCGCCTATGTCGGGTCCGGGCTCGGCTTCGACGCGGTCCACGCAGCCGGCTGCCTGGGGTTCGCGCTGGCGATCGGTCCCGCGCTCACCCGCTCGGTGCAGCGTTTCGCTCGCCGTCTGCAGGTGGAGTGGGTGGCGGCGCCCGCGCCCGCCGGGCTCACGTCGCCGCCCGTGGCTCCGCGGGGGGCCCGCGGGTCGGTTGGGCCGGGCGGTGGGGTGGGTGCCGGCGGGTCGGTTGGGCCGGGCGGTGGGGTGGGTGCCGGCGGGTCGGTTGGGCCGGGTGGTGGGGTGGGTGCCGGCGGGTCGCTGGGAGCGAAGGCGATCTTGGCCAGATCTGTCGTTGCGCGACCGGTCGCCGACGGCGCACGGACCGCCGCCGTGGCGCGATCCCCTCGCAGAGCTCCCCGCCAGTCCCGACAGGCCCGATGGGCCGTGCTCGGCGCGCTCATCGTGGCTGCTGCGGTGGCGCTGATCGCGGGAAGGACCGCGCACGCCGCCGGCTTGAACCCCGCAGGCGCACGCGGCCACGGCGTGGGGTCATCACGGGTCCGGGGGGGGCGTGCGCCGGCTGCAGCGCCCGCGCACGTCGCGGCCCTGTCCCGGGCGCAGGCTGCCCGGCGCGCGGTCGACTACCTGCTGGCCGCTCAGAACCCCGACGGTGGCTTCGGCGCCGCCCCCGGGCAGCCATCCAGCGAGTTGTTCTCAGGCTGGGCGGCGCTCGGACTGGCCTCCGCCGGCCGCTCGCCGGCGTCGGCGTCGCGCGGCCCGGGGCTGCTCGCCTACGTGCGCGTCCCGCCGGCGTCGGACCCCGGCTCGCTGGAGCGCACGATCCTGGTCCTGCGCGCCGCGGGCCTGCCCGCGACCGTGGACGGTCTGAACCTGGTCGCGGAGCTGCGGCACGACATCCGCGCCGACGGGTCGGTGGCGGACCAGGTCAACTGGACCGCGTTCGCGGTCCTCGCGCTGCGGGCCGCGGGCATCGCCCCGCCCGCTCGGACGCTTCGCTGGCTGATCGCCCAGCAGGACCGTGACGGAGGCTTCAGCTTCGGAACCGCTGGCGACGCGAGCGATGCCGACGACACGGGTGCGGTCCTTGAGGCCCTCGCCGGCGACCCCGCGGCCGCGGCCGTCCGGGCGCGTGCGGTCGCGTACCTGCGGGCTATCCAGGACCGCGACGGCGGTTTCCCGTCTCAACCGGGGATGGGGTCCAACGCCCAGTCGACGGCGTGGGCGGTCCAGGGGCTCGACGCCGCCGGCGCGCAGCCGGCGGGCCTGCACCGAGGCGGTGCGCCGTCTCCGCTGGCTTACCTGGTCTCGCTCGTCCGGTCCGACGGAGCCGTCGACTACGCCCGCGGGCAGAGCCAGACGCCGGTCTGGGTGACCGCCGAGGCGCTCATGGCGCTCGAGGGCAAGCCGCTGCCGCTGTCGCCGGTCGGACCCGAACGACCCTCCCCGGCGGGGGGGCGCGGGCCGGGCGGCCGAAGCGCGGGTGCCGGGAGCGGCGGCCGGGGCGCGGGGACGGGAACGAACGGGCCGGGCGGCAGGGGCGCGGGCGCGGGGCCGGGCGGCCCGAACCCGGGTGCGGGGAGCGGCGGGCTGGGCGGGCAGGCTGTTCGGCGTGGCGGC
>JAJZWB010000057.1 GCA_021846845.1 Actinomycetes bacterium | reverse complement strand
TCGTCCCCGGGGTCGGTCGGGCCGTCCCCCTCCGCGGCGGATCCTCGGACAGGGCGAAGGCTCGCTCAGGCGGGATCGACCAGGTGGCGCCCGAGGTGCTCGCGCGCGGCCGCGAGCTCGCACTCGCCCAGTGAACCGGGGACCAGTCGGTAGCTCGGCTCGTACTCGGCCAGAAGTGCGCGTCGGACGTCGGCGACCGCCGCTCCCGGCTCCTCGTCTGCCACCGAGCCGGCCGTGTCAGGGTCCCAGCTGATGCCGAGCGCCGCGTGCAGCTCGTCGAGCACCGGCCTGATCGCAGCGGCCCCCGTCACGACGACTACGGTGGCCAGCAGCCATGCGCCACGGACGATCCGCTGCGCCGAGCCGACGAGCTTGCACCGCCCGCGCGCGTTGACGCTGAACTCGCCCGGGCAGTACTCGCCCGGGAGCTCGCCGACCCGCGCGTCGATCCCAAGGCCGCGGAGCGCGCGGGCGTGAGCCTCGGCCCGCGCCGCGAACCGCTCACGGATGGTGAAGATCGGGTCGCTCTCGGCGACGATCTCGTCCAGAACCAGGCAGCCCTCGTGATAGGCGACCACCCGGCCTCCAGCCGCACGGAGCACGGGCTCGAACCCGAGCCGCCGGGCGACCTCAACCGCACCGCGGAAGCCGGGCAGGAAGCGGTCACGGCGACTGAACGCCACCGTCGGCTCAGGCGCGTAGCAGCGCAGCAGCGAGGTCCGCGATCCCGCGGCCACCATCTGCAGCTGCGCCGCCGCTAGCGCGAGGTCGAGCGCCGCGCCCCCGCCGACGCTCTGCTCGATCAGCTCCACCTGGGACCGGACCTCCATCCCTCCAAGCTTGCCGCACACCAGGGGACAGCCGCCGGCGACGGGGTCGCCGCTCGGGTCAGGCTGGAACGGGTTGCGCCTCGAGCACGTCGGCTGGAGGCGTCCACTCGAGTCCCTGATCGTGGGCGACCGGTTCGCTGGTCAGCCGGCCGGACATGACCGCAAGGCCCTGCATGAAGCCGGAGTCGGCTCGCAGCGCCTGATGGACGCCGAGGTCGCAGAGGCTGATCAGGTACGGAAGCGTCGCGTTGGTCAGCGCTTGGGTGGACGTGATCGGCACAGCGCCGGGCATGTTGGCGACGCAGTAGTGGGTGACGCCGTCGACCTGGTAGGTCGGGTCCGAGTGGGTGGTCGGCCGCGATGTCTCAAAGCAGCCGCCCTGGTCGATCGACACGTCGACCAGCACGGCGTTCGGCTTCATCAGCGACAGCTGCCCGCGAGTGATCACGCGCGGCGCCTTGGCACCGTGCACGAGAACCGCGCCGATCACAAGGTCGGCCTGCTCCAGGAGCTGCTCGATCGCGAGCGCCGAGGAGAAGATCGTGCGCGCGCGCCCGCCCAGCGCGACGTCGAGTTCGCGCAGCCTGTCGATGTCTCGGTCAAGGATGTCGACGCTCGCGCCCATGCCGACCGCGATCTGCGCCGCGTTGCGGCCCACGACACCGCCGCCGATCACCATCACGTGCGCGGGTGCGACGCCGGGCGCTCCGCCCAGCAGCAGCCCGCGGCCGCCGAGCGGCTTCTGCAGCATGTACGCGCCGGCCTGGGTCGCCATCCTGCCCGCCACCTCGCTCATCGGCGCCAGCAGCGGCAGGCGGCCCCGCGCGTCGGTGACAGTCTCATAGGCGATGCACGTCGCGCCCGAGTCGACCAGCGCACGGGTCAGCGCCGGGTCCGGCGCAAGATGCAGATATGTGAACAGGATCTGGCCCTGGCGAAGCCGGGCGGTCTCGACCGGCTGAGGCTCCTTGACCTTGACGATCAGCTCCGCCTCTGCGAACACATCCTCGGCTCCGGGGACGATCGTCGCCCCCTGGGCGACGTAGTCGGCGTCGCTGATCGCGGAGCCCTGTCCAGCGCCGGCCTGCACCAGCACCTTGTGGCCTCTGCCGACCAGCTCACGCGCGCCTGCCGCCGTCAGAGCCACCCGGTGCTCGTCCGGCTTTATCTCAGCTGGAACTCCTACGACTGTCATGACACACAGATCGCATGTGTGCGTCAGTCTTGCAAGGTCCTTGACTGATCTGCTGTGCTTTTGGTCGTGACAAGCGAGATCGACGACCTGATCGTCGGGCACCTCATCCGAAACGGACGCGCGTCGTACGCGCAGATCGCGTCCGAGGTCGGGCTGAGCGCGCACGCGGTCGCCGAGCGCGTGCGGCGCCTCGAGGCACGCGGGACGATCCAGGGCTACGCCGCGCGGATCGACCCCCGCCAGCTCGGGCGCGGGCTCGCGGTCTACATCGACGTCCGGCTGCTGCCCACCACCGACCCCGGTAAGTTCGAGCGGCTCGCGCTCGGCCTGCCGGCCACCCAGCGCCTGGCGTTCGTCACCGGCAGGTTTGACTACATCGTCGAGCTGGCCTGCCGCGACACCGACGACCTGGACGAAACCGTCCGCCAGCTGCGCAGCCGCGGCGGCGTGGCGGCAACGGAGACCCGGATCGTCATGCGCTCGTCCGACGGCGCCGGACCGGCCGCCGGCTCTCGCTGACGACCGGGCCGTCGCCCACCGCCCGGACACGACCGGCCATCGCCCACCTCCCGGAACGACCGGCCCCGCCGCCCACCGCCCGGAACGACCGGCCCCGCCGCCCACCGCCCGGACACGACCGGCCACCGCCCGGACACGACCGGCCCCGCCGCCGAGCCGGCGGTCACCAACTCCGCCGGCAACCCGAGGACGGCCGCTCGCCCGCCAGCCCTCAGCGCGATCGACCCTGCCGGTCGGCCAGCGCCTCATCGACCGTCGCCTGGTCGAGCCCCTCGATCTCGATCAGCTTGTCGCGAGAGCGCTCGCCCCTGACGATCGTCAGGTTGGAGGCGCGAACCCCGAGCCAATCCGCCAGGACGCGAAGGACCGCGTCGTTAGCCCGACCGTCCAGCGGCGGCGCCCCGACCCGCACCACCACGACGCCGTCCCGAACGGCGGAGATCTCCTCACGACGCGAACGGGGCTGCACCCTCACGGCAATCATCGCACTCGGCACCTCAACATGATGCCGCCCCGACGAACACGCCCCGGAGAGCTCCGCGCCCGGGCCGCGGATCCGGAGTCTAAGCTGGGTGATGCCGATGGCGATCATCACATGTCCCAGCTGCCAGACGCGCAACCGCGTCGGTCCGATCGAGCAAGGGGTGCCGCGCTGCGCGCGATGCAAGGCGGCGCTGCCGTGGGTCGTCGACGCCGAGACCCTGAGCTTCGACCCGGAGACGACGGCATCTGTCCCGGTGGTCGTCGACTTCTGGGCCGCGTGGTGCGGCCCGTGCCGGATGATCTCACCGGTGCTCGCGCAGCTCGCGGCGGACCACGCCGGCCACCTCAAGGTGGTCAAGGTCGACGTCGACGCCAACCCGGAGCTCGCGCAGCGGTACGGAGCCATGTCGATTCCGCTGCTGGTCGTGATCAGCGGCGGACGTGAGATCGACCGGATGGTCGGAGCCGTGCCGCGCGCGACGCTGGAGCAGCGCCTCGCGCCGGTCCTCGCGGGTTGACCCCACATCAACGACGGACGTCTGAGCGGTGACAATCCCAACCAGAGCGCTCGGCCGCACCGGGTTCGAGGTGACGATCCTCGGCTATGGCGCGATGGAGCTGCGCGGGGAGCCGCACGGACCGGCGATCGACGATGCGGACGCAGGACGGCTGCTCAACGAGCTGCTCGACGCCGGTATCAACCTGATCGACACGTCGGTCGACTACGGCCGTAGTGAGGAGCTGATCGGGCGCCATGTCGGCTCGCGTCGCGACGAGTACTTCCTGGCCTCCAAGTGCGGCTGCCCGCTGTCGCCGACGCCCGGCCGGACGCCCCCCTACCCGCACGACCACAGCGCCGCCAATGTGCGCGCGGGCGTTGAGCAGAGCCTGCGCCGGCTGCGCACCGACCGGCTGGATCTCGTGCAGGTCCACATGTCCCCGACGCGCGCGCAGATGGAGGACGACGGCACGATCGAGGAGCTCCAGCGGCTGCGTGAGGAGGGCAAGGTCCGCTTCCTTGGGATGTCGGGCATCCTGCCCAACCTCGCTGAGCACATCCTGATGGACGCCTTCGATGTCTTTCAGATCCCCTACTCGGCGCTGCAGCCCGAGCACGACGAGCTGATCCGGCGCGCGGCGCAGGCGGGCGCGGGCGTGCTGATCCGCGGTGGCGCGGCACGCGGGACCACCTCCGCCGACAAGGCGTGGCGACCCCAGCCGATCGGTCTGAGCGAGAACGTCGCCCGGGATCGCTGGGAGGCGGCCGGCCTGGACCAGCTGCTGGACGGGATGAGCCGGCACGAGTTCGTCCTGCGCTTCACGCTCAGCCATCCCGCGCTCTCGAGCACGATCGTCGGCACGAGCAACCTCACGCACCTGCGTGAGAACGTCGAGATCGCGTCCCGGGGACCGCTCGCGGATGACCTCTACGCCGAGGCGGTCCACCGGCTCTCCACGACGGACTGAGGTCATGCCCGCGGCACACGACTGAGGTCACGCCCACGGCACACGAGCATGACGGTCCGCGATCCCGCCACATCGCTCCCATGGGCGCGTGAAGGGGCGTCTAAGCCGACTCTCACTACCAGCGTACCTTTCGCTTAGGTGGCCTTGACACAAGTTGGACGACCATGACACGAAGGAGTCTTCTCACTGTGCGCGTATCGGCGCTGAATTCGAAACTGTCGACGTTCGTGGCGGTGGCCGCGGTCTCCACCACGGTTGCCGCGTGCGGCGGCTCAAGCGGTAACACCGCCACCAGCTCGCCTGCGAACGCCAATGTCCAGAAGCCCAACGTCGAGTGGGTCGTGCACGTGACCGGCAAGGCGGAGACGCCTCCCGGTCCCAGCGCGGGCGTGGGCTATGCGATCATCGCGCTGCACGACTCGGCGCACGAGGTCTGCTGGCGCTTCGCGCATCTGCACGGGTTCGTGAGCGGAACCACCGCGGAGATCGACAAGGGCGGACCCCACACCAACGGCGCCATCGTCGTGCCACTTTCCCCCGGCCCGGCGCTTCACCACCGTGGCTGTGTGCTAGCCAGCTCGAAGGTGATGAGCGCGCTGGCCTCAAACCCCGCCGGTTACTACGTCAACATCCAAAGCGTCGCGTATCCACACGGCGCTGTCCGCGCGCAGCTCTAGGCGCGTACCTCCCCGGGATGGGAGCGCGGAAGGCGATCGGGCCTGCGCTCTCCCATCCCGGCTGGACGCGCGCCACGACTGACAGTCACCGAGCCGGGCACGGCGGGCAGCGGCGCATGCGGCACGGCGCCCCACTGCGATCTCTCGCACGCGCTGGCACACCGCGCATCTCACGGACGCGGCAAGCTCCAGCAGACGCCAGCCGCCAACGCTCTGAGGGCACCCGCTCACCGATCGGCGAGCCCTGAGCCAGGGCGCGCCGCCGCCCCCTCCACCCCGTCGACCGCCCCCTCCACCCGGCAGGGCGCGCCGCCACCTCATCCACCCGTCGACCGCCCGCCACCTCCCGCACGACGACGGCGCCCGGCGCCGATCATGCGGGCACCCGCCCCCACCAGCGCACCGATGCGGCAGCCGCTCCGACGAGCGCCACGAGCCCGGCGACGGCGAACGCGAACGTGATCTCCCGCGTGCGCGTCCGGGAGCCCAGCTGGGTGCCGAGGTGCCTGTAGATGGAGCCCAGCTCATCCGCGCTGCGCGCGTCGAAGGCCCGGGCACCGGAGACCTGCGCGATCTGCGCCATCAGCTGGGGGTCTGGCGGGACCGCGATCGGCGGCGCGAACGGGACCGGATTGGGGATCACGCCCCCGGGCGTCCCCAGCGCGACGGTGTAGATCGGGATGTGGTCGCTGCGAGCCTGGCGCGCGACGGCGACCGGGTCGGGCCCCAGATTCGCCGCGCCGTCCGATAGCAGCACGATCGCCGAGGGAGGATGGTTCGGTGTGCCTCCGCGCAGGAGCGTCAGCGCCAGCTGCAGGGCGCCGCCGGTGTCGGTCCCGCCCCCGGCGGCCTGGGCGTCGACGATCGACCGGGCGGCGGCGTGATCGAGGACCGGCGCCTGAGCGGCGTCGGGCGTGGTTGAGAACGCGACCGCACCGACCCGGACGGTCGAGGGCAGCTGGTTGATGAACCGGTCGGCGGCGCTCTTGGCCGCCGCCAGCCGGCTGGGCGCGACATCGCCGGCCGCCATCGAGCCGGAGTGGTCGGTCACCAGCATCACCGACGCAGTCCTCACCGGGACGCTGTAGCTGAGCTTCGGCCTGGCGAGCGCGACGACGAGCATGGCCGCCGCCGCGACCAGCAGTCCCGCTGGGAGGTGTCGCTCCCAGGACCGCGACGGGCCCACCGCCTCCCGCAGCGTCGAGATGGCGGGAAAGCGGATCGCATGGCGGATCGCGCGGCGCCGCCGCGCCCAGACCTGGGCCGCGATCGCCGCCGGGACGAGCGCCAGCGCCAGCAGCCAGACCGGCGAGCCGAAGCTCATCGCAGGTGGCGCCCGAGTTCGGCGAGCCAGTCGCCGTCGGTCGAGAGCACCGCGTGGCGGACGCGCAGCCGTCGCAGCTCGTCGGAGATCTGCTCGCGACGGCGGCGCTCAAGCTCCTTGAAGCGCTCCCGCACGCCGCGCCTGGATGTGTTGACCTCCAGGCGCGCGCCGGTCTCCGGGTCGACCAGCGTCAGATGCCCCACCGCCGGGAGCTCGGCCTCACGCGGGTCCACGACCTCGACCGCGACCACCGAATGGCGCAGGCGCAGCGAGCCGAGCGGCCGCTCCCACTCACGCTGGTCGCGAAAGTCGGAGATGACCGCGACCAGGCCGGGCGCGCCGGCCAGCTTCGCAACCCGAGCGAGCGCGTCGGCGAGGGCGGCCGGGTCATGGCGGCCATCGGGCGAGGTCCCCTCCGCCAGCAGACGTCGCAGCGCCACGATCCCCGGCCGGGCACCCCTGGGCGGCAGCACGCGCGGGTCCCCGGCCCCGAACCCGATCAGCCCGACGCTGCCGGCGCGGCGGATCCCGAGACGCCCGAATACCAGCGCGGCGCCCTCGGCGACGTCGGCCTTCAACCGCCGCGCGGTGCCGAACGCCATCGATGCCGACGTGTCGAGCACGATCCAGGTCGTCAGCGCCCGCTCGGGCACGTGCAGGCGGACGTGCGGGGTGCCGGTGCGGGCGCTAGCGGCCGCGTCGATGTGACGCACGTCGTCGCCGAGCTCGTACGGGCGAAGCTGGGCGAGCTCCGTTCCCAGACCGACCCCGGCCGCGCGGCGGTCGCCGGGCAGGCTTCGCGTCACCAGATGGCTGAGGGCGAGATCAAGCGCGTCCACGAGCGGCGCGGGCAGAGGGCCCGGGCCCTGGCGCGCGGCGGGAGGGACGAGCGGCGCGGAGGTCACGCGTTCGCGACCCGCCCGAGCCCGGGCTCGTCCTCGGCCGTGCGCATCAGGCGACCGGAGCCCGGCTGGGCGACCGTCGCGAGCACGCGGTCGAGCAGCCGGTCGACCGTGACGCCCTCGCTCAGCGCGTCGTAGGACAGCACGACGCGGTGGCGAAGGACGTCGGGCGCCAGGTCACGGATGTCCTCCGGCTCCACGTGGCCGCGGCCGCGCAGCAGCGCGAGCGCACGTGCCGCCTGGACGAGGCCGATCGGCCCCCTCGGGCTGGCGCCGAACTCGATCATCCCGGCGAGATCGCCCAGCCCGTGACGGTCCGGATGGCGCGTGGCGTCCGCCAGCGCTACCGCGTAGCCGATCGTCTCACGGTCGACCGCGACTCCGTGCGCGCTGCGCGCGTACCGGCGCAGGTCGTCGAGCGAGAGGCACTCCCGGACGTCCACCGGCGGCTGGAGGCTGCGCCCCACGACCGCGGCCTCCTCGCCGATAGACGGGTAGTCGACGATGATCTTCATCAGGAAGCGGTCGACCTGGGCCTCCGGGAGCGGGTAGGTTCCCTCAGACTCGATCGGGTTCTGGGTCGCCATGACGATGAACGGGCGCGGGACCTCGTGGGTGGTCCCGCCGATCGTGACCTGCTGCTCCTGCATGACCTCAAGCAGCGCGGACTGGACCTTGGCCGGCGCCCGGTTGATCTCGTCCGCGAGCAGGAAGTTGTGGAAGACGGGACCGAGCTCGGTGTCGAAGCGGCCGCTGTCGGGCCGCCACACCCGCGTGCCGACGAGGTCGGAGGGCACCAGATCCGGCGTGAACTGGATCCGGCCGTAGGTTCCACCGAGCACAGACGCGAGCGTCTTGACCGTCAGGGTCTTGGCCAGGCCCGGGACGCCCTCCAGCAGCACGTGCCCGCCGGCGAGCAGGCTCACCAGCAGCCGCTCCAGCATCGCGTCCTGGCCGACGATCACGCGCTTGATCTCGTGCAGCGCCTCCTGCAGCGCGTCGCGCGCCTCGTCGCGCCCTCGCCGCGTCTCGTCCGTGTCGGTCATCTCGTCTCCATCGTGGGGTTGCTAGGCAAGCCGCGCCAGCAGCGTGAGCGACAGCCCGCCGCCGATCACCAGCAGCGCCAGCCCGACGCCGGCGAAGCCGGCCGTCAGCTCGCGCTTGACGTCTCGGTGGCCGAGCAGCGCGGCGAGGTGGCCGTAGACGGCGCTGGCCCTGGCGCTGTCGGCAGCGGTGAACGTGCGGCCGCCGGACTGGCTGGCGATCCGCGCGAGCTCCTGCGTGCTGACCGGGACCGGGGCGCTGACCGTCTGTCCGTGCCGGCGGATCGGGATGCTGCCGTAGGGGGTTCCGAGCGCGATCGTGTAGATCGGGATGTGCTGTGACCTCGCCATGCGGGCCGCGGCCACCGAGCTGACGCCGACGTTCGAGCCGCCGTCGGACAGCAGCACGATCGCGCCGGGCGGTCGCCTGCCGTTCTGGCGCAGGCTCGCGAGCATGCGCACCGCCAGCTCGATCGCGTCGCCGATCGCGGTCCCGCCTCCGCCCGGGCGCAGTCGTGCGATGGCGGCCTGCGCGAGCGCGTGATCGGTCGTCGGCGACTGGAGGATCCTCGGCTCGCGCGCGAACTGCATCTGGCCGACCTGCGCGGCCGCGGGGAGCGCGGCGACGAACCGCTGTGCCGCGCGCTTGGCGGCCGCGAGCCGGGTCGGCCGCACGTCGGTCGCCGTCATCGAGTCCGAGACGTCATTGGCGAGCATGATCGCCGCGCTCTGCACGGGCACCGCAACCGTGCGCTGAGGCCGGGCGGCCGCGACGATCAGCACCGCCGCCGCCAGCAGGAAGGCCAGCATCGGCAGGTGCCTGCTCCGGCCGGGCCGCCGCGGGGCCACCGACGCCGCCATGTGTGGCTGGGAGAAGGCCAGGGCCGCCTCGACGCGCCGGCGCTGCTGGCGCGCGTACCAGGCCGCCGCGACGGGCAGGGCCGCCAGCCCGATCAGCACGAACGGCCAGTCGAAGCTCACGGCCCGTTCGACGGCGGCTTGCCCAGCGTGACCCGGGCCTGCGACACCACCGAGCCGTAGCCGAGCTCGAGCGTCGCCTGGCTGCCCGCCGCCAGTCCCCTGATCGCGCCCGCGATCTCCCGCGCGCCGTGGATCGTCCGCCCGTCGATCGAGAGGATCGCGTCGCCCGGCTCGACCCCGGCCTGCTCGGCCGCGCTGCCGGACGCCACCGTCTGCACCACTGCGATGCCCGGCTGCTCGGTCCCGATCTCCATGCCGAGCCAGCTGACCAGTTGCGAGGCGATGACGGTGTTGACGGGCGGCTGGGTCACGGCCGCGGTTGTGCCGGCGGCCGGGGCGGAGCGCGAGGTCTCGGAGCCAGTCGAGCCGGCCAGCGAGCCGACCCCCAGGGCCACGCCCGCCAGCGCCAGGACCGCCACGGCGACGGCCGCCGCGGTCACGGTCGGCCGAGGGAGTCGTCGGTGGGGGCGCGGCCGGGGCTGCCGCAGCTCGGGCGGGGCCGGCTCCTGCGCCGCGGTCGGGGGCGCGTCGGCACGCGCGGCCGACGCAGCCTCGGACTCGCGCTGCCAGTCTCCCGACCAGAGGTGCTTGGGGCCGCTCATGCTCCTGACGGGTGCACGGTACGCGAGCATGGTGAGAGGGAGTTAAGAGAGCCGTGCGCCGGCGAGCCGCCTGTGGGTGGGCGGCGGACGCGCGGGCACCCGTGGGCGGCGGACGCGCGGGCACCCGCTCCCGTCACCCGGCGATCGCGCGCACGCTTAGCCGATCAAGCGGCAGCCAGCCACCCTGTGCGGGGATCCATGTCCAGTCACCGGCCTCGCATCGCCCGCCGAGCGCTGCCGCCAGCAGTCCGCCGAGCGCCGCCAGCAGTCCGCCGAGCGCCGAGCGGCGCAGGCCGGACGCGGCTGGGCGGCAGGCGGCGGCCACCGCCGCCGCCCTCCCGCGGGCTCCCACAGCGGGCCGATGCCAGGGCCGGGAGCCGTCACCGGCCATCGTCGCGACCGCCTCCGCGCCGGCCGCCGCTGGTGGAGGAGGTGAGCGTGACCGTGACGCTGGTGCTGTGCGCGTCGTAGGTCGGCACGTTGACGACGCCCGTGTCCGCCACCCCGGTGATCGTGGTGTTCATCGCGGTGGTGAACGTCAGCCGGTAGGTGCCAGCGGACGGGGTGTTGCTGCGACCCTGCGAACCCCAGTTGTAGCCGTACACGACGGCGCCCGTGGAGTTGATCTCGGCGCTGATCGGGCCGCTGTAGACCGGCTGTCCGGCGGGCTGGCCGGCCTGGTCAAGGGGCTGGATGGTCAGCGTCGTGCCGGCGTCCCACACCCGCGTCTGGGGCGCTCCGGCCGTTCCGGTCACAAACGACGTGCCGGCGGTGCCGTACGTGGCCAGACGGTCCTCCAGCTCCGGCGTGAGGTTGTCGACGACGTAGCCGGTCAGGCCGGTCGCCGCCGCGTCCAGCAGCCCGACCTCCACGCGGATCGGCTTGCCGGCGGCGAGCTTGGGCGAGGTGGTCAGGTTGTCGCCCCAGTCGGCGACGATGCCGGTGACCGACGTCGCCTCCTGGCATGTCGCGCTCCAGGTCGCCTCGGTGCCCTGCAGCCAGTAGCCCGGGAACTGCGCCGACGTCGGTCCCACCGGCGCCTGAGGCGTCGAGCCGCAGGGCACCCGCAGGACCGGAGCCCCCGACGCCGTCGAGCCCGGGACGAAGATCGCCGGGACGGAGAGGTTGTTGCCGAGCGTGGTCTCCTCGCCGGTGCCGTGCCCCCTTCCAGGTGGAGGCCCGCCGGCCGCCAGTCCCGATGCCGGCAGGACCAGCAGCGCCGCGAGGGCGGCCGCCAGGACCGCGCCGGTCAGGCGAACGACCTCTGCGACCGAGTTGACAAAGCGTCCAATGCGCGTCTTCATGCCGGCTCCCTTCAAAGCTCGTTGCACCCGGCGGTCCCCGCTGATTCGTGATGGCCGGGCATCGGCCACTCCCGTGAGATCGGCGCGATCGGCGCCGTGCTTCGGGGTAGGGCAGAGCGTAGGCTCGGACTCGGGAGCGACATCCGGCTCAACCGCGGTCGGCGAGTCCGTAGTGGTTCACGATCACGCTCAGTAGCGGCGCCTCCGGCGGGCGGGCCGCGAGCCTCGACGCCGGCGATCGCCGGCCCGCGGCCGGGGGGGCGAACGGCTCCGTGCTCCGCGGAAGCGAGGCCTGCGGTGGGCTAGGATCCCGGGCCGAGTTGACGAGGATCCACCCCACTACCGGCTGGCCACGATCGCGCTCATGACCGCTGAGCTCGGCATCGGGTGGATCGGGACCGGCGTGATGGGTGGGCCGATGGCCGGTCACCTGCTCGACGGCGGTCACAGGCTCGCCGTGTTCAACCGCACCCGGAGCCGCGCGGTCGAGCTGGTGAAGCGGGGCGCGCGCTGGTCCGACTCGCCCGCGGAGGCCGCCCGCGACGCCGACGTGGTGTGCACGATGCTCGGCACGCCCGCCGACGTCCGAGAGGTCGTGCTGGGTGGGGGCCGGGTGCTCGAATCGATGCGGCCCGGAGCGGTGCTGATCGACTTCACGACCAGCGAGCCGTCGCTGGCGGCTGAGATCCACGCAGACGCCGCCCGACGCGGGGTCGACTCGCTGGACGCCCCGGTCTCAGGCGGCGACGTGGGTGCGCGGAACGCGACGCTGGCGATCATGGTCGGCGGCGATCCCGATGCGTTCGTGCGCGCCCGTCCGGTGCTGGAGCTGCTCGGCAGGACGGTGGAGCTGCAGGGCGGCGCGGGCGCCGGCCAGCACACCAAGATGACCAATCAGCTGGCCATCGCCGCCGGGATGATCGGCGTCTGCGAGGCGCTGATCTACGCCCACCGCGCCGGTCTCGACCTGGAGCGGACGCTGTCGACGATCTCCGGCGGAGCCGCCGGGTCATGGTCGCTGGCCAACTACGGGCCCAGGCTGCTGCGCGGCGACCTGGAGCCTGGCTTCAAGGTGGATCACTTCATCAAGGACCTGGGGATCGCGCTCGCCGAGGCGCGCCGGATGGGCGTCTCGCTCCCGGGAGCGGCGCTGGCAGAGCAGCTCTACGTCGCGGTCAGCAGCCAGGGGATGGGCCAGAAGGGAACCCAGTCGCTCGCGGTCGCGCTGGCCCGGCTCTCACAGGTCGACTGGCCCGCGACCTGAGCGCCCGGCAGCCGGCCGCGCCGCGCTCGGCCGCCGAGGGACGCCGACGCCGGAAGGGGCGACCGCGTGCCCCAACCACGGGCCGCCCGTTCCCCGTCGACCGCCCGTCCCCCACCGACCACGGGCAGCTTGAGCGGCGGCCGACGGCCGCCGCTCAGAGGCCGAGGAGCAGCTCGATGACGCCGACGAGGTCGGCCGCCTCCACGGTCGGCCGGCGGAACACCGGCGGGAACGAGCGCCGCCCGCGCCGCGCCCAGCCCGTGACCAGGCCGGCTGCCGCCGCTCCGTGCAGGTCCCAAGGATGCACGGCGACCATCGCCAGCCGGGACCGCGGCACCCCCGCCACCTGAGCCGCGTACTCGTATGGCTCGGGGCGCGGCTTCCAGTGGGCCACCGCGTCGACCGAGAGCACGTCCGCGAACATGAACCGCACCCCGGCGCGCTCCAGGATCAGCTCCGCCGCCGCGACGCCGCCGTTGGTCAGCGCAAAGGCAGGCACGCCGGCCTCCGCGAGCCGCTTGAGCGCGGGCGCCACGTCGGGGTGGACCGGCACCTCGCGGAAGGCCTGGAGCAGGTCCTCGGCGGCGCCGGCCGGCACCTCTCGACCGCACGCCGCGAAGACCTCCTCAAGGGCGACCACCGCGAGGTCCGGGAACGAGCCGGCGTCGCCGGCAGCGGCGAGCGCCAGCCCGTCCCGCAGCAGAGCCGCGAACCACCATGCGAGGGCGTTCTCCCCCAGCCCGAATCCGTCGAAGAGGCCGCCGAGCGCGGACAGGTCGGTCAGCGTCTCGTTGACGTCGAACGCCACCGCCTGCGGAGGTGCCGGCAGCACGCCCTGGACATCGGCGGTCACCTCGACATCACCACGCTCATGCGACCCTCCCCACGCTCAGGACGTTGCGACCTCTCGCCTGGTCAGGAGGCTATCGCCGGCTGCAGCGAGCCGAGGGCGTCGATCACGTCATCGGGCTCGCCGCGCCTGGTGTAGTCGGGGTCGGCGAACCGCCACGCCACCTCACCGCTGGCCGCGATCACGTACGTGGCCGGGATCGGCAGCTCGAAGCTGTCGTCGCCGTTGGCCGCGGGCAGGTCGAGGCCGAAGCCTGTGTAGACCTCGCGCAGGTCCTCAGGCAGGGTGAAGACCAGTCCGAAGGACCGGGCGACCACGTTGCCGACGTCGGACAGCACGGGGAACTCCAGCTCCAGCCGCTCGGCCGTCGAGAGCGAGTTGTCGGGCGTCTGCGGGGAGACGGCGACGAGCGTCGCCCCGGCCGCGGCGATCTCCGGCAGGCGGGCCTGGAGCGCGCGCAGCTCGAGCGAGCAGTAGGGGCACCAGCCGCCCCGGTAGAAGGCCAGAACCACGGGGCCGCGCTCCAGCAGCGACGACAGCGAGACGGTCGCCCCGCTGGCGTCCGGCAGCTCGAAGCCAGGCGCCCGGTCCCCGACCCCGACGCCGCTCTCGGCGAGGCCCGAGGCGTCCAGCCGGGCAGTTGCCGCATCCATGATCGTCAGGCTCTCGGCCGGGATCCGCTCCCGGGCGTCGTCGTTCTGGCGCTTGAGCTGCGCTGCGAGGTCCGCTGCCATGTCGTTCTCCTTCTTGGTCGTGGCTGATCGTCGGCGCCCGTCCCCGCCGGCCGGTCCCGGGGAGCTCCAGGAGCACCCGAGCTCCCCGGGGCCGACGCCCCGCCGACGGTAGACAGACAGGTCTGTCTACCTGAACATAACAGATAGACTTGCCCGGGTGCCAATCACCTCGCCGAGCCCCGAGCAGCGCCTGCTGGAGGTCGCAAGCCACCTCTTCTACGCCGAGGGCATCCACGCGGTCGGCGTGGACCGGGTGATCGCCGAGGCGGGTGTGGCCAAGGCGACCCTCTACGCCCACTTTGCGAGCAAGGCCGATCTGGTCGCCGCCTACCTGGAGCGCCAGAGCCTCGCCTGGGTCTCGGCCGTCCGGGATCGGGCCGCCGCGCACGACCCGGGCACGCGATCGGCCGTGCTCGCCCCGTTCGGGGTCCTCGACGACCGCGCCCGGACGGCCGACTACCGGGGCTGCCCGTTCATCAACGCGGCCGCTGAGTTCCCGGACCCCGGCCCTGTCGCGACGCAGGTCGCGGCCCACCGCCGGCGGCTGCGATCGACGTTCGCGACCCTGGCCGGACCCCGCGGCTCGGAGCCTGAGCTGCTCGACGCGCTGGTCGTGCTCTACGACGGAGCCATGTCCGCGGCCCACCTGGACGGCGATCCCGACGTCGTCTCTCACGCCGCGGCGGTGGCCGCACGCCTGCTCGAAGGACAGGGAACGCCTCGGGCGTCTTCCGGAGGACGGAACGCCGCGGCGTCAGCGCGCGCGGTCGAGGGCCAGGGCGGGGCGCTTCCGGAGGACTGAACACCGCGGCGTCAGCGCGCGCGGTCGAGGGCTCCCGGGCTAGGCGGATGGGCGGATCAGGCCGCGCTCGTAGGCGTAGATGACGACCTGGACGCGATCCCGCAGCCCGAGCTTGGCGAGGATCCGCCCCACATGGGTCTTCACGGTCGCCTCGGCCAGGTAGAGCTCGTGCGAGATCTCTGCGTTGGTGAGGCCCCGCGCCACGGCGGTCAGGATCTCGACCTCCCTGGGGGTCAGGTCCGCGACGGGGTCATCGGCGGTCGGGCCACCGGGTGCGGGGAGGTGCCCGGCGAACGTCTCCAGCAGGCGCCTGGTGGTGCTGGGCGCCACGACTGCGTCGCCGCTGGCGACGGCGCGGATCGCCGAGAGCAGGTCGGCGGGCGGAGCGTCCTTCAGCAGGAAGCCGCTGGCCCCGGCGCGCAGCGCCGCGTGGACGTACTCGTCGAGGTCGAAGGTGGTGAGGATGATCACGCGGGCCCGGTCGCCGGAGGCGATGATCCGGCGGGTCGCCTCGACCCCGTCCATCACGGGCATGCGGACGTCCATGAGCACGACGTCCGGGTGCTCGCGGGCGACCAGTCGCTGCCCGGCGGCACCGTCGGGCGCCTCCCCGACGACCTCCATGTCCGGCTGGGAGTCGAGGACCATGCGAAAGCCGGTCCGCAACAGCTCCTGATCGTCGACGAGGACTATGCGGATCATGGCCGGGCCCCCGCGAGCGCGTCGCTGGGCTCGCTCGTGTCGCCGAGCTCGGTGTGCACGCGCCAGCCGCCCGCCGGATCCGGTCCGGCGCGGAGCGCCCCGCCGAACGCGCTCGCGCGCTCGCGCATCCCGACCAGCCCGCCGCCCGGGGAGCGCACGTCGCTGACCCGGCCTGTGTTGTGGATGTCAATCGTCAGCCGGTCCCCGGCCCACGTGAGGTCGACGGTTGCGTGCGCGCCGCGCCCGGCGTGCTTGAGCGCGTTGGTGAGCGATTCCTGGACGATCCTGAACGCGGCCAGCTGCAGCCCCGGCGAGGGCACCGTGGCCGGGGCGCCGGCGATGCGCAGATCCACGCCCATTCCCGCTGCGCGAACCTGCTCGATCAGCTCGTCCAGCTGCTCGAGCCGCGGCTGCGGGGCCCGGCCGGGCTCCTGCTCGTCCCGCAGGACGCCGAGCAGGCGTCGCATCTCCGAGAGCGCGTCGCGGCCGGTGCGGGCGACGTCTCGCATCGCCCGCTCGGCCTGATCGGGCGCGCCGCGCGCCGCGAAGCCGGCGCCGTCGGCGAGCGCGACCATCACGGACAGGTTGTGGGCCACCACGTCGTGCATCTCACGCGCGATCCGCGCCCGCTCGGCCGCCGCGGCCAGGCGGCCCTGCTGGTCGCGCTCGACCTCCAGGCGCGCGGCCCGCTCCCGCAGCGACGCCACCAGCGCGCGGCGTCCGCGGACGCTCGTGCCGACGGCGGTGGCGGCGATCACCAGCCCGGTCATCGCGATCAGCACCTGGAGCCAGTGATTCTGCGAGTAGCGCGCGACCGCCGCGATCGCCCCGAGCTCGCACACGACGGCCGCGGCCAGGGTCACCCTCGCCGAATGGGTGGCCGCCACCGTGTACAGGGCCACGACCACCACGATGTCGGAGATCGAGTTCTCGCCGGAGGCCAAGCGCACGAGCGCGACCGCGATCAGCAGCCCGAGCACCGGCAGCGGCCATCGGCGACGCCAGAGCAGCGGCAGCGGAAGCAGCACCGCGGCCAGCACCGAGCGCGACTCTCCGTGCGGCGACGGGATCAGCCCGAGGCCGATGATCGAAAGGACGACCATCAGGTCGGTGGCGGCCGCTCGCCGGTCGACGACGGCGGGCTGTGAGCTCGCGCCCCGGGAGAGCCGCGCGTGCGCCTTCATGGGCCCGGAACCCTAGCTTCTGGCCCTCGGGCCGGCATCGGCCCGAGGTCGCATCCTGAGCGCCGCGCGCGTACGACTCAGGTCGTACGGCGCCGCCCGAGATCGAGCCCTGCGGCCGATTGTGCGCGGGTGCCGCGAAGCCGATCCTCTGAGCATGATCGAAATCACCCACGCAACCAAGCGCTACGGCGAGAAGACCGCAGTCGACGACCTCACCTTCGCGGTGCGACCCGGTGTCGTGACCGGGTTCCTCGGTCCCAACGGAGCCGGCAAGTCGACGACGATGCGGATGATCGTCGGGCTGTCTGAACCAACCTCGGGCACGGTGACCGTGAACGGGCACGCCTACCGCGAGTTCACCGCGCCCCTGCACGAGGTCGGCGCGCTGCTCGAGGCCCGCGCCGTGCACACCGGCCGCAGCGCCTACAACCACCTACTGGCCCTTGCCCAGACTCACGGGCTTCCCCGCTCCCGAGTCGACGAGGTCATCTCGCTCGTCGGGCTCGAGCCGGTCGCCCGCAAGCGCGTGGGCGGCTTCTCGCTCGGCATGGGGCAGCGGCTAGGGATCGCCGCGGCGCTGCTCGGCGATCCCGAGGTGGTGATGCTCGACGAGCCGACCAACGGCCTGGACCCCGACGGCATCCGGTGGATCCGGGAGCTGCTGAAGGGCCTGGCCGACGAGGGCCGCACCGTGTTCCTCTCCTCGCATCTGATGAGCGAGCTCGCGCAGACAGCCGAGCACGTGATCGTCATCGGCCGGGGGCGACTGATCGCCGACACCAGCGTCGCCGACCTGGTCGCCCGGGCCTCCGACGGCGCCGGGGTGATGGTCCGATCCCCCGACGCGACCCGCCTGCGCGAGCTGCTCGCGGGCCCGGGCGTGTCGGTCCGCAGCGGCGAGCGCGAGCTGCTGGAGGTGCACGGCACCAGCAGCGCCGAGATCGGCGCCCTCGCAGCCCGGCACGGCCTCGTCCTGCACGAGCTCACCCCCCAGACGGCCTCACTCGAGGAGGCCTACATGACACTCACCCACGACAGTGTCGAGTACCTCGCTCCGTCCGAGGAGGACCGACCGCTTATGGAGATCGCAGCATGAGCGCCACGACAATCACCCCACATCCCAGGCTGCGCCCCGCCGCTGGCCGTGCCCCCGGTCGTGTCACCCCCGGCAACCTCGTGCGCTCGGAGTGGACCAAGCTCTGGACCGTCCGCTCGACCCGCTGGTCGCTGCTGGCCGCGTTCCTGCTGATGCTCTCGGGCATCGCGATCGCGGCGATCCGCGTCAACTCCCATCCGATCCCCGCCCATCTGAGCTCCATCGACATGTCGGTGGCCGGCTATCACTTCGCGGAGCTGGCGATCGCCGTCCTCGGCGTGATGGTGATCACGGGCGAGTACGCCACGGGCATGATCCGCTCCAGCCTGATGGCCGCGCCGCGACGGCTGCCGGTGCTGTGGGCCAAGCTCGCCGTGTTCGCCGCGGTGACCCTGGTCACGATGCTGGTGGCGTCGTTCATCGCCTTCTTCGCCGTTCAGGCGGTCGTCAGCGGCCACGGCCTCCAGCATGCGATCACCGATCAGAACGCCCTGCGCACCGTGATCGGAGCGGCGGTCCTGATGGCCGGCGTCGGAGTCCTCGGCACCGCGGTCGGCGCGCTCACCCGCAACACGGCCGCCGGGATCTCGTCCGTCGTCGCACTGCTGTGGGTGCTGCCGGTCGTGATCTCGCTCCTGCCCTCCTCGATCTCCAACTCCGTCAACCCCTACCTCCCCTCCAACGCGATCGCCAGCCTGGCCAGCAACACCCGGGCGGCGCACACGCTCGGCCCCTGGGCCGGACTGGCGGTGTTCGCCGGCTACGCCGCCGTCCTGCTGGCGGTCGCGGCGGTCAGGCTTCGCCGACGCGACGTGTGACCCCGGCAGTCAGCGCGCCGGCATCGCGCCGTTTGGTGCGATGCCGGCGCGTCTAGCGCTAAGCCTACTGGCATGGTGCGCGGAAGCGGCCGCGCTGGGTCTTGCCCCGGTCCCTCTCGTGACGACGCTGCGCAGCGGCGGTCTGGTGGTCGCCGGTCACCGCTGGCTCAGCGACCGCTTCCGCAAGGTTGAGCTGGCCGCGATTGCGCTGCTGGCTGCCGGCGGGATCCTGACCGCGTCGAGCGTTGCGTCGACGACCGCAGCTGCGCCACCGCTGTCGGACATCACCGAGCTGCTGGCGGCGCTGGCGACGGTCCTGCTGGTCGCCACGCTCGCCCGCAGCCGCAGGGGGCTCGTGCTGGGAATCGCGGTCGGCGTGCTGTTCATCGCAACGGGAATCTTCACGAAGGAGATCGGCGACCGCACAGTGCGCGACGGCACCGCCGGCGTTCTTCCCCTGCTGTTGACGCCGGGCCCCTGGCTGAGCGTCGCATTCAGCATCTGGGATTTCTCGCTGCTCGCGACCGCCTTCGAGCGCGCCAACACGGCAACGGTGTCCGCCGCCACGACGACGGTGTCGGCCAACGGCCTGATCGCCGCGGGCGTGCTCCTGTACCACGGCCGCTCGCCGCCTCGTCGATGACCGTGCCGCTGGTTGCGGGTCTGGTCCTCTCCGCGGTCGGCGCGGTGGCGCTGATCTTGGCCATGCAGGGTCGACCGTCGCGCCCCGGTCGCAGGAGCGCACGGGCGGGACGGCGGGCCTCCTACCTGGACGCCGTGCCCGACGCGCAGCCCGAGCCCGTCGCCGGCCGCTGATGCCCGCCTGTCAGCCCGGGGCGCCTGCTCATCGGTGGTGGCGCCGGCTGGTGCCGCCTCGCGTGACGGCAGCGAGCTTCACGAGCTGCGAAAGCGTCACCGGACGGTGCTTGCCGGCCCGTTCCACGGTGATGAGCCACACCGCATGCACCTTGGGATGGGTGTGCAGGAACCGCAGCCCAGGCCGCCCGATGCGCAGGCGAAGGGTCTTGTGACGATGGGCGGGGATCCGGAAGGTGACAGAGCCGAGCACAACCGAGCTCGCCCTGGCGGTCACGGCGGCCGCCGACCCCTGCGGCGCGTGCGTCGCGTAGAGGACCTTCTGGGTGCCGGAGCAGGTGGTGCTGGCCGCACAGCCCAGGGTGTCGGAGCCCGCACCGGTGCCGGGATTCACCGTGGGATCACCGGGGGCCGTCGTCGATCCGGTGGTGAACGCCTGCGTTGGTCCGGGTTGGGGAAGCCAGGGCCGGTTGCCCGGAGAGCCCGGTTGCGGGAAGTTGGCGTCGGTCAGGACAGGTCCGACGTAGCTCGGCGACACCGGCGCCCACGGGTAGTAGTTCGTGCCGTCGACGATGTTGCCGACGAGCCCATTGCAGTTGTCGAAGTAGCAGGCCAGTGCCTGGGGGTCGAAATCGTCCCAGCACCAGTTGCCGCCGTTGAGATCGACCACGTTCTGGTAGACGTTGGACCCGGCCCCGTTGTCCTGATAGGGGCACTGGCCGACGCCGTATGCCTGCTCGGGGGCGAACAGGTAGGTGGTGTCCGGCAACAGGCCGGTCAGGCTCTCGAGCACGTAGGTGCCGCATGCGGACCCGATCTGCAACGCGCCCGTATCGCCCTGCGCGCGGTCGGCGTGGTCGACATAGGCGAACAGGCCGTACTCAGGAGTGCCGATGCCGGTGAACCGAACCCCACCCGACGCCGTGCTTCCATCAGGGATGATGCCGCCGTTGCCGCCTGGGTTGACCTCTGTGAACCCGGGAATGACGGCGGCAAGCTGCGCCGAGGTCGCGCTCTGGACGTAGGCGACGCCGATCTCGCCCGCGACAGGCACATCTCCGGTGACAAACGACTGCGAACCGGCGCTGCCGACGGCAAACCCGCTCGGGGTCCCAGCGACGAGGTGGTAGGTGACCTCGCTTCCCACGGGCAGCGGCTGGGTGAGCAGCTGCGAGACGGTCTGTGTGTAGGGTTTGGGCAGAACGGTGCCGGTGACCTGGCCCGTGATCGTCTGCCCCGAATCGCAGCCGGCCGGGCCGTGGAACGTCGCCGACCAGAAGAAGGTGTACCGGGTCGTGACGTCTTTGTCGTCGATCGTCCCGTTGAGGGTCGCGCCCTGGTCCGAGATGTCGGTCGCGAGCTGGGTGGTCACGTCCGGTCCCGGCGGCGGCGTCGTGAACGTCAGGTTCTGGCTGGTCGACTGACCGGTGAGGTTCGACGTGACGACGACCTGGTAGTCGTATCTCGTCCCCGGCTGCAGGGACTGAATCGATCCGACCGCGCCGCTGTAGTCGTATGACAGCTGGTGCCCCGGGGTTGAGTGTCCGTATTTTGTCGTCGTGCCGTAGTCGACCCACACCGAGATCGACTGTCCCTGGTAAGGGAGCCCCTTCAGGGTGGCGTCGATCTGGACCGACGTCAGCCCTGTCAGCGGCGCACGAACAGCCGTTACCTGAGGGGGCGGGGGCGGCGGCGCGCCACCGGTGGCGAACAGCGCGTCCGCGGAGGCGCTGGAGCCGGCGCTGCTCGAGGCGAGCACCTGGTAGTGGTAGGGCGTGCCGGCGTTCAGTCCTGTCAGGGAGAAGGTCACCACCTGCGGGCCGCCGCTCGCCGGAACCGACGGCGCGCCGACCGAGTGCCCGTAGCTCGCACCCGTCCCGAACTGCACTGACGCTGAGGTGTCGAAGCCGTGGGGGTCGATCGTCGCGGTGATGGTGACGTGGTGATCGTCACCTGGATCGTGCGTAACCTTGAGGTCCGAGATCCCGGGGGGCAGGTTCTGGTCAAATACGGCGGTGTCCGTCTCGGAGGCGCCGACGCCCGAGATCGTGCACGTCGCGCTGGTCTGGCCGTCGCAGGTTCCCCCGGACCACTTGACCAAGCGGTAGCCCGCCGCCGGCGCAGCGGTCAGCGTGACGGTCGCGCCGGGGCTGACCGTGCACGTAGCGAACGGGCACGTGGTGGCGCCGCTCGAAGCCGTGACGGTTCCGCCACCGCCCTGGCCGACCGCGCCCGTCACCGTGTACTGGGTTGTCGACGGCACCCGCGCCAGGACGGCGACGCCGTTGTCGGTCTGGGCGGGCACGTACAGCTCGCTGCCGGACGCACCGACGGTCGCGGCCCCTGCGGGATTCAGCGCGAGCGCCCCCTGCGCCTGGCCGAAGTAGTCGATCCCGTCAAGGCCCTGCAGCGACGGGCCAGAGCCCGATGCCTGCGTCGTCGTGCAGGTTCCCTCCTGCGACGCCGGGGCGACCAGCCCGTCCGTGTAGCAGCCGCCGAAGGTCAGCGCGCCGCTGCTCGGGTCCACGGCGAACTGCGCGACCGCGCCGGTGTCGCTGTCGAACTGCCCGTTGCCGCTGGCCACGTACAGGCTGGCGCCATCCGCGCTGATGACTGGGTCGGTGGCGTAATACAGCCCTCCACCGGACGCGAGGCTGACGTCGCCGCCGCAGCTTTGCCCACCGCTGCCCGCGATCCCGTCCACGCTCGAGCATCCGACGAAGCCGAGCGTGTCGGTGAACACGGACACGATCCCCTGGTGGTCGGGGCTCTGGCCGACGAGGTACAGATACGGGCTTCCGTGAACCGGATCGAACGCGATCCCGCCCGTCAACCCGTGCAGGCCGATCGAGGTCGACGCGCACATCTCGGTGGTGCCGCTGGCGGCGTCCTCGATGCAACCCGCGGATGGCCTCGAGCCCGCGTCGGGAAGCGCCAGCACACCGCCCGTGGTCGTCAGCTGCCACAGCGCCGAGTCGGCGGAGTCCACGACGAACACGAAGTCGGTGGTGGCGTTTGACGCGAGCGTCAGACCCGTGAGACTGGGCGTCGCGCCCGAGATCGTCGCAAGTGGCAGCGTCACGTTGGTGAGGCCGTCGTTCGCGGGACAGTCGCCTGTGCCCGAAGCGCAGCTCAGCGCTGTCAGCCCGCCGTCGGCGCCGACGGAATAGGAGAAGACGGCGTCGAATCCCGTCGAGTAGGCGTACTGGCCGTCGGCGCTGATCGCGAAGCTGCCCCCCGGTTGCAGCGTGCTGGGCACCAGCTGGCAGCCGGTCGCGCTGTTGTCCGAGACGCAGCCATCCGCGCCCGAGACCGGCGACAGAGCCCCGGTCGCGGCGTTGAAGCCCAGATTGACGATCTCCGCGTAACCCTCGGTCGCGTACAGGTGCTGGCCATCAGGGCTCATCACGAGGTCACCGATGCCGCCGGCGCCATCTGCCAGGGCGGCCACTGTCGAGCAGTGGCCACCGTCACCGCTGCTGCTGGCGCAGGACACAGGGGTCAGTCCGCTCGACGACGCCTTGAGCACGACGATCCCGGAGTTGCCATCGGACATCGTGCCGCCGACGAGCACGTACCCGCCGTAGGCCGTCACCGCTCGCGCGCTGCTGAGACCGAATCCGCTGTCAAGCGCATCGGTGGCGCAGGTGCCAACGGCGGTTGCGGTGACGCAACCGGCCGCGCCCGCCGGCTGGGTGAGCGAGCCCATCGGTGACGCCAGCGCCCGCGCCGGCAACACCGCCGGCATGAGCGCAGCGAGCAGCAGCGCGGCGATGACAACAAC
>JAJZWB010000187.1 GCA_021846845.1 Actinomycetes bacterium | reverse complement strand
TCTGCCGTCTGACTCGAACACGGCGTTCAGCACCCGGACCGCGGGGCGCTCGTCGGGGATCTCCTCCGGGCGGGCGCCCGCCTCCTGGCGCGTGAGGCGGAAGTTGTGCTGGTTGTACTGCCGGGCGATCGAGCCGGGTTCGCCGACGTCGACGACCCGGCCGCGCTCGAGCAGCATGGCGCGGTCGCAGAAGCGCTCGACGGAGCCCATGTCGTGGGTCACGAACAGCATCGTGCGGCCCTCCTGCTGCAGCCTCGTGAGCTCGTCGAAGCACTTCTGCTGGAAGGCCGCGTCCCCGACCGCGAGCACCTCGTCGATCAGCAGGATGTCGGCGTCGACCTGGACCGCGGTCGCGAACGCGAGCCGGACGTACATGCCCGACGAGTAGTTCTTGAGCTTGAGGTCGACGAACTCCTCCAGGCCGGCGAACGCGATGATGTCGTCGAAGCGCTCGACGGCCTGCCTGCGCGACAGGCCGAGCATGATCGCGTTGATGATCACGTTGTCCCGGGCCGTCAGGTCCGGGTTGAAGCCGACCCCCAGCTCGATGAACGGCGACAGGCGGCCGTTGATCTCGATCTGACCCGCGTCCAGGTCGTAGATCCCCGCCAGGCACTTCAGCAGCGTGCTCTTGCCGCTGCCGTTGCGCCCCACGATCCCGAAGAACTCTCCCGGCGCGACCTCCAGGCTGACGTCCCGCACCGCCTGCAGCACCTCGTAGCTGCGCGAGCGGCGCGGGTGCAGCGCGCGCTCCTTGAGCGTGTGGTACTGCTCGTGCGGGAGCCTGAAGGACTTGGAGACGTTGCGGACCGCGACCGCCGGCCGGATCGGCGATCCGCTCGCCACCCGGTCGGCGGCCAGCTCCCCGCTCGCGACGGCGCTCATCGGCCCGACGGTATCAACCGAACTCAGTGTGGTCGGGCGGACCGGCGCTCGGCGGTCAGTTGCTCGAGCCGGCGCCGCATGGCCGAGCCGGTCGCCTCGGGTGAGAGGTGCCGGGCGATGTCCTGGCGTGCCCGCTCCCCGACCCGAGCAGCGCCCTCGCGGTCCTCGTGGACCAGTCGCATGAGCTCGGCGGCGTGGGCCACGCTCGGCTCGGCCCATTCCCCGTCGGCTGGATAGATCTGGCAGTCGGCACCGACCCTGGCCAGCTCATATTCCACGAGGTAGCTGTTGCCCTCGTTCATGAAGTCGACGTTCCCGGAGTAGCCGGTCGCGATCACTGGCTTGCCGATCGCCATCGCCTCGGCCATCGTCAGGCCGAACCCCTCGGAACGGTGCAGGGAGACGTAGCAGTCGCATGACGCCATGAGTGCGTCGCGTTCCTCCACGCTCAGCGATCGGTCGATCACGTGGATGTCGGGTCGCCCGCCGGCCGCCCAGAGGACCTCCTCCTCCGACAGCGGCATCGCCGGCGCGTTGATGGTCTTCAGCAGCAGCTGCGGGCCCTCACCGGGCGGGAAGGCGCGCTTGAACGCCTCGATCAGTCCGACGGGGTTCTTCCGCTGCACGGTGCTCGAGTAATCGAACACGAACAGGAACAGGAACCCCTCCGGCACGCCGAGCCGCAACGGCGCCGACGAGAGAGCCGGGGCCTTGACCGGCGGTGGAAGCGCGACGACCGGCACCCCGGCGCTCGCGCCCAGGTTCTCGGCCACGAACCGTGAGTAGGTCCAGACCTCGTCGACCAGCCCGAAGGCGGGCGCCCAGCGAGAGGGGATCGAGTTGGTCTCCCACGCCCACACTCCGATCCGCGTGCCGCTCAGGTAGTCCGGGCCGAGCCGGTCGACGAACATGGGCAGCTCGTCCGGGTTGACGCAGATCAGCTCGAACGCGTGCCGGCCGTCGCCTGTCACCTCGACGAAGTCGTGTCTCCCATAGGTGATGCTCCGCTCGCCGGGGATCTGCAGATGGTCGAGCGGGGCGGCCGCGGTGCTGACCGGCACGCCGGCCGCGGCGAGCGCCTGCGCATAGCCGCGCGCCGCCGCCCCGAGCCCGAGGACGTGCCCCAGGTACCCGGACACCCGGACGCCGATCGGCTCGGCGGCGGCCGGCTCCGGTGCCGGAGGCTCGCCCAGGTCCGGCAGGGAGTCCGCGACGACCTCCCGTGCCTGCCGCGCTTCGGGCATCAGCAAGTCGGGTATCTCCATCTCCCGCTGACCCGAGCTGAAGCACCATGCGACTAGCCCGGCTCCGTCGATGCCGTCGAGGTCCGGGAACGCCTGCACAACGTCGGCGCGCTCGTGGAGGACCCGGTGGAGCACGTAGCGGTTCACGCCGGCCCGCCCGCCGCGGACCGCGGGGCCGCGGAGCCACTGCACCAGCTGCTCGGCACCCTCGTCGCAGAGCGGGCTCTGGCGCAGTCCGCCAACGGCGTGGGCGACCGTGAACAGCGCCTGCAGGTTGTCGTCGAACCTCAGGCCGTTGGGCATCCATTGGCCTCCGTCGCACCGGTGCAGGGGATCGTCCCAGCCCGCGGCGCGCAGCGCCGACGCATACTCCGAGACCAGGTTCCTGAGCGCGGGCAGCCGGCTGAGTCTGATGCGGCTGGAGTGTGGTCGCAGCTGAAAGGGCCGTCCCGGGTCGAACCCCGCTAGATCGATCAGGCGAAGCGGGGCGTGTCCGTCGACGATCACCTCGCCTTCGGCCGGTTCGAACGTGTGCTCCGGGATGTTCCAGGCGCTCAGGTTGCTTCCGGGGTCGGCCAGAGTCGCGGTCTCCCATCTGATCCGGGCCAGGTTCAGGCTGTAGTACACCCAGTGACGGCTCTCGGCTCGCAGTCCCGGGTGCCTGCCGTCGGGGGAGCCGAGGCTCTCGTCGAGCCGTTTGATCCACCAGTGGAGGAAGTCTCCGGCGGCGGTCGAGCCGATCCCCATCAGGTTCGTGGCCACCCGTCCGGTCTGGAACAACTGGTCCGGGGTAGGCTCGAGCCCGTCTTCGGGCAGCTCACGCGTGACCCGCGGCGCGAGCAGCACCGGCCGTTCGAGGAGCGGCTCCACCAGCGGGTCGAGCGGGCCCAGCGACCAGGCGGTGGGTGGCAGGTGGATGACGATGCCATGGTCGAGTCGGCGCCGGAGCACTCGCGGCACGAGGATCGTCACGAGCTCGTGCTCGCCGTGGTGCAGCAGCAGGCGCTCCGGGTCAAGGCCCAGCTCCTCCTCGACCTCGACGATCGCGAGGCCGCGTTCGGCCGGCTCGCCGACCGAACGGCCGAGGAGCACCGCCTCGAAGGCCCATGAGGGATGGTGGCGTGCGATCGAGTCGCGCAGCACGCGTGCCTGGGGCAGCATGGCCGGCGTCGTCACCGTGACGATCTTCACGGGCGTCGAACCGGCCGCTCCCGTGCTGGCGCGGACGTTCTCGTGGCTCACTGGACCGGCCGTTCAGCGTGCGGGGCGGTCGCGACGACGGCGTACGTGTTCGACCTGAATCGTGCCGCCTCGAAGCTCTCATGGCCGGGCGCGAAGACGTAGGCGGACGGGAACCCGGCCAGCGCGCAGAGCGCGAGCGCCACCTCTGGGAAGATCGGGTGCTGATGGGTCAGGTCGACCCAGAACGTCTTCATCCCGGCCAGGCTGTGCGGGTTCACGGTCTCCGCGATGAACAGCCCTCCGGGGGAGAGGCGCGTGCGCGCCAGCTCCAGCAGTCGCTGGAGCCGCTGCACCGGGAGGTGCTCGATCACCTGAGCGCAGAACACGGTTCCGAGACTCGCCTCGTCCAGCGTGGCGAGAAGCTCGATGCCGTCGCCGAGCTCCGCCGGCAGCCCCTGCGCGCGACAGCGGTCGACCATTCCCGCGTCGCTGTCGACGCCGCGCGCCGCGATTCCCTCGGTGGCGAGCAGCGTGAGGAACTCGCCTCGGCCGCAGCCGACGTCGAGAACGGGCTGGCGATCGCGCACTAGCGGCAGATAGTCCCGCTGGAGCTCGCTGACGCGCTCGGCCGGGCCTCTGAACAGGTCCTCGAAGCCCGCGTACGGGGAGGGTGCCTCGTCCGCCCACGGCACCGACGTGTAGCCGGTCACGTGGCCGACCGGCGCCTGGAAGGTCGTGAACGGCTCTCCGGACATGTAGGGGACCGTCTCAAGCTGGGCCCGAAGGTCGCGCTGCTGCACCCCGATCTGGTCCAGGGCCTCGGTCTGCGCGCTGAGCCGCTGGCCCAGATCCTCGGTCCGGCGCAGGAGCGCCGCGGCGGCGTCGATCAGCTCCCGGACGACGACCTCCTGGCGCTGCGAGCGATCCTCGAGCAGCGCGACGGCGTGCGCGACGTGGATGGCCTGACGGTCGAGCGCTGCCAGCGCCTCCAGCAGCCGGCCGTCAACTTCCGCGTGAAACGCGGTGTACGGGCGGATGCTCCGCAGCACGGCAGCACGCAGCGCTCGCCGCGAAGACGCTATGCGGCTATGCGCATGAGGGCCGCAAACTCTACGAGCGCGGGCGCAAGCTGAAGCGACAGCAGATAAAGACGAACACGCTGCGAGCTATCGCGGCAGCGAAAGCACGGCTCG
>JAJZWB010000186.1 GCA_021846845.1 Actinomycetes bacterium | reverse complement strand
TGCATGCGGTGCGCGACGCAGGGCTGCCGCGGGCGGTGGTGTCGTCGAGCGCCAACTGCCGGGCGGTGCTCCGCGCGGCCGGGATCGAGTCGCTGTTCGACGCACGGATCGACGGAGTGGTCGCCGGCCGGCAGCACCTGAAGGGCAAGCCAGCTCCCGACACGTTCCTCGCCGGTGCCCGGGCGCTGGGCGTGGCGCCGGCGCACGCGGTCGTGTTCGAGGATGCGCTGGCCGGGGTTCAGGCGGGCCGGGACGGAGGCTTCGGGTTCGTGGTCGGCGTCGACCGGGTCGGCCAGGCGGACGCGCTGCGGGACCACGGAGCGACCGTGGTGGTCAGGGACCTGTCCGAGCTGCTGCCGGGCGCATGAGGGGCGGGACTTGACCGTCGCGGGGGTGCCGGGTTGATCGCGCACCCGTCGTTCCCGGTGGAGCCGTGGACGGTGCGCGAGACCGAGCTTCACCTCGACAAGCTGGCGCAGACCGAGTCGGTGTTCGCGCTGGCCAACGGGCATCTGGGGCTGCGCGGCAACCTGGACGAGGGCGAGCCCTACGGGCTGCCGGGCACCTACCTCGGAGGCTTCTGCGAGCTGCGCCCGATGCCCTATGCCGAGGCCGGCTACGGCTACCCGGAGGAGGGCCAGACGGTCGTCAACGTCACCAACGGCAAGATCGTTCGGCTGCTGGTCGAGGACGAGCCGTTCGACCTGCGCTACGGGACGCTCGTCGAGCACGAGCGCGTCCTGGACCTGCGCGCCGGGGTGTTGAGGCGCAGCTGCACCTGGACCTCGCCGACCGGACGCACGGTGCGGGTCTCCTCCACGCGCCTGGTCTCGTTCACGCACCGCGCCGTGGCCGCGATCGAGTACACGGTCGAGGCGGTCGATGGCTCGTTCCCGGTCGTCGTGCAGTCGCAGCTGATCGCCAACGAGGCGATGCCCGAGCTCTCAAGCGACCCGCGCGCGGCTGCGGCGCTGGCGGCGCCGCTTGTGGCGCGGTTCTCCGTCGCTCACGACCTGCGCTCGATCATGGTCCACTCCACGCGCGAGAGCGGACTGCGGGTCGCGGCCGCGATGGATCACGTCGTCGAGGGGCCCGACGGGACCGAGGCTCACGGGGAGGCCTTCGACGACCTTGCGCGGGTGCAGGTGACGACCGACCTCTCGCCCGGCAGGCCGCTGCGGCTCGTCAAGCTGCTCGCCTACGGCTGGTCGGCGCAGCGCTCCGTGCCGGCGCTCAGAGATCAGGTGGCGGCCGCGCTCGCGGGCGCCCATCACGCGGGCTGGGACGGGCTGGTGAAGGCGCAGCGCGAGTACCTGGACGACTACTGGGCGCGCTGCGACGTGCGCCTGGAGGGCGACGCCGAACTGCAGCAGGCGATCCGATTCGCACTGTTCCACACGCTGCAGGCGGGCGCGCGGGGCGAGCAGCGCGCGATCGCCGCCAAGGGGCTGACGGGCCCCGGATATGACGGGCACACGTTCTGGGACACGGAGATGTTCGTGCTGCCGGTGCTGACCTACACGGCTCCGCACGCGGCGGCCGACGCGCTGCGCTGGCGCCAGTCGACGCTCGGGCTGGCTCGGGAGCGCGCGCGGACGCTCGGCCTGCTGGGCGCGGCGTTCCCGTGGCGGACGATCCGGGGCGAGGAGTGCTCGGGCTACTGGCCTGCCGGCACCGGCGCGTTCCACATCAACGCCGACATCGCCGACGCGGTCATCCGCTACCAGAGCGCCTGCGAGGACCCGGAGTTCGAGCGGAGCGCCGGCACCGAGCTGCTGGTCGAGACCGCACGCCTGTGGCGCTCTCTGGGTCACCACGACGCGAGCGGGCGGTTCCGGATCGACGGTGTCACGGGACCCGACGAGTACAGCGCGATCGCCGACAACAACGCGTACACCAATCTGATGGCTCGGCGAAACCTGCGCGCGGCCGCCGACGCTGCGGAGCGCCACCGCGAGGTCGCCGCCACGCTCGGCGTCGACGACGAGGAGGCCGCCTCGTGGCGGGACGCGGCCGACGCCATGACGATCCCGTACGACGCGAAGCTCGGCGTCCACCCCCAGTCCGACGGCTTCACCTCGCACGAGGTCTGGGACTTCGCCTCCTGCGGCCCGGATAGCTATCCGCTGCTGCTCAACTTCCCCTACTTCGACCTCTACCGCCGGCAGGTCGTCAAGCAGGCCGACCTGGTGCTCGCGCTGCACCTGTGCGGAGACTCGTTCACCGACGAGCAGAAGGCGCGCAACTTCGCCTACTACGAGCCGCTGACGGTGCGCGACTCATCCCTGTCGGCCTGCACGCAGGCGGTCGTCGCGGCGGAGGTCGGGCACCTTGAGCTCGCCTACGACTACTTCGCCGAGGCAGCGCTGATGGACCTCGACGACCTGGAGCACAACACCCGCGACGGGATCCACATCGCGTCGGTCGCGGGGACGTGGATCGCAGCGGTCGCGGGCTTCGGCGGGATGCGCGATCACGGCGGGCGGCTCAGCTTCCGCCCGCGGCTCCCCTCCGCGCTGAGCCTGCTGCACTTCCGGCTGATCTACCGCGGCCGCAGCCTGTCGGTCGAGATCGAGCCCGAGCTGGCGGTCTATCGCCTGGTCGAGGGCGAGCCGCTGGAGCTGTGGCACCACGGCGAGCGGGTGACCGTCGCCCGGGACGAGCCGGCGACCGCGCCGATCCCGCCGCTGCACGCAGGCCCCACCCCGGCGCAGCCCCCGGGCCGCGGGCCGTTGCGGCGCACGCCGTCGCGGTGAGTAGCATCGTGTCATGGCCCAGAAGCTCAACGTCGGCGAGCTGAGGCTGCGCAGCACCGCCTTCGATCACCACAAGCGGATCCCCGACCGGCACACGGCCGAGGGGGAGGACGTAGCGCCGGAGCTGACCTGGACGGGCGTGCCCGCCGGAACGCGCGCGTTCGCGGTCGTCGTCCACGATCCCGACGCGCCACTCGTCGACGGGTTCACCCACTGGGTCGCGTACGGCATCCCCGGCGACGCGCGCGGCCTGCCCGAGGGCGGCGGCGACGCGGTGCAGGGCGTGAGCTCGTTCGGGCGCGAGGGCTACGGCGGGCCCGCACCCCCGCCCGGACACGGCACCCACCACTACTACTTCTGGGTCTACGCGCTCGACGCTGACCTTCCGCTCGAGCCCGGTCTCGACCGCCGCGTGCTGCTGGAGCGGATCGAGGATCACGTGATCGAGCAGGCGCGGCTGGTCGGGACCTACTCGCGGTAGAGCTGGGCCGACCGCCCCCCGCCGCCACGGCGGCAGCCACCGACGTCGCCTCCGTGGTCGAGGCGACCCCGCTGACAGCGCACAGATCCCGCTGAGGCGCCGCGCGACGCAGCCGCCCGGCGCTTCGCCCCCGGCCACGCCGCCGGCCGCGGCACAGATTCGCGTGCAGCCCCGGGCTCCCGCCCGCCCGGGGCAGACGCCGGCGGCGATGATCGCTTTCGCAGGGAGCCGGCGCGTGGGCCGGTTCCGCCGGCGAGCGCCCGGGCGATATCGTCGCCGGCGTGCCAGACAAGCCAGAACCCGCTCCGACGCCGGTCCCGGTCATCACCGCAGCCCAGCTCCAGGGCGCCCTCCGCGGCCGGCTGGTGCAGGTGCAGCCGCTCTGCGCCGAGCATGAGAACGGGCTCTCTCAGGCGGCAGCCGGCGATCCGGACATGTTCGCCTGGATGCCGGTGGACATGGCCTCGTCCCGTGAGGCGCTGCGCGACTGGCTCTCACGCTCGCTGGCGGCGGCCGCCGAAGGCCGCGAGGTGCCGTTCGCGATCGTCGACGCGACCTCGGGCGCGGTGCTCGGATCGACTCGGTTCCTGGAGCTGCGCCTCGAGCACCTGCGTGCGGAGATCGGCTGGACGTGGCTGACGCGGTCGGCGTGGTCGACGGGCGCCAACGTCGAGACCAAGCTGCTGCTGCTCGAGCGGGCCTTCGAGCATGCGGGCCTGCGCCGGGTCGAGTTCAAGACCGACGCGCGCAATGCGCGCTCGCGCGGGGCGCTGGAGGCCCTGGGGGCGACCTTTGAGGGGATCATGCGCAAGCACATGGTCGTCCGAGACGGCGGCGAGCGCGACTCCGCGTACTACTCGGTGGTCGACGACGACTGGCCGCGGATCAAGGCCCACCTGCGGAACCGGCTGGAACGCCGCACGGATCGCTGAGCCGGGCCCGTGGGGGGCGGCGTCGGCCGACCCTCAGACCAGGCGGCGGTGTGGTCGCTGCCGTCGGCGGCATCGCCGACCACGCCCGCGATCCACCGACATCGGGGGCGGTCAGCCAGGCCGGGGGGTACGCTGGCGAGCCGAGATGGCTGTGCGAGCGGCAATCTGGACGGTGGCGCTGATCGCGGCCGGCGCGACCGTCGCCGCTCGGGCCGACGCCACGGCCACCGCCCCGCCGCACGCCACGGCCACCGCCCCGCACGCCACGGCCACCGCCCCGCCGCACGCCACGGCCACCGCCCCGCACGCCACGGCCACCGCCGGGCCCCTGGACAC
>JAJZWB010000056.1 GCA_021846845.1 Actinomycetes bacterium | reverse complement strand
CGCGTCCTGGGCCTGGCACAGCCAGCGGTAGGTGGCGTCGAGATGCCTCGCCGCCGTAGCGGAGCTCGCCGCCGTAGCGGAGCTCGCCGCCGTAGCGGAGCTCGCCGCCGTAGCGGAGCTCGCCGCGCTCGGGCGCAGCATGGCGCGGGCGTCGCCGATCAGCGCCCTCGCCAGTAGGGACCGATTCGGGTTGGAGCCGAGCTGTCTTAGCCGTGCGAGCATGTCCGCGGTCAGATGATCGGCAGCATCGGCCGAATCATTGACCAGCCTACCGGCGCGCCGGATCCCACAGGACGAGGGGTTCGCGCGCGGCCGGCGAACGTTGACCGATCCCACAGCCCCGCAGCCCATGCTCGATCCACCGATAGACGCTCCGGCTCCGGGCCCGTCGTCGCCGGACTGGTGGGAGCCGCTTCCGCAGCTGCGGCTGGTGCCGCGTCCGCCGCCCGATCCCGCGGGCACCGCGGCTCGACGGCTGGCACGGTTCGTGAGCTGGAACGTGCTGGGGACGGGCACGAGCCTGGCGCTGGGCTTCGGCGCGTCGGTTCTGCTCGCGCGGCTGCTCGGACCCTCCAACCGCGGCGTGCTGGCGGTGATGCTCTCAGCCGGAACGCTGGCGCTGGCACTGACCGCCGGCGGGCTGCCGGTCTCGGTCGTCTACTTCGCCGCCAGGCGCCGGGAGGCCGGACCGGCGATCCTCGGCAACTGCCTGCTGCACGGACTTGTGCTGGCCGCCGTCCTGGTACCGCTCGCGCTGCTCGCGTCCGGGTCCCTGGGACGGGCGCTCACCCACGGTCATGGCGGGGGCACCTGGGGCCTCGCCGCGGCGCTGGTGCCGGTCACCTTCCTGGACTGGACCACCCACAGCCAGCTTCAGGGAAGGCTGGAGTTCGGCCGCTACAACGCCCTGCTCGTGCTCCAGCGCATCACCTACCTGATCGGGGTCCTGATCCTGCTCGGGGTCCTCTCCCTGGGAATCTCCAGCGCCCTGATCGCGACGATGGCCGGCTCGGCGGTGATGATCGCCGGCTCGGCGCTGCCGATCCTGAGGGCCGGGCGGCCGCGCCTGGACCTCACGCTGATGCGGGAGATGCTCCACTACGGCGCCCGCGCCCAGATCGGGTCCGTGCTCCAGATCGCCAACGGACGCCTGGACGTGATCGTGCTCGGCCTCTTCCGCCCCACCGCGCAGGTCGGCTACTACGTCGTGGCGCAGACGCTCGCGGAGCTCGTCGTGCAGCTCGCGGACACGTTCCAGTGGAGCAACATGGCGCTCGTCGCCAGCGACGACGGCGAGCGTTCCGGACCCGGCACCAGCGCGCTCGCGATCCGCCATCTGACGCTCGTCGCCGGCCTCGCGGCAGCCGCCGACGCGGGCTTCGGAACGCTCGTGATCACCTTCGCCTACGGCCCTGCGTTCCGGCCCGCCGTGCTGCCGATGCTGATCCTGCTGCCGGGCGTGTGGCTGATGGCGATCGCGGTCGTCGCCCAGGGCGACCTCGGCGGCCGCGGGCGCCCGGGGCTCGCGTCCGCCCTGACGGCCGCGGCGGCGGCGCTGACCGTGGTGCTCGATCTGGCTCTGATCCCCCTGTTCGGAGTTATCGGAGCCGCGATCGCCTCCACATGCGCCTACTCGGCGCTCGGACTGGCATCGCTCGTGACCCTGAACCGCGTCAGCGGGATCCCGCTGCGGCGGCTGTGCGTCCCGGGTCGCGCCGACCTGGCCGTCTACGTGCGGTTCGTCAGGCGGGTCCTGAGCGGCCGCCGATGAGCTCACGCGGCGCCGTGGACGCACCCAGCAGCTCCAGGTAGAGGTCCTGCACACGGGCGATCGTCACGTCCAGATCGAACTCGGCCCGCCGGCGCGCGCGTGCCGACTCGCCGAGACGCGCCGCCAGCTCCCGGTCGTCGAGCAGCCGGGCGATCCCGTCCGCCAGCGCCTCCGGGCTCCCGGGCTCGACGAGCAGACCGTCGACTCCGTCGCGGATCATCTCCGGCAGCCCTCCGACGGCCGTCGCCACGATCGGAGCCCCCGCGGCCATGTACTCCAGGCCGGCGAGCGGGATGCCCTCCCAGACGGAGCTGAGGACCGCGACGTCGAGGTCGCCCACGACCGAGTCGACGTCCTCGCGACGGCCCACGAGCCGGACGGCGTCCTCGAGCCCCAGCTGGGCGATCAGATCCTGCAGCTGCGCCCTGCGAGGCCCCTCGCCGACGATCACGCACCTCAGCCCGTGGCCGCGCTCGCGCAGCAGCGCGATCGCATGAATCAGCGTCGGGTAGCCCTTCTCGTCGTACAGGCGCCCGACCGCACCGACCAGCGCGCTTCCGTCCGCTGGCCGCAGCCCGCTCGGCTGCCGCGATCCGCCCTGGCTCGCGGACACGATTCCGTTGTGAATCACCCGGATCCGCTCCGGGGCTATCCCGGCTTCGGCGATCAAGTTGTGCCGGTCCCAGTCCGATACTGCGACGATGACGTTGCTGAGCCGAGCGATCACCTCACGGTCGAGCAGCGGCCGCAGACGCCTTCCGGCCAGCGTGGAGCCGTGCTCGTGGCTGACCACGACCGGCACGCGCGCGAGGCGGGCCAGCAGCGATCCTGGGATGCTCGCTCGCGGCATGTGGGCGTGGAGGACGTCGATCCCGCCGGCCAGCAGCCTGTACAGCCTCGTCCACGCTCCCGGGGTCACCAGCACGGCTCCCGGCTGGCCCAGGTTGATCAAGGGCACGCCGCGCCGAGCGAGCTCCTCCGCGTCACGCCGGTCGTGCTGCGCCCGCGACGGGTCCGGGGCGCGCATCACGCACAGCCGGCTGTCGAACCGCTCCTGGTCCAACCGGAGGGCGAACTCATAGGCGACCTTCTCGGCGCCGCCGTACCCCGAGCCTGCCGTCAGCGCGAGCGTGAGAACCCGCGGCCTGCGATCGATCCCCGTGCGCATCTCGACCCCGATCCTATGCTGCTGCACCGATGACCGTCCGGTCACCTGAGGTAAGCGCCGGGATCGCCCTGCGCGCGGCCACGGCTCGCCGCCACCTCCCGGCGCTCGTGCCGGGCCTGGTCGTCGTCGGGCTGATGCTCGTCTGGGAGATCTCCGATGGCGGATACGACCCGCAGACCTGGTACTGGGGCGCGCTCGTGGCACTGGGACTGCTCGCCGCGATCGTGATCGCCGCAGGCTCGGGGCGCAGGCTCGGCCGTGACGCGAAGCTGACGCTCGCGCTGTTCACGGCCTACGTGTGCTGGTGCTACTGCTCGATCGCCTGGGCGCAGTCGCCCGGCTCCGCGCTGAATGGAGCCAACCAGGCGCTGCTGTACCTGCTCGTCTACGCCGCGATGCTGCTGCTCCCGTGGACGGCGCCCGGCGCGCTGGCGGCGCTGGCCGTCTACGCGACCGGCGTCGGGGCGACGGCGGTCGTGCTGCTGTTCCGCCTCGCCTCCGCCGACCGCGTCGCCGTGCTGATCGTCGACGGGCGGCTGTCGGCGCCGACCGGCTACTTCAACTCGACCGCCGCGCTGTTCAACATCGGCGCCCTGATCGCGATCGCGCTCTCCGCGCGCAGGGAGCTTCCGGGGCTGCTGCGCGGCCTGCTCGCGGCGCTCGCCTGCGCCGATCTGCAGATGGCGCTGATCGTCCAGAGCCGCGGGTGGCTGTTCACGCTGCCGCTGATCGCCGTTGTGGCGATCTTCGCCGTGCAGGACAGGCTGCGCGCGGTCGCGGCGACCCTGATCCCGGTCGCCGGGACGGTCGTGATCGTGCACCGGCTGCTGGCCGTCTACGGAGCGTCCGCCGGCCCACCGCTGAACCTGGCCTCCGAACGCGCAGGCCAGCCCGCGCTGCTGGTCTGCGCGGCCGCGTTCGTGGTCGGCACGCTGCTGGCCTGGGCGGACGGGCTGCGCGGAGACGCGCCGCTGCGCGCCCGGACGCGGCGGGCGCTCGGGGTGTCCCTTGCGGTGATCGCCGCGATCGCGGTGGCGGGCACGGGCTCGTACGTCACCCACGGGCACCCGGTCCGCTTCATCGTGCGCCAGTGGGACGGGTTCAGCCACGAGCCGACCGGCGCGTCGCCCACATCGCACTTCCTGGCCGTCGGCAGCGGCCGCTACGACTTCTGGCGCTCTTCTCTGGCGGCGTTCGGCGCCCATCCGATCGGCGGGCTCGGCGACGCCAACTTCGGCTTCTGGTACCTGCGCCACCGAATGACCTCGGAGGAGCCGACCTCGCCGCACAGCATCGAGTTCAGCCTCCTCTCAGAGACGGGGATCGTCGGCTTCCTGCTGTTCGCGGGCTTCCTCGTCGGCGCGCTGCGACTCGCGCTCGGTGCGCGCCGGCGACAGGCCGACGAGCTCACGCGCGCGGCCGCCGGGATCGGCCTGCTGGCACTGATCGTCTGGCTGATCCACGGCTCGTTGGACTGGTTCTGGGAGATCCCGGCGCTGAGCGGGCCGGCGCTCGGCTTCCTCGGGGTCGCGGGCGGGCTGGCTCCCGCGCGGGTGCCCGCGCCCGCTCCGGCCAACCCCGGCCTGGCCCGATCACGACCCGCGGTCCGGGCGCTGGCGACCACGGCCGGCGCGCTGGCCCTGATCGCAACGGTCGTCGTGCTCGGCGTGCCGTACCTGGCGGTGCGAGAGGTCTCGCTCGGCACCTCGGCGGCGGGCAGCGACCCTCAGGCGGCGCTGGCCGACTTCCGGCGGGCGGCCGACCTGAACCCGCTGTGGAGCGTTCCAGGCCGGCTGGCCGGCGTCGTCGCCCTGGAGGCGGGCCAGCCGGCCACCGCGCGCCGCTGGTTCGAGCAGGCGATCGCGCGCGAGCCCGGCGGGTGGTTCGCCTGGCTGGGGGCCGGCCTCGCCGCCTCGGCGCAGGGCCAGCCGGTCGCGGCGCACCGCTACTTCGAGACCGCCATCGCGATCGACGGCACCCAGGCGGTGATCCGGCAGGCGCTCGCCCGCTCGCTCTCCGCGCGGCCGCTCACCATCTCACAGGCGCTCAAGCTCGTCGTCGTGCAATGAGCCGCTCAGGAACTTGATCTCCCGCGGCTGTCGTGTACGATATTGGCGGGGTGATTGCCGGCTTCCTGCGCGGTCAAGGACGGGCTTTCGCGGTCAAGGACAGGCTCTAGCGCTCTAGCACAAGAAAGGTCTGCAGGATTGCCATGAAACGTTTCGCCATGCTCATCGGGGTGATCGGCCTGCTGCTGCTTCCGGCGGCCGCGTCGGCCAACTCCACCTGCCAGCAGTACAGCTCGCAGTCATGCTCGGCCGCCTCGCTCACCCAGACCTTTCCGTCCAACACCTCCCCCTCCTCCGGCGCCACCCGCGGGACGGTCGCGAGCCGCGGCACCCTTCCGTTCACGGGCCTTGACGTCGTGCTGCTCGCCGCGGGCGCCGGAACCCTCCTGGTCGCCGGTGTCGTGATGCGTCGCGTCTCGCGCGGCGTCGAGCGGCTGTAGCTCCGGCACACCCGAGCCCGCTCCGGCTTCTCTCCGTCCGCCGAGGCGTGCCTCAGCGGACGGCCAGCTGCTCGCGGATCAGCCGCGTGACCTCGCCGCCGTCGGCGCGCCCCTTCGTCTCCCGCATCACGAAGCCGACCAGCGGGCCGATCGCCTTCATGTTGCCGGCCGCGACCTTGTCGGCCGCGTCTGGGTCGGCGGCGATCGCGCGCGCCACCAGATCGGCCAGGCCGCCGTCATCCGACAGCGCGCCGAGCCCTTCGCGCTCCACCACCGCGCGCGGATCGCCGCCCTCGGCGACCAGCGTCCGCAGGACCTCTCGAGCCGCGTCCCGGCTGGCCTGCCTTGAGACGACCATCGCGGCCAGGGCGGCGAGCGCCTCTGGTGACACGCGACTTTCGGATGGGTCGGCGTCGGAGCCGATCCGCTCCACCAGCTGCGGGATCCAGTTGGCCAGCTCGACCGCGCCGAGTCCGTCGGGGGCCGACGCGAGCGCCCGCTCGAAGTACGCCGCGCGATCGGCCCGGAAGGCCAGGTCGCGCGCGCGGTCGGGGTGCAGCCCCAGCTCTCGCTCGTAGCGCGCGGCCCGCGCGGCCGGCAGCTCGGGGACCTCGGCGCGCGCCGCCGCCAGCATCTCCCCGCTGACGAGCAGCGGCACCAGGTCCGGCTCGGGGAAGTAGCGGTAGTCGTGCGCCTCCTCCTTGGAGCGCAGCGAGGTCAGCGTGCCGCTGGCGGGATCGAAGTGAAGCGTCTCCTGCACGACCTCCCGTCCGCCACGCAGAAGCTCGGTCTGTCTGGCGATCTCGGCCGCGACCCCCCGCTCCAGGAAGCGGAACGAGTTCATGTTCTTCAGCTCGGTCTTCGTGCCGAGCTGGCCGGAGCCGACGGGGCGCACCGAGACGTTGGCGTCGCAGCGCAGCGACCCCTCCTCCATGTTGACGTCGGACACGCCGAGCTGGCGCAGCGTGACCCGCAGCAGCGCGAGCCACTCGTGCGCCTGGGCGGGAGAGCGTATGTCGGGCTCCGTGACGATCTCCACGAGCGGCGTGCCGCAGCGGTTGAAGTCGACCACGCTGCGGTCCGCGCCGTGGATCCTGCCGCTCGTGCCGACGTGAACCAGCTTGGCGGCGTCCTCCTCCAGGTGCACTCGGTGGATGCGGACGTCGCCGAGCCGGCCGCCGCTGCAGATCGGCACGTCGTACTGCGAGATCTGGTAGCCCTTCGGGGAGTCCGGGTAGAAGTAGTTCTTGCGGTGAAACAGCGACCTGGGCGCGATCTCGCAGCCCAGCGCGAGCCCGATCATCGTCGCGAAGTGGACCGCGCGGGCGTTGACGACCGGCAGCGCGCCCGGCAGCCCCAGGCACACGGGGCAGGTGTGGACGTTGGGTGGGTCGCCGAACGACAGCTCGCAGCCGCAGAACATCTTGGTCGTTGTGCGGAGCTGGACGTGGATCTCCAGCCCGATGACCGGCTCGTAGTCGATTCCGGCCGAGGTCATGCGCGCGCCCTGCTGCCGTCGAAGCCGATCGCGCGCTCCAGCGCGTGGGCCGCCTCCAGCAGGCGGTTCTCCGAGAACGCCGGCCCGGCGAGCTGGAAGCCGACCGGCAGGCCGTCCGCCAGACCGGAGGGGAGCGAGATCGCCGGGATCCCGGCCAGCGGCATCGGCACGGTGCAGAAGTCGTTGAGGTACATCGCCAGCGGATCGTCGGTCTTGGAGCCCAGCGGAAACGCGGTCCACGGGCTGGTGGGCGTGACGACGAAGTCGAAGCGCCTGAACGCCTCGCGGAAGTCCTCGGCGATCTTCGTGCGGACCTTCAGCGCGGTGCCGTAGAAGGCGTCGTAGTAGCCGCTGGACAGGGCGTAGGTCCCGAGCATGATCCGTCGCTTGACCTCAGGCCCGAAGCCGGCGGCGCGCGTCTCGCTGTACATCGTCTCAAGGTCGCGATCCCCCGCGACGCGCGATCCGTATCGCACGCCGTCGAAGCGCGCCAGATTGGCCGACGCCTCGGCCGGCGCGATCAGGTAGTAGGCCGAGAGCGCGTGCGGCGCGTGCGGCAGCCGGCACGTGTCCACCTCGGCCCCCAGCTCCTCGGCCAGCGCGAGCGTGGCCTCGAAGCTGGCGCGCACCCCGGGCTCGATCCCGGCGCCGGCCTGGTCCCCCAGGAGCTCCTCGGGGACGCCGAACCGCAGCCCGCGCAGATCCTCGGCGGAGGGCAGCGTGATCGGCTCCGGGAACGCGACGGAGGTCGAGTCCATGGGGTCGTGGCCGACCATGTGCGACAGCAGCAGCGCCGCGTCGGTGACGTCACGCGTCAGCGGGCCGGCCTGGTCCAGCGATGAAGCGAACGCGATCATCCCGTAGCGGGAGCAGGCCCCGTAGGTCGGCTTGACGCCGACGAGCCCGCACAGCGCGGCGGGCTGGCGGATCGAGCCACCCGTGTCGGTGCCGATCGCCCAGGGAGCCAGACCGGCGGCCACGGCGGCGGCGCTCCCGCCTGAGGACCCGCCCGGCACGCGGGAGCGGTCCCACGGGTTGAGTACCGGGCCGAAGCCCGAGTTCTCGTTCGAGGAGCCCATCGCGAACTCGTCCTGGTTGGTCTTGCCCAGCAGCGGGGCGCCCGCAGCGGCGAGCCTGGCGACGACCGTCGCCGTGTACGGCGGCCGGTAGCCCTCCAGGATCCGAGAGCCGGCCTGGCTGGGAACCCCCTCGGTGCAGAAGAGGTCCTTGACCGCGACCGGCACGCCGCAAAGAGCGGTGTCGGCGACCGGCTCGGGAGCCGCCGACGCGACCCAGGTGAAGGCGTTCAGCTCGTCAGCGGCGGCGCGCTCCCTGTATGCCTCGAACAGCTCGGACGCGTCGATCTCCCGCGCGCGAAGCCTCGCGACCGCCTGGGCCGCGCTCAGCTCGATCAGCTCGCTCATTCCCCGCCCGGCCCCGGGCTCGGCACGCCGAAGCCGCCGTCGACCGGCTCGGGAGCAGCCGCGAGCACGACGTCCACGGGCAGGGACGGCCTGGGCTCATCGGCGCGCATCACGCCCGCCATGTCGACCGCGTGCGAGGTCGGCGGCACGCCCTTTAGGTCAAGCTCCCGCACCCGGGCCACATGATCCAGGACCTTGGACAGCTCGGCAGCCATCCGCTCGACCTCCCGATCGTCGAGCCGCAGTCGCGCGAGGCGGGCCACGTGTAGAACCTGCGCGCGGTCGAGCATTTTGCGTGAGTCTAACGTTGCATGATCGTCCCGGCTCGTGCGCCCAACCGTCCCGCGGTGCGGGCGGACCGGTCGCGGGCCGTCCAAACGACCGTTCCTCGATGCGCTTCAGAGAAAGTCACCCGATCACCCGCGGGCGCCGCGTCGCCACCGCCATCGCCGGACTCGCGCTGGCTCTCGTGGCCGGGACGGCGGTCGTCCCCCGGTCCCCGGCTGTCGCGACGACCGCGAGGGCCCGGGCGACCGCGAGGGCCCGGGCGCGGACCGTCTACGTGTGCCGACATGGACAGCTCGGCGCGAACGGGCGTCCGTGCGCCTACCACACCACCGCCCAGGTCGACGGCGCGCGGCTGGCACCGGGATCCCGCGTCTCGTTCATGGGCTCGGACACCTTCACCGGCGACGGGCTGCAGGCATACAGCGGGATCACGTACACCTCATACGGGGTCGGGCGCGCGATCATCCGCCCGTCCCCGGGCCGCAACGGCGTCACGTTCTGGGGCGGCTACGGGAAGCACGACGTGACCGGGGTGACCGTCTCGGACCTGGTGCTCGACGGGGGCAGCTACAGGCCCGCACGGCAGGCGGCCGGCGTCTACTCCAGCGATGGAGCGAACGTCGGCAACACGATCGAGGACTGCGTGATCGTCGATTGGGTCCAGGGGATCATGCTCTCCTACCAGGACTCTGGCTGGCGCATCCTCGGCGACACGATCTCCAGGATCGCCCTCAACGGCGTCTACATCGGCCGTCACGACGCGCCATACCGGGGCCCGAGCGGCGATCTGATCGCCGGCGACCTGATCTCGCGCACGGGGCTTGACCCGACGTGGGGCGGCAACCGCTACGCGGTCCATGGGATCTACGACGACGGCGTCGACTCGATCGTCGCCGGCAACCGCATCTCCGATTTCTCCAGTTCCGGCATCACGGTCCGCTTCGGAGGCTCGCGAGTGGTTGGCAACACGATCGACGGCGCCCGCGACGGGACCGCGCACGGCGCGTTCGGAATCAGCTTCTTCGACTACGACCCCAGCCCCGGCGATGCGGTCTGGGCCCGGAACCTGATCACCGGCGTGACCCGAGCCGGGATCTACATCAACAATGGATCAGGCGGCCCGCAGGCATCGGAGCAGGCCTTCACGATCGCCGACAACCTCGTGTCCATGGCAGCCTACGGAGGCGACTCGGCCGCGATGGAGCTGGACCTCGACTCCCACGGCGCGGGCGGCGGCTGGGCCGGTCCCCACGGCGCGCTCGTCCTGACGGGGAATCTGGTGCAGGGACGAGCGACCTACGACGTCAGGATGACGGGCGAGCCGTTCTCCGTCGCGGGGTCCTCGGAGTACGACAACGCCTGGCCGGCGGAGAGCGGCTCGCCCAAGTGGGTCTACGACGGCCGCGCCTACGCGTCGCTGGGCTCCTACAGGGCCGCGACCGGCCAGGGGGCCGCGGATCGGTTGACGACCCCGGCGACCGGCCCTGCGGCGCCTACCCTGGCCACGCAGCCGTCGGTCGCCGGCGCCGGCCTGACCGTCGGAGCCGGACCGGCCGTCGGCGCCGGCCACTTCCTGGGCGCCGGCCAGGTGGCGCTGTGGCAGCTGCTCCTGCAGGCGCCGTGAGCTCGGCGCGGAGCTCAGCTGGGACGATCCAGCCCGACCGTCTCGATCGGCCGATCGGGGCCGGGAACCCACCCCTGCTCGTCTCTGAGTGACAGGAAGGCGCCTGCCGTGATGCCGGCAGCCGCTGCCAATCCGAGCCAGTCGCCGAGGTCGGGGGCCGCGGCGGCGGTCGGCAGCCGGACCGCGAGCGCGACCGCCGCCACCGCGCCGAGCACGGTGCTGATCACGCTCAGCGCCGCCGGCAGCGCCGGGGCGCGGCACGCCGCCTGCGCGATCGCCAGCGCGAGGCCGCTCCCGATCGCGACCGCCAGCAGCCACCGCAGCACCGGCATCGCATGCCATCCGTCCGAGGCGCCCCCGCCCGGACCGGCCCATCGCGCGAGCAGCATCAGCACCAGCAGCCCGGCTGCCGCGATTGCCGCAAGCAGCTCGCCGCGTCGGAGTCGAGCCGGCTTCACGTCTGCCCCCCCTCCGGTGGTTCGTTGACCGTGGGCCCGGCCGAGGCAGCCGGCCTCAGAGACCTGCGCCCCGCATTCCCCAGCAGCCGTAACGCCAGCGCCCCCGGCGCTGGCCGGGGATTCAGAGCACGCTGAGCGATGACCGTCTCGGCGCCGCCCCACGTGACCCCGAGCGCGCAGGCCAGGCCGATCAGGGCGCCCAGCTTCTGGTCAAGCACCTTGCCGCCACCCGGCAGCGAGATGAGCACTCGCCAGACGAGCAGGGCGGACGTCAGCGCCCCGAGCGCGGCGACGACCCGCCCGGTCTCGGTCTCGACGCCGTGGCGACGCTGGGACAGGTGGAGCGCCAGCGACCCGACGGCGGCCAGGACCGACAGCACGATCACCCAGCGGACGAGCGGCAGTCCGCTCCAGCCGTTCTCGGTGGTTGCCAGGGCCGGCCGCGCGTAGGAGGGATCGGGCACGCCGGCGACTCCGTACCACGCGGTGGCGAACATGCAGACCAGCAGCGCGAGCGCGCTGCCGGCGGCGAGCGCGTCCCCGAAGCGGAGCCCCACCGCCGCACCGGCGCGCGCCCGCACGCGGTCCCGCGCGGTCGCCGCCGCCCGGCGGTGGCGAGCGGGCTTCGTGGCAAGGCCGTCGCCCGGCGGGGTCCTTGCCGGCGCCCGCGGCGGCACCCGGCCACCGTCGATCGGACGGTGATCATCGCCGTGCTCGCCGGCCTCCCCGGCGCCGGGCCCGCCGGTCGTCGGCAGCGATGGCTCCCTAGCGCCCGGGTCCGTCGGCGGCGCGTCCGTCTCGCCGCGGGAGAGGGCGGGCGCCGGGCCCGGGACGGTCGGCATCGAGCGGGTGTCGACCCAGTCGAAGTCCTCGACCTCCACCGGCCGCCGCCGCTCGGAGGCGCCGCGCTCGCGCCGATCGCGTGAGGCCACGACCGTCCTCAGCGCCTCGATATCGGCGCCAGGTCCGCGACCAGCTTCCGCTCGGAGCGGTCCGAGCGGAAACGGATCACAACGATGCCGCCCGGCTCGAGGCCGGTGACGACCCCCTCCCCGAACGCCGCGTGGACGACATCGTCGCCCAGCCTGAGAGTCGATTCGCCTGAGGAGACCGCGGGCGCGCGGCTCTCGCGGCTGGGGGTTCCGACCGCGGCCTCCCACCGGCCGGCGCCCGAGCTCCATGAGGTCATCCGCGACCGGACCCCGGCCGCGGCCCCGCGCGGCTCCTGCGCCAGCACGTCCGTCAGGCGCGCGGGTATCTCCGCCAGGAAGCGGCTGGGCGCCCCGAACTGGCGCGCGCCGAACACGGTGCGCGCCCGGGCGCATGTCAGGTAGAGGTCGCGCTGCGCGCGTGTGATCCCCACGTAGCAGAGCCGCCGCTCCTCCTCGAGGCCGCCCTCGTCGAGCGCCCGTGAGTGAGGGAACACCCCCTCCTCGCAGCCGATGATGAACACGATCGGGTACTCCAGGCCCTTGGCGTTGTGCAGCGTCATCAGCGTCACCAGGCCGTCGTCGTCTCGGCGCGCATCGGCGTCGGCCACCAGCGCGATCTCCTGCAGGAACTCAGCCAGCGAGGGATCTGCCGTCCCCCTCCCGCCCACCTCGGCGTCGTACTCCGCCGCGACGTTGACAAGCTCCTGCAGGTTCTCGATCCGGCCCTGGGCCTCGATCGTCCGCTCCGCCTCAAGCGCGTCCAGGTATCCCGTCTCGGTCAGCACCTCCTGCAGCAGCACCGAGACCTCGGCACCGCCCGCGGCGCGCTCACGCAGCCGCTCCATCGTGCTCATGAACCGTCGCAGCGCCCGGATCGCGGCCGCCCCCAGGCCGGGTACGTCCTCCGGCGCGGCCGCAAGCTCCCACACGGTCTCCCCGGTCGTGTTCGAGTGCGCCAGCAGGCGGGAGACCGAGGTCGTGCCGATCCCGCGCCGCGGCGAGTTGACGATCCGCGTGAACGAGCCGACATCCTGCTGGTTGACGAGCACCGTCAGGTAGGCGATCGCGTCCTTGACCTCAGACCGATCGTAGAACTTGGTGCCGCCGATCACCTGGTAGGGGATCTCGGCCCGAACCAGCACGTCCTCGAGCACGCGGGACTGCGAGTTGGTCCGGTAGAAGACCGCGATCTCGGAGCGCGCGCAGCCCTCGTCCGCCAGGCGCTGGATCTCGCCGGCCACGAACCTGGCCTCCGCATGCTCGTCGTCCAGCTCACGGATCGTGATCGGGTCGCCGGCGCCGACATCGGTCCACAGCGACTTGGGCTTCTGGCCGCGGTTGTTGGCGATCAGCGCGTTGGCGGCGTCGAGGATCGTCTGCGTGGAGCGGTAGTTCTGCTCAAGCTTGACGACCTGGGCGTCGGGGTAGGCGTCCTCGAACTCGAGGATGTTGGCGATGTCGGCTCCGCGGAACCCGTAGATCGACTGCGCGTCGTCGCCGACGACCATCAGGTTGCGGTGCTTCTCCGTCAGCAGCGCGAGCCAGCGGTACTGCGCGTGGTTGGTGTCCTGGTACTCGTCGACGAGGACGTGGCGGAAGCTGCCCGCGTAGCGCTCGCGCACCTCCGGGAACAGCGTCAGCAGATCGACCGCCCTCACGAGCAGGTCGTCGAAGTCCATCGCGTTCGCGCGGTGCAGCTCACGCTCGTAGAGCCGGTAGACGTCGGCGACCGTCTGCTCGAAGAAGGACCCGACCAGCCGGCCGTACTCGTCCGAGTCCCGCAGCCGGTTCTTGGCGTCGGAGATCTGCGAGCCGATCGCCGCCGGGGTGAACCGCTTGGGGTCTATCCCGAGCTCGTCCAGGCAGCGCTTGATCAACCGCCGCGAGTCGGCCGTGTCGTAGATCGTGAACTGGCGGGTGTAGCCGAGCCGCGCACCGTCCGCTCGCAGCATCCGGGCACAGGCCGCATGGAACGTCATCAGCCACATCGCGCGCACGCGCCGGCCGACGAGGAGCTCGGCTCGGTCGCGCATCTCGGCGGCGGCCTTGTTGGTGAACGTGATCGCGAGGATCTCGTGCGGCTGCGCGGCGCCCGTCGCGAGCAGGTAGGCGATCCGATGCGTGAGGACCCTGGTCTTGCCCGAGCCGGCGCCCGCGAGGATCAGCTGCGGCCCCTCCCCGTGGGTGACAGCCTCGCGCTGCGGTTCGTTGAGGCCGGCGAGCAGCGCCTCGAGGTCGCTCTCCAGTTCGGGCATCGGTTCGGCTGACGTTAGCGTCAGCGCCGGTCGCGGCCACGGCAGGCGCGCCCCGTCGGCGCGCGGGCCCGCGGGCGGTCATCCTTGTGGCGATGGACGATCTTCGAACGGCGTGCGCGGCGGTCGCCGGCCGCGCACGAGACGTGCGGATCGTGGATGGCGCGATCGCGACCGTCTACGCGCACGCACGCCCGCCCTCCCCGGCGGCCGAGCCCGTCGATCCCGGGATCGGCAGGGAGGAGCTGGCCGCGCGGTGGCTGACGCTTGACGCCATCAACTTCGGCTCCGGCTGGTTCCCCACGGTGCGCAAGCGGCCGGGCATGTCGGGCGCGCGCTCGATCGCGGCCGCCCTGTGGGAGCGCTTTGGGACCGCCGGGCCGTGGACGGCACGCCAGCTGACGGCGATCGGACCCGAGACGCTCGGGCCGGTGCTCGGCCAGGACCCCGCCCACGAGCTGATCAGCCTCTACGCGGCGGCGCTGCGAGATCTCGGCGACCGGGTCCTGGACGAGCACGGCGGCAGCTTTGCGGCGGTCGCGGACGCCGCCGACGGCTCTGCGGTCTCGCTGGCGCGGCGGCTCGGCGGGTGGGGGTGCTTCGCGGACCGCTCCCGCTACGACGAGCTTGAGCTGCCGTTCCTCAAGCGCGCGCAGATCGCCGCCGCAGACCTGCACCGGGCCGGAGTCGTCGCGTTCGACGATCTGGACCGCCTGACCATGTTCGCAGACAACCTGGTTGCTCACGTGCTGCGCGTGGACGGGGTGCTGGCCTACTCCGCGCGGCTGCTGACGCGGATCGAGCGAGGCGAGCTGCTGGAGCACGGCTCCCGAGAGGAGGTCGAGATCCGCGCCTGCGCCGTGCACGCGGTCGAGCTGCTGGTGGCCGCCGGCGCCGGCACGAGCGCCGCGCGGCTGGACGAGGCGCTCTGGCACCGCGGCCAGCTGCCGAGCTACAAGGCGCTGCCGCGCCACCGCTGTCGCTGCACCGCCTACTGAGTCTGGGCGTGGCGCCGGGCGATCGCCTCGGCGCCCTCTGCGCCGACCATCAGCTCCGGCCTGATCGTCCAGCTCGCAGAGGCATCGAGCGCCGGCAGGCGACCGGCGCTTGCGAGCTCCGAATCGAGCGCGATCACGGTCGTCTCGCCGCCCAGCGGCGCGGCCGCCGCCGCGATCACCGTCAGCGAACCGCCGCCGACGATGTTGCGCGCGGAGGCCAGCGCGCGGCGCGCGACCTGGACCGCGCACCCCTCCAGCGAGTCGATCAGCACGACGGCGTCGGCCCCGCGTGAGGCCAGCCGGCGTCCCTGCTCGATCGCCGAGTCGACCGCCGCCCCCTGGGCGTCCTGGGATGCGGCGAAGCTGAGCATCGCGATCGGGGTGACGGGCGCGTCGCTCCAGTCGCCGATCTCCTCCGGACGCACGCCGGCGAGCACCACCTGCACAACGAGGTCGCTCCGGCCGGCGAGCGCGCGCGCCAGCAGCTTGAGCAGGTGCGACTTGCCGGAGCGCGGGCCGCCGGTGATCGTCACCCGCGAGCCCTTCCCGAACGGCGCCAGCAGCTCGACCGCCGAGAGCGTCGGATCGTCGCCGGCGAGCGTCAGCTGCTCGGTGGCGAACGCGGCCGGCAGATCGTCGAAGTGCGCTCCGTCTGACAGCTCCGATGCCGGCCGTCCGTTGACGGTGTCGATCCTGATCAGGGAGGGGAACCGCTCCGAGCGCCGCGGCGCTCGCTTGGGACCCTCCACGCGGTCGCCTGACACCAGCTCGCAGCGCTTCACCTGGGCCGACGAGATGTAGACGTCGTCGTCCGACGGCTCCGGCGGCGAGACGCGCAGGAATGCCGAGCCGTTGCCCATCAGCTCGACGACGCCGGCGACGACCTCCTCCCGGACGGGCTCCTCCTCAATGGCGGCAGCCTCCTCCCGGACGGGCTCCTCCTCCACGGCAGCCGTCAGCTCCGGGGGCGCCTCCTTCCGGGCGCGCGTCCTCCTGCGGGCGGGTGGAGCCTCCTCCCCGGACGGTGCCTTCTCCCCGGAGGGCGCCTCCTCCCCGGAGGGCGCCTCCTCCCCGGAGGGCGCCTTCTCCTCTGCGGCCGTCCCCTTCCTGGCGCGCGTCCCCTTCCTGGCGCGCGTCGCCTTCGCGACCGGAGCCTCCTCCTCCGCAGGCATCTCCACGGCCTCCGCCACCTCCTCGGACGGGGTCGGCTCCTGCTCGGCCGCCGCCGCGCGACCACGCCCGCCGCGCCGTCCGCGCCTGCGGGCGCCCTCCGGCGCCTCATCCTCCGCCTCGACCGCCACGGCCGGGGCCTCGGCGACGACCGCGGCAGCCGGCGCCTCCGCGCCCGCGGACCCGGTTGCACCCTCCTGGCGCTCGATGATCGCGTCGATCAGCTGAGGCCGGCGCAGCCGCCTGTAGCCGTCTATGGACAGCTCGGACGCGATCGCGTGAAGGTCGGCGAGCGGGCTCTGCTCCAGCGAGCTGCGATCGAGTACGGACATGGTTCTGCTCCTTTGCCTGGATCGGTGGGCTCCGGTCGCGTTGGGCCAGCGACCGGCGATTCTTCGGCCGGGGACTCTAGCGCGCGGGACGAACGTCGCCGGAGCCGTCGGCCTGCGCCCAGCGCAGCCCGTCGGAGAGGGCCAGCGACGGATCGACCGCACCGTCGGCGGCGAGCGCGGCGCGGACCGCCAGATAGTCGGCCGCCTCGGCGACGTCGTGCACGCGAAGCAGCTGCGCACCGGCGTCCACGCCGTGGGCCATCGCCGCCAGCGTGCCCGCGAGCCGCTCACGCGGCCCCCGGCCGGTCAACGCGCCGACGAAGTCCTTGCGGCTGACGGCCAGCAGCACAGGGCGGCCGAGCTCCGTCAGCGTCGGCAGCGCACGCAGCACGGTGACGGTCTGGGCCGGGGTCTTGGAGAAGTCCGGTCCTGGATCGACGATCAGCTGCTCGAAGCGGACGCCGCGCGCCATGGCAAGCTCTATCCGGTCGACCAGGAACCTGCGCACGTCGTCGACGATCGTCGCGTCGAGCCGGCGATCGAGCAGCTTCTGCTTGGGCGGCGCGATCGTGTGCATCACGACCAGGGCGGCGCCGGTCTCCGCGCACACGTCCGCGAGGCTTGGGTCGCGCAGCCCGCTCACGTCGTTGACGATCGAGGCGCCTGCCGCGATCGCCGCCCTCGCGACGGCGGGCTTGTAGGTGTCGACCGACACCCGCGCCCCGAGCTCCGAGACGATCCGCTCGATCACCGGCACGACGCGGGCGATCTCCTCGGCCTCGTGGACCGGCGGGCGGTTGGTTACGCCCGACTCGCCGCCGACGTCGATCAGCGCCGCGCCGTCGGCCAGCAGGGCCGACGCGAGCGAGACCCGCGCCTCGGTCGTCTGCTCCAGTCCGGCGTCGGAGAACGAGTCCGGCGTCGCGTTGACGATCCCCATGAGCAGCGGCCGGCCATCCAGCGACAGCTCGCCATCGCTGGTCAGCAGGCGCAGCGGCGAAGCGCTCACGCGGCCGCGTCCCACGTCGCGTAGCAGGCCGCCGCCTCGAGCACGGCCGCGTGCGCCTGGGCGCAGCCGCGGCAGCGGGACAGGTGCTCGATCAGCCAGTCCTCCTCCGGGGCGGTCAGCGACAGTCCGTCACGTCGTCGCTCGATGCCGGCGAGCGCCCGTTCACGCTCGGCGCAATCCGGCTGCGGCTCTCCCGGGCCGCGCAGGCGCTCACGCAGCGCCACCCGCGCCCGCGCCAGCAGAACGGCGACCGAGCCGGTCCGCACGCCGAGCACCGCGGCGATCTCCTCATGGGAGAGCCCGAGCAGGTCGCGCAGCGCCAGCGCCTCACGATCGAGCGCCTCGAGCCCCGTGCAGGCGCGCGCCAGCTCCTCCGACACGGCCGCTGCCAGGTCGGGTCCGAGCGCGCCGCCCGTCGCCCCGGCGGGGCCGCTCGGCGCAGCGGAGGCGGCCTCCCCGGACGGGGCGCCCGCCCGGTCCCGGCACTCCTCAAGCGCGGCGCGCAGGGACCCGACCCGATCCCCGCCGCCGCGGGCGCGCGCTTCGCGGGCGGCCTCGACCGCCGCGGCACGATTCCCGAGGAGCCGTTCGCAGAGTCTGTCCAGCTCGTCCACGCGAGCCGAGCTTACCCTGGATCCCGCCTTCGGCGGGCTCGCCCCGCCGAGAGCCGCGGCTGCCGGCCGGCGTCGCTCACGCGCCGACCCGATCGGACGGCGCGAGCCGGCCAGCCGGCCGCCCCACGGGACGGTTCGTTCTAGGAGCCGACCCGGCGGAAGCCGGCGTGGCGGAGCGTGAACGCGACCCGCCGGCGGTGCGCGGTCCTGCTGGCGGAGCGGTAGAGCGCCAGCACCACCTGGTACCAGTCGGGCGAGGTCTGCTGGTATCCCGGACAGCAGGGCGGTCCCCCGGGAGCGCTGATCCCGATCTCCAGGTGCGGCGCCGAGGAGATGCCGACGTCGCCGCAGCCCACCTCGGCGATCGGCTCGCCGGCGGTCACGACGGTGCCGACCGGCAGCAGCGCCGGTGCCGCGTGGCCGTAGTAGATGTAGCGGCCCTCAAGCGGGCCGCTGGACACCTTGATCACGGGCGCATACGGACCGAAGCCGTCGATCCCCTCCTTCACGATCGTGCCGGGCGCCATCGCGACCTCCGTGACCAGGGGCCCGCAGGCGTTGTTGACGGTCCCGATGTCGATCCCCTGGTCCAGCGTCCAGTCCGTCGGCGGGAGCACCTGGGAGATCGGCGCCAGCGGGAACACGAGCCCGGTGGCTGCATCCGGCGCGACCAGCGCCGCCGACGTCTTGGCGGCCTGCTGGACGGCGGTGAGCAGCGCCGAGGCGGTCAGCTGCCCGACCGTGCCGCTGGCGGGCGCGAGCCCCTTCGAAAGCTGGAAGCGGCGCACCGCGATCCTGGTCAGCTTCCCGAAATAGCCGGTGTCCGGCACACGAAACCCGACCGCGCTCAGCCATGCCTGCAACGTGCCGACGTCGGCGCCCCGCGCGCCGAGGCGCAGAACCCGGGAGAACACGACCTTCGCCTCGGGGTTGACGAGCCCCTGCGGGCTTGTTGCCGTCACGAGCCCGGCGCCCCCGGTCGCCGCCGCCGCGACGCCGCCGGCACAGGTCAGGGCGACGGCCGTCAGGCACACGAGGCGACTGATCCGCCTCATCTCACCCGACCCGCTCGGCGCCCGGCTGAGCTGTCCGTCACGGGCGTGGCGCCTGGAGGAGTACCGCCGGTCTGAGGGCTGCGAGAGAGCAAGTTTCGATTGACCCCAGCGGGCTGGGGTCGGAAGCTGGGCGCCTGTTGCCTGCGGGGTTAGCTGACGGGCTCGCGCTCACTGAGTGAGCGCTTCTCACGGATCACCGCGAGACTCGCCCCGGTTGGGTTGGGTTCCCCGTCTTCCGGGATGGCGCTCCGGAAGTTCGGCGTGCGGCACGCTACCAGAATCCTCCGACGGAACGCCGGGGCCGCCTCAGCGGGGTCCCCGGGACCGCGGACGGCGGAGCGGCGGCCAACGGGCGGCTGAGCGCCGGTCAACGGGTGGCCGAGCGCCGGTCGGCCGGCGGCGGCGCCACGGTCCGGCGCCACGTTCGGGCGGCTCTCAGACCGGCTTATCCGGGGCGGCGCGATCAGAGCCGGATCGCTCCCCGGGCGCATCCGTCAGATCGGCGACCCCGGCCCGGCGACGCCGCTCGATCATCGCCCGCAGCCGGGTGACGGTCTGGTCCGACATCCGGCGGAGCTCCCAGTGGGTGAGCTCTATGAGCAGCATCGGCGAGGTCGCGATCACATCGGCCATCCGCCGGCGGCCCTCCAGCAGACCCATCTCGCCGATCACGTCGCCCGGGCCCAGCGACGCGATCCGGACGCCGCCGCTGCGCACCTCGGCGGTCCCCTCCTCGATCGCGATCAGCTTCGTCGCGAAATCCCCCTCTCGGATCAGGACGCTGCCCTCAGGCACGCTGCTCTCGACGGCGAACGCGGACAACCTGCGCGCCTCCTGGGCGGACAGCTCCGAGAAGATCGGGATGGCCGTCAGCCGGTCCGGGTCCATCGCCTGCCGGTGCGCGTTCCCGGGAGCTTCACTACAGCGCCTGCACCTCTGCGGTGATCTCGGCGACCGAAGCCTTTGCGTCGCCGAACAGCATCGCGGTCTTGGGGTCGTAGAAGAGAGGGTTGTCGATCCCGGCGAAACCGGACGCCATCGAGCGCTTGAGCACGATCACCGACGCAGACTTGTCGACCTCCAGGATCGGCATACCGTAGATCGGGCTCCCCGGCTCGTTCTTGGCCGCCGGATTGGTGACGTCGTTGGCCCCGATCACGAGCGTCACATCGGTGCGGCTGAACTCCGGATTGATGTCATCCATCTCGCGCAGCAGGTCGTATGGCACGTCCGCCTCGGCGAGCAGCACGTTCATGTGGCCCGGCATCCGCCCGGCGACCGGATGGATCGCGTACTTCACGACCACTCCCCTGGACTCGAGCGCGCGCTCCAACTCGCGCACGGCGTGCTGCGCCTGCGCGACCGCCATGCCGTAGCCGGGCGCGATCACGACCTGGCGCGCGTACGCGAGCTGGATCGCGACGTCGGCGGGAGAGGTGGATCGCACCGCGCCGCCGGCCCGCTCCCCGCCGGCCGCAGGAGCGGCGACGGCGCCGCCGAAGCCGCCGGCGACGATCGCCGGCACCGACCGGTTCATCGCCCTGGCCATCAGGTTGGTCAGGATCGTGCCCGAGGCGCCGACGATCATCCCGGCCACGATCATCACGGTGTTGTTGAGCGCCACGCCGGTCGCCGCGGCCGACAGCCCCGTGAACGCGTTCAGCAGCGAGATCACCACGGGCATGTCGGCGCCGCCGATCGGCAGCACGACCATGTTGCCCAGCGCCGCCGAGGCGACCAGGATCCCGAGGATGAACAGCGCCTGCGAGTGAACGCCTGCGCAGAGCACCACCGCGCTCACAACCGCGACGACGAACAGCCCTATGTTCAGGAATGTCTGGCTGGATCCGGGCAGCTTGATCGGCCTGCCGGGCAGCACCTCCTGGAGCTTTCCGAAGGCGATGTTCGAGCCCCAGAAGGAGACCGATCCGACGATCGCGCCGAACAGCTCGAAGATCTCGGTGCGCAGCGGGAAGTAGCCGGGCTCGAAGTGGTGGCGAAACTCGACCCATGCGATCAGCGCGACGGCGCCACCGCCGACCCCGTTGAAGATCGCGACCATCTGCGGCATCGCCGTCATGCGCACCCTGAGGGCAGCCGGGACCCCGATCGCCGTGCCGATCACCACGCCGACGATGATCAGGATGACGGTGCTCGTGCCGTGCCACACCCCTGGGGTCAGCAGCGTGGCGGCTACGGCGATCGCCATCCCCACCGCGGCGATCTTGTTCCCGCGCACCGCCGTGCGGGGCCCGGTCAGCCCGCCCATACCGTAGATGAGCAGCGAGAACGCGACGATGTAGGCCGCGTCGGTGAAGTAGGTCGTCTGGAAGAAGACCGTCCCGGAGACCATCACTTGCGGTCGTCCTTCGACGTGGGAGCGGGCTCGCTCCCCTTGGCGGGCTCACTCGCCTTGGCGGGCTCGCTCCCCTTGGCGGGCTCCCTGCCCTTGAACATCCCCAGCATTCGATCGGTGACCAGGAAGCCGCCGATCACGTTGATCGTGCCGAACGCGACCGCGACCACGAGCAGCACGTGCTCCAGCCATCCGCTCGCGACGTGCATCAGCAGCAGGCCACCGAGCACGACGACGCCGTGGATGGCGTTCGTGCCCGACATCAGCGGCGTGTGCAGGGTGTTTGGAACCTTCGAGATGACGCTGTAGCCGACGAACCCGGCGAGAACCAGCACGGACAGATCGATCACGAATGTGGTGCCCACGACCGGTCTCCTCCCCTATGCGGCCGAGGACGCCGCGGCCTTTGCGCCCCCGTGCACGATCTCCCCGCCGCGCGTGATGCACGCGCCGGCGACCACCTCGTCCGAGAAGTCCAGCGCCAGCGCGCCCGAACCGTCGATCATCAGCCCCAGCAGCGCGTGCACGTTGCGCGCGTACAGCTGCGAGGCGTGCTCGGCCATCGTGCTCGGCACGTTGAGCGGCGCGATGATCTTGACGCTGTGGCGCACGACCGACTCGCCGGGCACCGAAAGCTCGCAGTTGCCGCCCGCCTCGCCCGCCAGGTCGACGACGACCGAGCCCGGCTTCATCCGCCGGACCGCGTCCTCGGAAACCAGGATCGGTGCCCGGCGGCCTGGCACCAGGGCGGTCGTGATCACCACGTCGACCTTCCCGATCGCCTCGGCCATGAGCTCCTGCTGGAGCGCCTGCTGCTCAGGCGTCAGCTCCTTCGCGTAGCCGCCCGCGCCCTCCAGGTCGCCGCCCAGATCGAACTCCAGGAAGTGTGCGCCGAGCGACTCGACCTGCTCCTTGACCGCGGCGCGGACATCGAAACCCTGGACGACCGCCCCGAGCCGGCGCGCCGTGGCGATCGCCTGCAGCCCGGCGACGCCCGCCCCGAGCACGAGCACGGTCGCGGGCCGAATGGTGCCCGCCGCGGTCATCAGCATCGGGAAGAAGCGCCCCAGCTCCTGCGCACCGATCAGGGCCGAGCGGTACCCGGCGATGTTCGCCTGAGACGACAGCGCGTCCATCGACTGAGCGCGGCTGATCCGCGGGACCGCCTCCATCGCGAAGCTGGTCGCGCCCGTGGCGGCGATCGCGCGCACCCCCTCAGCGTTGGTCAGCGGCGCCAGGAAGCCGATCAGCACGCTTTCGGGACGCAGGCGACCGATCTCCTCCATGGTCGGCGGCGCGACCTTCAGCACCACGTCGGCGCCGAGCACCTCCTCCGCGCCGTCCGCCAGCTCAGCGCCCGCCTCGGCAAACGCCTCATCCGAGATCAGCGCTCCCTCCCCCGCGCCGCGCTGCACCACGACCCGGGGACGAGCTTCGCCCTCGGCGCTGGTCAGCTTTCGAACGATCTCCGGCACGAGAGCCACACGTCGCTCGCCCTCTGCCCTCTCGGTTGGAACTCCGATCCTCATCCGGGCGGTTGAGCCTACAAGCTCAGGCGGCACGGTGCCGGCCTGGTGATCTTTCGCACCTGCGTCACCCGGGATGAGACCGCGCGCACGCCTCAGCCCAGGCCTGCCGGGGCCAGCGCCAGTGCCTCGGCGACGCCGATCGCGGCCGCGAGCGAGCCGGTGCGCAGCAGCGCGGAACCGGCCCTGACCGCGCCCCGGCCGCCACGCGCAGCTCGCGACAGGCGACGCGATGCGACAGCGGTCGCCACGGCTCGTGGGGCGCGTGCGGAGCCCTCGGCGGCGGCGAGGCCGACATGGGTCGACGCGCCGGCGCGAGCCGGGTGACGGCCTGTTCCGCTGCCGCCACGCCGAACAGCCTGCCCGCCCAGCCCGCCGCTCCCCGCACCCGGGTTCGGGCCGCCCGGCCCCGCGCCCGCGCCCCTGCCGCCCGGCCCGTTCGTTCCCGTCCCCGCGCCC
>JAJZWB010000185.1 GCA_021846845.1 Actinomycetes bacterium | reverse complement strand
TTGCAGATCGCCCAAAACCAGGCGAATCGGCTGGGGGCCGGATTTCTCGCTCAGCAGGGATTTTACCAAAGTTCTCCCGAACTTTCTCCCAAAACTACTTGAACGTACCTGAAGCTACTTGAGCGTAAACCCTTTATCTGTAGGCTTTTCGAGGGTAAAACCTTCTCCCCGCTCTAATTGCCATGCAGAAGGTCGAGGGTTCGAGTCCCTTCAGCCGCTTTCCGCCTTGCCTTCTCGATGGCGCTCCGGATCGAGCGCCATCTCGTCGGAGTCGCCGGGCTGGAACCGTTCTCAGGGCGCCCGGCCGGGGCGGGATCCTCCGAGGCCCGCCCGTCGCCCGCGCCCGCTTGGGAGCGGCCTATTCTCGATGCGGATGCGACCCGTCTGCTCCTCGCTCTCCCCCGCCCGGTCCCCCGCCGCCCGGCTCTCCCGCGGCGGCCCCGAAGCCACCCCGCTCGCCGCCGCCCGGCTCTCCCGCGGCGGGCTTGAAGCCACCCCGTAGATGCCGGTCGTCGTCGAGGAGGCGGCGCTGCGGGAGCTGACGCTGCAGGACGAGCGGCGCCTGCGCCGCCAGGCTCGCCACCTGCGTCGCGGCGATGAGGAGAGCCGGGCGCGGTTCGAGCGCCAGCTCGCGGAGGCACGAGCCCGCGTGCAGCGGCGCCGGGCGTCGGTCCCGGTGGTCTCCTACCCGCCGCAGCTGCCGGTGTCGGCACGTCGCGATGATCTCCTCGCTGCGATCAGGGATAGCCAGGTTGTCGTCGTGGCCGGGGAGACCGGATCGGGGAAGACGACCCAGCTGCCCAAGCTGTGCCTGGAGCTCGGGCGCGGCGTGCGCGGAGCGATCGCCCACACCCAGCCGCGACGGATCGCTGCGCGCACGGTGGCGCAGCGGATCGCGGATGAGCTCGGTGTCCCGCTCGGCGGCGCGGTCGGCTATGCGGTCAGGTTCGATGATCGAGGCTCTGAGGACACACTCATCCGCCTGGTCACAGACGGGCTGCTGCTGGCCGAGATCCGCCGAGATCCGCTGCTGCGCCGCTATGACACGGTGATCGTCGACGAGGCGCACGAGCGCTCGCTCAACATCGACTTCCTGCTCGGCTGCCTGCACGGGATTCTGACGCGGCGCCGCGATCTCAAGCTGATCATCACGAGCGCGACAATCGATCCCGAGCGGTTCAGCGAGCACTTCGGCGGCGCGCCGATCGTCGAGGTCACCGGTCGCACGTATCCCGTGGAGGTCCGCTACCGACCGCCGATGGAGGGCGAGGAGCTGCTCGACGCGGTCGCAGACACCGTCGAGGGGCTGCTCCGCGAGGGGGACGGCGACGTGCTCGCGTTCTTCTCCGGGGAACGGGAGATTCGCGACGCGGCGGAGCTGCTCACCGGGCGGCTGGGGCCCGGTGTGGAGGTGCTGCCGCTGTACTCGAGGCTTGCGGCGGCGGACCAGCAGAGGGTCTTCGCCAGCAGGAGGGGCCGCCGATCCCGGCGCGTCGTGCTCGCGACGAACGTCGCGGAGACGTCCCTGACGGTTCCCGGAATCCGCTTCGTGGTCGACACCGGCCTCGCGCGCATCTCACGCTACAGCGCGCGGCTGAAGGTGCAGCGGCTGCCGATCGAGACGATCTCACGCGCGTCTGCCGACCAGCGCAAGGGGCGCTGCGGCCGCGTGGCCGACGGGATCTGCGTGCGGCTGTACTCGGAGGAGGACTTCGACGCGCGCCCGGAGTTCACCGACCCGGAGGTGCTGCGCACGAACCTCGCGAGCGTCATCCTCCAGATGGCCGCACTCGGGCTGGGGGACATCGAGGCGTTCCCCTTCCTGGACGCGCCGGACCGCCGCCAGGTGCGGGACGGTGTCGCGCTGCTCGATGAGCTCGGGGCCCTGGATCGTTCGGACACGGGGCCGCTCACGCCGCTCGGGCGCCGCCTCGCGAGGCTTCCGATCGATCCACGTCTCGGTCGCATGGTCCTGGAGGCCGACGGGCTCGACTGCGTCCGCGAGGTGGTCGTCATCGCCGCGGCCCTGTCGATCCAGGACCCACGCGAGCGCCCCTCCGAACAGCGCGCTGCGGCCGATCAGCTCCATGCCCGCTTCACGGACAGGTCCTCGGACTTCCTGACGTACCTGAACCTGTGGCGGTACGTGCGCTCGCTGGGCGACGAGCTCTCCCGATCCCAGCTGCGCAGGCGCTGCAGGGCCGAGTTCCTTCACCACCTGCGCATCCGCGAGTGGCAGGATCTCGTGGCTCAGCTCCAGGACGCGGCGCGAGAGGTCGGGCTCAGGCTCAACGACGAGCCGGCCGAGGGATCGCAGATCCACTCCGCGCTGCTCGCCGGGCTGCTCTCGCACCTCGGTATGAGGGACACCGGGACCCGCGAGTACACGGGCGCGCGGGGAGCGAGGTTCGCGATCTTCCCCGGCTCCGCGCTCGCGCGGCGCGGGCCGTCGTGGGTGATGGTCGCCGAGCTGGTCGAGACGACCCGACTCTGGGGCAGGACCGCGGCCGCGGTCGACGTCGGGCAGGTCGAGCAGCTGGCCGAGCACCTTGTGAGGCGCTCCTACGGCGAGCCCCGGTGGGATCGTGGCCGTGCCGCGGTGGTCGCGCCCGAGCAGGTGACCCTGTACGGACTGCCGATCGTCAAGGCGCGGACCGTCCCGTACGGGCGAATCGACCCGGCGGCCGCGCGCGAGCTGTTCATCCGCAGCGCGCTCGTCGAGGGCGATTGGGACCAGCGCCACGACTTCATGCGCGAGAACGAGCGACGGGTGGAGGAGGTGGAGGCGCTGGAGGCCCGCGCGCGACGGCGCGACCTGCTCGCGAGCGAGGCCAGGCGAGCGGCTTTCTTCGACGAGCGGATTCCGCAGGACGTCGTGAGCGGCCGTCACTTCGACCGCTGGTGGAAGCAGGCGCGCCGGACCCAGCCGGCCCTGCTCGACTACCCGATGGACATGCTGATCGAGGGCGAGGTGGCGCCCGACGACCGTGACCGTCCGGCGCTCTGGGTTCAGGGCGACCCGCAGCTGGAGCTGAGGCTCTCGTACCGATTCGACCCCGGCTCGGCGGCCGACGGCGTCACGGTCCACGTACCGCTCGCGGTGCTGGGAGCGGTACGGGAGAGTGACTTCGAGTGGCTGGTGCCCGCGCTTCGCATGGAGCTGGTCGTAACGCTGCTGCGAACGCTGCCCAAGCCCCTGCGGACGTCGCTGGTCCCGATTCCCGACACCGCGGCCGCGCTGCTCGCCGTCGTGAAGCCGCGCTCCGGCCCGCTGCTGTCGGTGCTCGCCGAGGCGATCGAGCGGCTGCGGGGCGTGCGGATCGGGCCCGGAGACTGGTCCCTGAGGGATCTCCCCGCGCATCTGCGCGTGACCTTCAGCGTGGAGGACGAGGACGGCTCGGCGCTCGCCTCGGGCCAGTCGCTGGACGCGCTGCGCGAGGATCTGCGGCCACGGCTCAGGGCGCGCCTTGAGCGCGCGGCGCCGGTGCTCGCGAGCCAGGGCATGCGCGGCTTCGACATCCCATCGATTCCGCGCACCGTCTCGCTCCCGGGCGGCATCCGCGGCTTCCCGGCGCTCGTCGACGAGGGTGACACGGTCGGAGTGAGGATCTGCGAGAGCGCCGCCGAGCAGGCCCTGACGATGGCTCGCGGGACCCGCCGGCTGCTTCGGCTCACGGTCCCCTCGCCGCGCGGCTGGTTGGTCGCGCACCTCGGAGCCCGGCTCACCCTCACCCTCGCGGGCGCGCCCCACGGCACGCTGGACTTGACGATCGAGGACGCGACGGACGCTGCGCTCGACGCGCTCGTCGCCAGCGGCGGCGGACCGGCCTGGGACGCGGGGTCCTTCGCGGCCCTCGGCGAGCACGTCCGCGGGAGCCTCCGGCCGGCGGCGCTCGACGCGCTGGTCGCACTCGGCGGAATCCTGGACGCGGTGGGCGCCGTCCGTGACCGCCTCGACGCGCTTCCGGCGACCGCCGTCCTGGGCCCGGCACGCGAGGATGTCGCGCGTCAGCTGGGCCGGCTCGTCCACCCCGGGATGCTCACCGGCACCGGACTCGCGCGACTGGGCGACGTCGAGCGCTACCTGCGCGCGGCCGCGCAGCGTCTGGAGCGCCTGCCGAGCCGCGTCGCCGCCGACCGCGAGCGGATGGCAGCGATCCACGAGCTCGAGGCCCGGGCGCGCGGACGGCCGGACCTGAGATGGCTGATCGAGGAGCTGCGGGTCGCCGAGCTGGCGCCGGGAGAGCACGTACGCCCGGGCGCGACGGTCAAGCGCTTCCGGGAGGCGCTCGCCGCGCGTTGAGGCGAGACGATCGGTGCCGAAGCTGTGGGTTATCGGCCGCGCGCCGGCGTACTTGCGCTCCGGCGCCGGCTGGCCGGACATCGGTCCAATCCGCGTGACCAATCGCCTGTGGCAGTGCTCTATGTGACTGACCGGGTAGCTCTACATCCAAGTCCACAGCTCCAGAGGAGTCACCTTGATCACGAAGCCTGCCTCGACCCGCGCCGCAGCAGGGGCGGTCTGCGCCCTGCTCGCCTGCGCCACGCCGGCGTTCGCGTCCGCCATGCCCCGCTCGGCCGCAGCTCCGATCGG
>JAJZWB010000055.1 GCA_021846845.1 Actinomycetes bacterium | reverse complement strand
GCAGCCGCATGCCCGCCGCCCGCAGCCGCACGCCCACCGCCAGCAGCCGCACGCCGGCCGGACGCAGCCGCACGCCCGCCGGACGACGCGTCCGAAGGCCCGCGAGCGTCGCCCGGCGCCCGCGCCTGGCCGGTCGCCTCCGCACGCTCAGCTCGGACCCGCAGGTACTCGGGCCAGCCACCCACATAGCTGCGCAGCCCGCCCTCCTCGATCGCGACGGTCCGGGTGCCGATCGCGTCCAGCAGCGCCCGGTCGTGGGACACCAGCAGCACCGCGCCCTCGAACTCTCGCAGCGCGGTCTCGAGCGCCTCACGGCTCTCGACGTCAAGATGGTTGGTCGGCTCATCCAGGATCAGGACGTTCGCCCCGGAGCTGACGAGGACAGCCAACGACAGCCGGCGGCGCTCACCACCCGAGAGGCCGTCGAGCGGCTTGTCCGCGTCGTCGCCGGAGAACAGGAAGCGGCCGAGCAGCGCCCGCGCCCGTCCCGGGGTCAGGCCGGTGGCACGCTGGGTCGCCTCCAGGACCGTTCTCGCGGTCCCCGCGTTCAGCTCCTCGGCGTGCTGGGACAGATAGCCGAGCTTGACGTTGTGGCCCGTCAGCAGCTTGCCAGCTTCCAGCTCCCGGATGCCCGCGAGGGTCTCGATCAGCGTCGTCTTGCCGGCGCCGTTGGCGCCCACCAACGAAACGTGCTCGCCGCGCTCCAGCCACAGCTCGGCGTCGCGCAGCAGGAGCCTGCCGCCGGCCCGAAGCTCCGCGCCCTGAAGCTCGAACACGACCCGCCCGCTGCGCTCCGGTGGCTTGAACGTGAACTGCAGCGCGGCGCCGTCCCGCGGGCCGCCTGAGAGCCGATCGATCTTGGAGAGCTTCCTGGCGCGGGACTGAGCCTGGCGAGCACGGGTCCCGGCGCGGAAGCGGTTCACGAACCGCTCGAGCCTCTCGATCTCGGCCTGCTGGCGATCGATCGCGCGCCCGAGCGCCAGCTCGCGCGCGGCCCGCTCCCGCCGCCACCGGTGCCAGCTGCCGGCGAAGAAGCGCGAACGACCGCCCTCCAGCTCCAGCACCGAGGTGCCGACCGCCTCCAGAAACCAGCGATCGTGGGCGACGAGCACGATCGCCGCGTCGAGCGAGACCAGGTGCGACTCAAGCCATTCCAGCGAGGCGATGTCAAGGTGGTTGGTCGGCTCGTCCAGCAGCAGCAGATCCGGATCTCCGGCCAGCGCCCGGCCGAGCGAGGCACGGGTCAGCTCACCGCCGGAGAAGGTGGCCAGCTGCCGATCGAGGTCCGCGTCGTCGGCGAATCCCAGCCCCTTGAGGGTTCCGAGCGCGCGGTCCCGCCAGCCGTATCCGCCGGCGTGCTCCAGCCGGGCCTGGGCGCGCGCGTAGCGGTCGAGCGTCGCCTCGTCGTGGGCGCCGTCGGCCATCGCCTGCTCCAGCTCGGACAGCTCACGCTCGATCGCCACGAGCTGGGGCGCGCCTGACAGGACGTAGTCGCGCAGCGTCACGTCACGCTCGCGCGGCGGCCTCTGGTCGTGCAGCGCGACCCTGGCCCCCTTTGCGAGCACGAGCTCGCCGAGATCGACCGAGGCCTCGCCCGCGAGCATCCGCAGCAGCGTCGTCTTGCCCGCGCCGTTGCGTCCCGACAGGGTCATGCGGTCGCGGCGCTCCAGCTTGAACGAGACCCCGCGCAGCAGCGGCTCGCCGGCCATGTCCTTGCCGATGTCAGATGCGATCACGACCGCCATGGCCCCGATGGTAGGAGGCCGTCTAGGATCGAACGGTGGTCCGCTCCCTGCCGGCGCCGCTGCCGCACCGACCCCTGCCGCCCGCCAGCACCGTGATCGTGCCCGGACGGGGGGAGATGTTCCTGCGCGACTCGGGCGGCGACGGGCAACCGGTCCTGCTGCTGCACGGCTGGATGGTCAACGCGGACCTGAACTGGTGCGGCGCCTACGGAGCGCTCACAGACGCCGGCCACCGCGTGCTGGCCCCGGACCACCGCGGGCACGGACGGGGGATCAGGTCCTTCGAGCGCTTCCGGCTGGCCGACTGCGCGGCGGACGCGGCCGCTCTGCTGCGCGAGCTCGGCACGGGCCCGGCGGTCGCGGTCGGCTATTCGATGGGCGGCACGATCGCCCAGCTGATGGCGCGCGACCACCCCGATGTCGTCGCCGGCATCGTGCTGAGCGGCACCAGTCAGCACTTCCAGGACGAGGCGACGCGCCGCGCCTGGAAGTGGATGTGGCTGCTGCGGGTGCTGCTGAGCGCCGCTCCCAGGCGAACCTACGCTTCCGGCTTCAGGCGGCTGGGGATCGCGACCGACGAGCACGGCGCATGGTGGCTGTCGGAGATGCTGAGAAGCGACGCGCGCGCGGTGGCCGAGGCGGGGCGGGAGCTGGGACGCTTCGACTCGCGGCCCTGGCTGCGGTCTGTGTCGGTCCCGTCCGCGGTCGTGGTGACCGCGCATGACCGATCGGTGTCGCCGTTCAATCAGCGCGAGCTGGCGCAGGCGCTCGACGCCGAGGTGCTCGAGACCCCGATCGACCACCTGGAGGTGACCGACCGCGCCGACGAGTACAACCCCGCCCTGCTTCAGGCCGTGGCCGCCGTCGCAAGGAGAGCCGCACCGGCGCGTTGAGCCGCCCGATTCTGTAGGCTTGCGCACCGATGCGACGCGCAAGGTTCATGATCTCGCTGACGGTCTTCGTCGGCGCCCTGCTGACGTTCGCCCCGGCGGCGTTCGCACGCGCCGACGGCGGGCAGGGCTGGTGGGGAGAGTCGACGGACAAGCAGATCACCGACGTGATGTTCATCACGATCGGGTTCTTCCCGGCCCTTGTCCTCGTCCTGTCGCTCATCCAGTGGCGCCTGGACAAGCGCAAGCACGCCCGCATGGACGCCGCCAAGGCCCGCAAGGCCAGCCCCGACTGGCGCGGCGGCTGGTAGAGCGGCTCACGCGGGTCAGCCGGGCCGCCTGCGGGCGAGCCTCGGCGTCAGCACGCGCTCCGCGCGCCGTTCCTCGTTGAGGAGCCTCCGGCGCGCGGACAGCAGCGCGTCCTGGGAGACCAATCCCTCCAGGCGTCCGGCGCCGGTCCGATCGACCACGGGAACCACTCCGACGCCGCGCTGCGCCATGCGGTCGGCCACGGCGCTCAGGACCTCGTCCGGATGGGCGACCGCGAGCGGGCCCACCATCGCATCGCGGACCGAGCCGCCGCGACCGCGATCCCCGATCACCGCCGACAGGGGCAGCACGCCCACCAGCGCCCGATCGGCATCCAGCACCGGCAGGAGCCGCTGGCGGCGCTGCGGAGAGCCCTCTGGAAGCGCCCGGTAGAGGTCGGCCAGGCGCCGGCCGGGCTCGACGGCGAGCACGTCGGTGTCCATCACCTCCCGCACGAACGTCGCCTCCAGCGGATCCACCGAGTACTCGCGCATCACGTGCAGGCCGCGCCGGGCGACCTTCTCGGTCAGGATCGAGCGCCTGAGCACGAGCACGCTGATCAGGTGCGCGACGGTCGCCGCGATCAGCAAGGCCAGCAGGCTGTTCTGATCGTGCGTCAACTCGAACGCGAACACGATCGCCGTGAACGGCGAGCGCGTCACGCCCGCCAGCGACCCGCACATCCCGATCAGCGCGAAGGCCCCGACCGGCGCGCCGGGCAGCGCGTGGCCCAGCACGCCGCCGACTGCGGCGCCCATCATCAGGATCGGCGCGAGGATGCCGCCGCTCGTGCCCGAGCCCAGCCCCGCGGCCCAGATCACGAGCTTGACGGCGAACAGCAGCAGGAGCGCTCCGACACCGAGCCTGCCGAGCAGCTCGGCGTGGATGGTGTCGTAGCCCACACCCAGCGCGCGGGGCTCGAGCAGGCCCCCAGCTCCGATCATCAGGCCGCCGATCATCGGCCACCACATCCAGTGCAGATGGCCGACCAGCTTCCCGAAGAGGTCCTCGCAGCCATACACGGCCCAGGTCATCACCCACGCGCCGAGGCCCGTGGAGATCCCGATCGCGACCGCGCCGAGCAGCGCGACGGCGCCGAGCGACGGGTGCGAGGGGATGGGGAACAGCGGCGCGGCCGGAACGAGTCCGCCGCTCGCCATCGCCATCCGCAGCGCGTCGGCCACCGCCGCGGACAGCCCGATCAGCACCATCGAGCGCGGGCGCAGCTCGAAAACGAGCAGCTCGACGCCGAACAGCGTCGCCGCCACCGGCGTGCCGAACACGGCGCTCATCCCGGCCGCGGCCCCGGCGACCAGCAGCGTGCGCCGCTGCACGGCGGTCAGCCTGAACAGCTGGCCGACGATCGAGCCGACCGCGCCGCCGGTGAGGATGATCGGGCCCTCGGCGCCGAACGGCCCGCCGGTGCCGATGCTGACCGCGCTGGAGATCGGCTTCAGGATCGCCAGGCGCGGCTGCACTCGACTGCCGCGGACGAGGATGTTCTCCATCGCCTCGGGGATCCCGTGGCCCCTGACCTGCTCGGACCCGAAGCGTGCGAGCAGGCCCACGACCAGCCCGCCGACGACGGGAATCACGATCGCGAGCGGCCCGAGCGTGCTGTGGTCCGGGGAGATCAGGCCGATGCCGAACGTCTGGTAGTAGACCGCGTGAGTCAGCAGGCCGATCGCGGCCAGCAGGGCGAGCGATACCGCCGCACCCAGGGCGCCGACGCACAGCGCCACCGGGACCAGCCAGAGGACCTGCGGCGGTGTCGTGAAGTCGCCCGGCGCGAGCTCGGGACCGCCGTCCGGCACGAGCTCGGGACCGCCGTCAGGCGCGAGCTCGGGACCGCCGTCCGGCGCGAGCTCGGGACCGCCGTCGGGCGGCGGCTCCGTGACCGGGCGGCCGTCCCGCCCCGCGCCAGCGCCGGCAAGGCCGCCCGCGGGCGCTCCGAGATCAGAGACGCCGTCCCGGCCCGCGCCGGCGCCGGCGCCGGCGCTTCCGCCGGCTCCGGCGGCACCGCAACCCTGGCTGCCGCCGGAGCCTGACACGGCCGCACCGGCGTCGCCACCGGGGCCGGCGGCGACGTTGTCCGGACCGCCGGAGGGACCTGCCTCGGGATGATGCATCGTACCCCGATGCTATCGTGTTACGAGTTATGTCCCTGGAGGACGACGACTACGCCCGACTGCTCGCTCTTCGCACCGGTCTGCGCCACTTCGAGCGCTGGAGCGCCCGGCAGGCCCAGGACGCCGGGCTCACGCCCGCGCAGCACCAGCTGCTGCTTGCGATCCGTGGCCACGGCGCCGCGGTTGGACCGACGATCGGCGAGGTCGCCGACTACCTTCTCCTGCGCCATCACAGCGTCGTCGGGCTGGTCGACCGGGCGGAGGCGGCCGGACTCGTGCGCCGCGCACGCGGAGCCGACGATCATCGGATCGTCCGCCTGGAGCTGACCGAGCTGGGAGCCGAGCGGCTGCGGGCGCTGTCTGAGCTGCACCTGGAGGAGCTCAACCGGCTGGAGCTCAGGCTGCCGGCCGCATGGGCCGGGCTGGCTGCGGTACAGCGGCCGCATGGATTCGGTCGCGCGGCGAGTCCGGACCCGGGCTCCGCGCGTCCCGCTCGCCGCGGGGCGGCACCGCTGGGCGGGCGACTCGGGTCACGTCCGGCGCGCCGCGGGCGCAGCGGCTAACCGGGCGACTCGCTCGCCGCGACCCCGGCCCCCCTGGTCGAGCCGGCGTCGGCCTGCTCGCCCGCGCCAGCCGCGAACGCCCGTGCCGCGCCGCCGTCCGCCGGGAACGCGGGCGACGGCACCGTCCCACCTGGCCCGGCACGCCCCCGTCCAGCGCCGCCGAGCACGAACGGCACCAGCGCTGCGAATGCCAGCGAGCCGGCGCCGCCCACCGCGAACGCGACCCGGGAGACGGTCAGCGCGGTGAGCGCCCCGCCCAGCGCGTAGCCGACCCCGGGCGCGAGCAGCGCTGCCGATTCGGAGAAGCCCATCATGATCGCCATCCACTCCGACGGCGCGCGCTCCTGGACGGCGGTCCGCGCGGCGACCCACTCCAGGCTGTTGCCAACGCCCGCGATCGCAGCCCCGGCCAGCCCGACAGGCAGCGAGGGGGCGACCGCCATGACGGCGAACCCCACCCCGAGCGCGAGCGACCCGGCGCAGATGAGGGTCGCGGCCGACCGACCGCGCCAGCGAACGTACACGCCGCTTCCCGCGACGCAGCCTCCCCCCCAGCAGGCCATCAGCACGCCATAGCCGCCGGGCCCGGCGTGCAGCGTCCGCTGGGTGTAGACGACCTCGATCGGAACCGTGACCGTGAAGAAGATCATCCCGAGGCTCTGCATCCCGATCAGCCGCGCGAGCATGCCATCGGCACGCGCGTGCGCGACACCGTCCCGGAGCCGCGCGAACACCGAGCCCGACTCGACCTCCACCCGGGGAACGCGGGTCAGCGCCAGGATCACGGCCATCGCCGCGAACAGGCCGCTGTTGACCAGCAGCGCCGCGACGGTGCCGCCGGCCACGACCACGACGCCGCCGATCGGAGGTCCTCCCAGATAGGCGATCCACGTGACGAGGCTCGAGAGCGTGTTGCCCTCACGCAGCAGGCCGAGCGGCTTCAGGACCTCCGTGCGGGCTGCCCCCGCCAGCGAGCGGCTGGTCGCGGCCAGCGCGCCGTCGGCGACCGTCAGCGCGAGCAGCGCGGTGAAGGAGAAATGCCCTGCGGCGTAGGCGAGCGCGCCGAACAGCACGGCCTCGGCGCCGTACAGCGCAGGCAGCGCGTGACGAGGGTCCCAACGCTCGAATCGCGCGACCATCGGCGGCGCGATCAGAGCCGGAACCACCTGCGCGCAGACGAAGTACGCGGCCGTGCCGAGCGCGCTGCCGGTCCGCTGGTAGACCAGCACCGCCAGCGCCAGCGTTCCCACGAACCACGACAGCTCGTTGAACGCCCACGCCGCCAGCAGACGCCTGAAGACGGCAATCCGCAGGCAATCGATCACGCCGCCGCGCCTCCCCGGTGGGTGCGGCGGCCCCGGCACCGCTGCACCCCGGCGTCAGGGCGCAGATCGCTCAAGGTATCCGGCGCCTCCCCCGCGATGGCATGAAATACATAGTATTGGACTCTCCCAGCCCAGCAAGCGCGTCCGAGACGCCCGGGCTGTCATCCTCCGCGGTGCATGTCCAGCCGAGTCCGCTCCTGGCAACGGAGCCGCACCTTCCATCACTCCGCATTCCCCGCTCGGCGTCTCGCCTCCGGGCGCGGCGAGACCGTCTCGGTCTGCCTGCCGGCACGCAACGAGGAGCGCACGATCGGCGCGATCCTGCGCGCGCTGATGCCGCTGCGCGAGCTGGGCGCGATCGACCAGATCGTCGTCGTGGACGCGTCCACCGACGCCACCGGGGAGATCGCCCGCTCGCTCGGGGCCGAGGTCCACGATCAGTCGCAGCTGCGCCCCGAGCTCGGGCCGGTCCTCGGCAAGGGCGATGCGATGTGGCGCGCGCTGGAGGTGCTCACCGGTGACGTGATCTGCTTCCTCGACGCGGACTCGGAGCACTTCGGGGCGCACTTCGCGTGCGGGCTGCTCGGCCCGCTGCTTCAAAGCGCCGAGATCTCGTTCGTCAAGGGCCTCTACCGGCGCCCCTTCCGGATCGGGGAGACGACGCTGCCCGACGGAGGCGGCCGCGTCACGGAGCTGACGGCACGGCCGCTGCTGAGCCTCTTCTATCCCGAGCTCGCGGCCGTGCGCCAGCCGCTGGCCGGCGAGGTGGCGGCGCGTCGCGAGCTCCTGGAGCGGCTTCCGTTCGTGACCGGCTACGGGGTGGACATCGCGCTGCTGATCGACGCCTACGGCGCGGTCGGACTGGACGGGCTGGCACAGGTGGATCTCGACGTCCGGCAGAACGCGCACCAGCCGCTGCGCGACCTAGGCCCGATGGCGTTCGCGGTGCTGCACGCGGTCTCCGTTCGCCTCCAGCGCGAGGGAAGGCTGGCGGGACCGCTCTCCCACGCTTTCCTGGGGCAGGACGACGAGGACCTGCCTGTCCTGGCGCACGAGCCCGTCGAGCGTCCACCGCTCTCGCAGCTGCGGGCCGCCGCCTAGCGGGCCAGTAGCCAGCGGGTTGAGCTCAGCTGGCTGATGCCGGGCGGGTTTGCGGCCCGGCGGGTTCCCCGGCAGGCTGATGCCCGGCAGCTTTGAGGGCTAGCGGGCACGGGCCAGCCGGCCGAGGGTGCCGGCGATGTCAGCCTCGGTCGTGCGTGGATTGATCGTGCACAGGCGCAGCGCCGGCTGCCCCCGCAGGCTGGTGCTGGTCACGGCCGCGTAGCCGTCGGCGGTCAGAGCCGCCACCGCCGCCGCATGATCCGCGGCGTCCCAGCCGTCGCGCGTGAAGGTCACGATCCCCAGCTGCGCCGGCGTCACGCATCGCCAGCGCGGGTCCGCGTCGATCAGCCGCTGCGCGATCTCGGCAAGCTCCATCCCGCGGCGCACGGCGGCGCGGATCGACTGTGCGCCGTAGGTCCTGAGCATCATCCACAGCTTGAACGCGCGCGTGCGCCGGGAGAGCTCGAGACCCCGGTTGCCGAAGTCGACCGTCCCGGGCGCCAGCTGGACGTCGGCCAGGTACTCGGGCCGCATCGAGAACGCCCGCTCCAGCGTGCCGGCGCGCCGGACGAACACGATCCCGGCGTCGTAGGGCGCGAACAGCCACTTGTGAGGATCCATCACCAGCGAGTCCGCCAGCTCCATGCCCGCCAGCACCGCGCGGCCGGCATCGCAGGCGGCCGCCGGGGCTCCATAGGCGCCGTCGACGTGGAGCCACAGCCCCTCGGACGCGCACACGGAGGCGATCTGCTCCAGCTCGTCCACCGCGCCGGTGTTGGTCGTGCCCGCGGTCCCGATCACGATCCCGGGCCGTCTCCCAGCCCGCCGATCGGCCGCGACCGCCTCGGCCACGGTGGTCGCCCGCAGCCTCATCAGCTCGTCGGTCGCCAGCGTGCGGATCTCATCGGCGGCGAAGCCGAGCGCCACCAGCGCGCGGCGGATCGACGCATGGGTCTGGTCCGACAGGTACGCGATCCCGGCCCCGCGCTCCGCCCGCGCGGCGGCGAGAGCGGTCATGTTGGCCAGCGACCCGCCGCTGACGATGACGCCCTCGGCGCCGGATGGCAGACCCAGCAAAGCCGCCAGCCAATCGAGCACGACTAGCTCGACCGTCGCCGGACCGGCTCCCCCGCCCCAGCTGCTCGCGAGCGCGTTGAACCCGGTGCCGAGCCACTCTCCGAGCACCCCGGCATACGACGACGGTCCCGGAACCCTCGCGAAGTAACGCGGATGATCGCCGTGCTGCATCCGCTGCAGCGCGACGTCGAGCAGCGTCCGCAGGGCCACGAGGGGATCGCCGGGCTGCTCGGGCAGCGGGCCGCCCAGCAGCTCGCGCAGCTCGGCCGGATCCCCGCTGCTGATCGCCGGCCCATCCGCGCCGTCGCGGAAGTGCTCGACTACGCGATCGACGACCCAGTAGCCGAGCGCTCGCATCTCGTCGACCGGCATCCCGAGGGCATCCGTCTCGGCATGGTCGGGCATGCGCTCATCCAAGCAGAGGCGGCGGCAGCGGCGGGCCCTGCCCTATGCTCACGCCGTGGTCGACCAAGCTCCCGACTCGTCGCCGGCGCGCGACGCCCGCTCGTCGCCGGCGCGCGACGCAGCCGATGGCGACGGCGTGTTCCGCAGGCGACCCTCGCAGTTGCGTGACTTCGTCGCCGACGGAGGCGATCACCCGGTCCAGGCCGGCCGCTACCACCTGTACGTGGCGCGCGCCTGCCCGTGGGCGCACCGGACGCTGATCGGCCGCCGGCTGATGGGCCTCGAGCAGGCGATCGGAGTCTCATTCGTGGACCCGATCCGCGACGAGCGGGGCTGGGCGTTCACCGGCGAGGGACATGAGGATCCCGTCAACGGCTTCCGCTTCCTGGCCGAGGCCTACCTGGCCACCGACCCGTCCTACGAGGGGCGGGTGAGCGTCCCCGTGCTGTGGGACCGAGAGCGCGGCACGATCGTCAACAACGAGTCCGCGGACATCCTTCGGATGCTCTCGACCGCGTTCGCTCCGCTCGCCGAGCACCCGGTCGACCTCTTCCCCGAGCACCTGCGGGCGGAGATGGAGGAGCTCAACAAGCGCGTCTACGAGGGCGTCAACGACGCCGTCTACCGCACCGGCTTCGCGACGCGGCAGGACGTCTACGAGCGGGAGCTGCGGGCTCTGTTCCAGACGCTCGACGCGCTCGACCGGCGGCTCGCCGAGCGGCGCTTCCTGTTCGGGGAGCAGCCGCTGGAGACCGACTGGCGACTGTTCACGACGCTCGTGCGGTTCGATTCCGTCTACCAGATCCACTTCAAGTGCTCGCTGCGCAAGCTCGTCGAGTACGAGCACCTCTGGCCCTACGCACGCGACCTGTACCAGTGGCCGGGGGTCGCCGAGACGGTCGACTTCGACGAGATCCGCGCCCACTATTACGGCACCCACCGGTCGATCAACCCGACGGGGATCGTGGCGGCGATGCCCGTGGCCGCGTTCGAGCGGCATCACGGCCGGGGCTGACGCCGCGGCGCGGACCCGCGGTCCCAGGGCGGCGCTCAGTCGCGCCGACGCAGAACGCGCAGCGAGACGAGGAATCCGACGGCCAGCGCGATCAGCGGCACGGGGTTGGCGCGCGCCCGATCCCACAGAGTCGGCTCGGCCGGCGCGGCATCCCGCACCGCGCCTGCGCCGACCGGCGCGGCGGGCGGCAGGCTCGGACCTGAGCCGGCACCGGTCCTCGCCTCGACCTGGATGACCGGGAGCGGTCCGACCCCCGGGGCGGGCGCCTCCTCCGCGCTCGGGGCGGGCGCCCCCTCCGCGCTCGGGGCGGGCGCCTGCTCCGCGCTCGGGGCGGGCGCCTCCTCGGCCCGCGACGCGTCGACGGCCAGCATCTCCCGCAGCGACTGCGCGAACTCCCGCAGCAGCCGGTTGGCGATCTCCTCGATCATCCCGCTGCGCCCGAACCGCGCCAGGCGCCCGGTCATCTGGTAGTCCGTGGAGACCTCCACCCGCGCCAGTCCCTCGCCGAGCGCGCTCACCGTCGAGACGATCGTCGCGCTCGCGCTGCCCTGCCCTCGCCGGTCGGTGCCCTGAGCGCGCATCCTCGCGACGCGGGCGCGCTCGTCGACGTCCTCCAGGACGAGACGGCCGCTGTAGGCGGCGACCGTCGGCCCGACCTTGACGTTGAACGTGCCGCTGTAGCTCCCGTCGTCGTTGCGGCCCGCGATCCCGGCTCCTGGCAGGCACGGGGCGACGCGCTGGACGTCGATCAGCGCGCACCAGACGCGCTCCGGCGGGGCGGCCACCTCAAAGGACTGCTCGAGCTGCATCCGAGATCTTCTCCAGGTCTTGTTGGGTGTCTACGTCGCGCCCGCAGCATAGGTGGCCGACCTCGATCAGCCGCCCGTCGCGCAGCAGGTCGCGAGCCCCGCGATCGCCCGCGATGCCGATCGCGGCATCGATCTCATCGGGCCCGAGCACGACCGGATGGCCGGGTCGGCCGCCGTAGACCGCCCGGCTCCGCGGCGGGGCGTCCACGAAGAGGCCGATCACCTCCGGCGTCACCAGCGGCGCGTCGCCAAGCGTCACGACGACGCTGCGAGCCCCGGCCAGCTTCGTCAGGCCGGCGCGCAGCGACGCGCTCTGCCCGTCCCGCCAGCGCTCGCAGACGACGACCTCGGCACGGCCGAGGTCCACCCCGGCGCGAATCTCCTCGGCGTCGGAGCCGAGCACGACCACCACGCGCCGAAGCTGCTCCACGGCGCAGGCAGCCCGCACCGACCACTCCAGCAGCGGCCGCCCGAGCAGGTCCGCGAGCTGCTTGGGGCGAGCGCCGAACCGGCGCCCGGCCCCTGCCGCGAGCACCAGACCGGCCACCTCGCTCACATCTCCTCCATGATCGACGCGAGCTGCTCCAGCGAGGCCAGCGAGTTGCCCGCCAGCAGCCGATCGGTGTGCGGGACCGCCGCCTGCATCCCCCGGGCGAGCGGCTGATAGTCGGGATGCGCGGCCAGCGGGTTTAGCCACACCAGCCGGTGCGCCGCTCGCCGCAGGCGCGCCATCTCCGCGTCCAGCTGCTCCGGATCGCCACGGTCCCAGCCGTCGCTGAGGATCACGATCACCGCGCCTCGACCGATGCGCCGGCCGTGAGCCCGGTTGAGCTCCGCGATCGCCGCGCCGATCCTGGTCCCGCCTGAGAAGTCCGTCACCGCGGCCGCGGCGCGCTCGAGCGCGTGATCGTGATCGCGACCGGCGAGCTCCTGGGTGATCCGCGTCAGGCGCGTCCCGAACGCGAACGCCTCGACGCGGCGACGCGCGGCGACGCTCGCGTGCATGTACTGCATCAGCATCCGGGCGTAGGGGGCCATCGAGCCCGACACGTCGCAGACCAGCACGAGCTGGCGGGGACGGCGTGTCGGCTCGCGCCAGCGCCGGTGCAGCGGCTCGCCGCCGGTGCGAAGCGAGGCATGGACGGTGCGCCGCAGGTCGGGAACCTCGGCTCGGCGGCGCGTCGCCCGCGTCCGTCGTGAGAGTCGCGTGGGGTGCCGGCGCGCGAGGCGCGCGATCAGCTCGCGCGCGAGAGCCATCTCGTCGTCGGTGTAGCGCGCGAAGTCCTTCTCACGCAGCAGCTCCACCTCGCTCCACGCGGCGGGCACAGCCTCGGCGTCGGGCGCGGCATCGCCACCGCGCGGGTCGGCGATCCCGACCCTCGGCATCACGGCGCGCTCGATCTGCCCGAGCTGCGCGAGCGGGTCGTCACGCTCGAGGCCGGCACGCTCGTCGCCGTACACGGCGGTGAACGCCAGCTCGAACCGCTCCAGGTCGGCGCGCGCGGAGCAGAGCACGGTGCGCAGCGCCAGGCGAACCTCCTCCCGCGATGAGCAGTCGACCTCTCGCAGGCAGCGGACGGCGCCCAGCAGCTCGCCGACCCCGACCCTGGTCCCCTGCGCGCGCAGGACGGCCGTGAGGTCGCTCAGCCGCCGCACCATCGCGTCGGCCGGCGGGTCCGGCGCCCCGGGCGTCAGACGCCCTCCAGCACCCCGCGCTCGAGGACCCGGAGCACGTCCTCGTGAACCTTCAGCGCGACGCCGAGCGTCTCCTCCAGCGACGCCTCGTCGCCCAGCGCGAGCAGCGCCCGCGCCCATACGATCGTCTCCCCCACGCCCGGGAGCTTGTACAGGTCGCCGTGCTCCCGCAGGCGCGCGACGGCGGCAACCACCCGCGTCGCGATCTCCTCGGGAACGCCCGGGAGGCGCGCCGCGACGATCTGGCGCTCCCGCTCCGGCGACGGGTAGTCGATCCAGTGATAAAGACAGCGGCGCTTGAGCGCATCGTGCAGCTCGCGCGTCCGGTTCGAGGTCAGCAGAACGATCGGCCTGCGGCGCGCCGCGATCGTCCCGAGCTCGGGGATCGTGACCGCGAAGTCCGACAGGAACTCGAGCAGGAACGCCTCGAACTCGTCGTCGGCGCGGTCGATCTCGTCGATCAGCAGCACCACGGGGAGCTCGGGGTCGGCCTCGACCGCGTCGAGCAGCGGACGGCGCAGAAGGAAGCGGCGTGAGAACAGCTCCCCCTCGTCGACGCCTCCCTCCGCGGCCCGCAGGGCCAGCAGCTGGCGCGCGTAGTCCCAGTCATAGACGGCGTGATGCAGGTCGATCCCCTCGTGGCACTGGAGGCGGATCAGCCTGGCACCGGTCGCCGCGGCCAGCGCGCGCGCCACCTCGGTCTTGCCGACGCCCGCCTCCCCCTCCAGCAGCAGCGGCTGCTCGAGCACGGCGGCGAGGTGGACCGCCATCGCCAGCTGGCGATCCGCCAGGTAGCCCTGGGCCGCGAGCGCGTCGCTCGCGCCCTGCACTGATTCAAGCTGCACGAGACTCACCTGGGTCCGATCTTAGTGGCCGTCCTCGCAGGCGCGCCATCAACCGTGGCTCGCCCACGCCGCGCAGCGCCCTCACGCAGCGCTCGCAGGGCCCGCCCGCGTACCCCGGAACGCAGCCTGGTCGCGTAGCGGCGGGCGGCGTGCGCTCGATCGCGACGGTGGACGGGCGTCGACCGCGGGGACGGGCGCGGCAAAGGACGCCGCGCCCATCCACAAGGTTTCGCTCACCCACCCACCGCTTGCTGGATCGCGCGCCGGGTCATGACGCGCGCCAGATGGCGCTTGTAGTCCGCCGTCGCGTTCAGCTCGGCCGGCGGGTTGGTGCCGTCGGCCGCGTGCTCGGCCGCCGCGGCGATGCTCTCGGCCGTGAGGTCGCGGCCGCGCAGCGCCTCCTCCACCGCGGTGGCCCGCAGCGGCACCGGCCCCATGTTCGTGAGACCCACGCGCACGTCCTCGCAGGTGCCGCCGTTGGACTTCACGACGACGCAGACGCCGACCATCGCCCAGTCCTCCGAGCGGCGGTTGAACTTCTGGTGGCCGTGCCCCCAGCCGTCAAGCGCGGGGACGCGGACCTCGGTCAGGACCTCATCGGGGGCGACGGCGGTGGTGAGGTAGTCCTTGAACAGATCGGCGGCCGCGACGCTCCGCTGCCCTCCGGGTCCCTGGAGCGTCACCTCGGCCTCGCAGACGAGCATCGCCGCGGGCAGATCCGCGGCCGCATCGCCGTGCGCGAGCGAGCCCCCGATCGTGCCGCGGTTGCGCACCTGCGGATCGGCGATCGTCGAGGCGACGGTCGCCACCACGCCGAGCTGCGCGGAGCGAGCCAGTGTCGCGTGGGTCGTGAGCGCGCCGATCCGCCAGTCGCCGTTCTGACGCTCCACCCCGTGGAGCCCCGCAACGCGGCGGATGTCCACGAGCAGCGACGGAGCCGCGAGGCGGAGCTTCATCAGCGGCAGGAGCGAATGGCCGCCGGCCAGCAGCTTGGCGTCCTCGCCTCCCTCGGCGAGCGCCGAGATCGCCTCCTGCAGCGTCTCGGGCGCCGTGTAGTCGAACTCGGCGGGGATCATGACTGCGAGCCTCCTTCGCGGTTGGCGCCCTGGATCGCATCCCAGATGCGCATCGGGCTGAGCGGCATGTTGACGTAGTCGACGCCCAGCGGTCGAAGCGCGTCGATGACTGCGTTGGTGACCGCCGGCGAGGCGGCGATCGTGCCTGCCTCGCCGATGCCCTTCACACCGAGCGAGTTGACCGGCGACGGGGTCTCGGTGCGATCGGTCTCGAAGCTCGGGAGCTCTGAGGCCGTCGGCAGCCCGTAGTTGACGAACGTGCCCGTCACCAGCTGCCCGCGGTCGTCGTACTGCACCTGCTCGTACAGCGCCTGCCCGATCGCGTGCGCGATCCCGCCGTGGACCTGTCCGTCGATCACCAGCGGGTTGATCGCGTGACCGCAGTCGTCGACCGCGACGTAGCGCTGCACCGTGACCTTGCCCGTCTCGGGGTCGACGTCGACGATGCACGCGTGCGCCCCGAACGGGAACACGAAGTTGTCCGGGTCCCAGAACGTGGTCGTCTCCAGACCCGGCTCCATGCCCTCGGGCACCTCGTTGAGGTACGCCGCGCCGGCCACCTCCGCGAGCGTCATCCCGCGGTCCGGCGACCCGCGCACGACGAACCTGTCATCGACGAGCTCTATGTCCTCCGGCGCCGCCTCGAGCTTGTGCGCGACGATCGCCCTGGCCTTGTCGGCGATCTTCACCGCGCACCTGGCTAGCGCCTCGCCGCCGACGGCCAGCGAGCGCGACCCGTAGGTGTTGCGGCCCTCGGGCCCGGTCGCGGTGTCGCCGTGGACGATCTCCACGACCTCCGGATCGACGCCGAGCCGGTCGGCGACGATCTGGGCGAACGTCGTCTCGTGGCCCTGGCCGTGGGGCGAGGCCCCCGTGTAGGCGGTGACCGCGCCGGTGTTGTGGACCCGCACCATCGCCGACTCCCAGAACCCCGCCTGGTTGCCGAACCCCTGCGGGCCGACCGCCCGCGTCGGCGCCAGACCGCAGATCTCGGTGTAGGTCGAGAAGCCGATCCCGCGATAGACGCCCCGGGCGCGCAGCTCCTCCTGCTCGCGGCGGAAGGCGTCGAGATCGACGTGCTCGAGCAGCTTCTCAAGCGTCTTCTCGTAGTCGCCGGAGTCGTAGACGATCCCGAAGGCGACCTCGGCCGGGAACTGGTCCTTGGGGATGAAGTTGCGCCGGCGCAGCTCCAGCCGGTCCATGCCGAGCTCGTGCGCGAGCTGGTCCATCGTGACCTCGATCAGGTGCGTGGCCTCCGGTCTGCCCGCCCCGCGGATCGCGTCGGTGGGGCACTTGTTGGTGAACACGCCCACGATGTCGGTCTGGACCGCCGGGATCCTGTAGACGCCGCTCATCACGAACGCCCCGAGCGCGGGGATCGCCGGCGTCAGCAGCATGTTGTAGGCGCCGAGATCGGCGATGATCTGCACGTGCAGCGCCGTCAGCGTGCCGTCGCGCTTGGCGCCAATCTTCACGTAGTCGATCTGGTCGCGTCCCTGGTGGGTGACCGCCAGGTTCTCGGAGCGCGTCTCGATCCACTTGACCGGCTGCCCGAGCTTGCGCGACGCCCATGCGGCGAGGACCTCCTCGCCGTAGACCTGGAGCTTGGAGCCGAAGCCGCCCCCGACCTCGGGCGCGATCACGCGCACGCGCTCCTCGCTCATCCCCAGCAGGATCGCCAGGAACAGGCGCAGGAAGTGAGGCACCTGGGTCGAGCTCCAGAGCGTGAGCGTGCCCGCGCGGTAGTCCGCGAGCACGCCGCGCGGCTCCATCGGCGCTCCGGCGGTCCGATGGTTGACCACCCGCCGCTCTACGACGACGTCGGCCTCGGCAAAGCCCGCATCGAGGTCGCCGCCGCCGAGCGACCAGCGGTGGGTCTCGTTGGTGGCGAACTGCTCGTGCACGAACGGCGCGCCCTTCAGCGCCAGCTCGGGGTCGGTGACGGCGGGAAGCGGCTCGTAGTCGACGACCACGTCAGCGGCGGCGTCGACGACCGCATAGCGGTCCTCGCCGATCACGACCGCGACCGGATCCCCGACGTGCTTGACCGCGCCGCGGGCCAGCGGCCAGTGCTCGGGATTGTTGACCTCCACCCCGGGCGGCACCCAGGCGAGCGGCAGCGGGCCGGCCAGATCGGCGAGGTCCTCGCCCACGAACACGGCGTGCACGCCCGCGCGCTCGAGCGCGGCGGACTTGTCCACCGAGAGGATCCGGGCGTGCGCCTCAGGAGAGCGCACGAACGCCGCCCACAGGGTTCCCGGCAGCGTGATGTCGTCGATGTAGCGCGCACGGCCCGCGAGCAGCCTCGGGTCCTCCTTGCGCCGCAGCGGGCGGCCGACGTGGCGGCCGGCCGGCGCCTGGTCGGTGACCGTCATGCCACCATCTCCCCGGTCTTGGACGCCGCGTCGAGGACCGACTTGACGATGTTGTGGTAGCCCGTGCAGCGGCAGAGGTTGCCCTCGAGCCCGTGCCGGACCTCCTCCTCGGTGATCATGCCCTCGCCCTCCCGGTCCGCCAGCAGCGCGGTCGCCGCCATGATCATGCCCGGCGTGCAGTACCCGCACTGGAGCCCGTGGTTGTTCCAGAACGCCTCCTGCATCGGGTGCAGGTCGTCCTCGGTGCCCAATCCCTCGATCGTCGTGACCTCGGCTCCATCCGCCTGCACGGCGAGCACCGTGCAGGACTTGACGGCCTTGCCGTCGAGGTGGACGGTGCACGCACCGCAGTTGGAGGTATCGCAGCCGACGTGGGTGCCGGTCAGCCCCAGCTCGTCACGCAGAGCGTGGACGAGCAGCAGCCGGGGCTCCACGTCGAGCGTGTGCTCGACGCCGTTGACGGTCAGGCGCACGTTTACGGTGCCGCTCATTCCTTCCTCCTCTTTAGATCAGCCGCTCATCGCGCACGATACTGACAACGCCACGCGGCGAGAAGACGGCGCCGGCCGGGCCCGGGATCGCCTTCGAGCAGTTGCGGGCACAACCTCTTTGATACGGTGCGCGCATGACACCCGGTCGCCTAATACTCCGCTCCGCCGTAGGCGGATTCTTCGTCGGTCACGGAACACAGAAGCTCCTCGGCTGGTTCGGGGGCCACGGCCTCGACGCCACCGGCCAATTCTTCGACTCGATCGGCCTGCGGCCCGGCCGCAGGAACGCGCTCGCAGCGGGCGCGGCCGAGACCGGCGCCGGCGCCCTGCTCACGCTCGGCGCGGCGACGCCGGTCGCAGCCTCGCTCGTGACCGCGACGATGCTCACCGCGATCAAGCGCGCGCACCTCAAGAACGGGCCGTGGGCCTCAAACGGCGGCTACGAGTACAACGTCGTCCTGATCGCCGCCGCCCTGGCGCTCGCCGAGGTTGGTCCGGGCTCGCCCTCGATCGACTCGGCGCGGTGCAGCGGCATGAAGGGCCCGAAGTGGGCGCTGCTCTCGCTGGTGCTCGGCCTGGCCGGAGCGGCCGGCGCGCACGTGGCGGCCGGTGCCGCCCCCGAGTCAGCCTGAGCCGCAGTCGCACCGCGTCTGGACCGGGGCGTGACCGCCGCGGCCCGGTCCCGACCTGGGCCGTGACCGCCGCGGCCCGGTCCCGACCTGGGCCGTGACCGCCGCGGCCCTGTCCCGATCTGGGCCGTGACCGCCGCGGTACGGTGGGGCCCGGGCCTCAGGCCGTGATTTCAGGCGCCTGCCGTGGCGGTGACCGCGCCGTAAAGCTCCGGGCGGCGGTCGGCCATCACATCGGCCAGGCGCGTCAGGCTCTTGTCGTGGGCGCGAGCCAGGTCGACCACGGCGCGAGCCTCGCCCACCCCCTCGTGGGACGACAGCACCCAGCCGCTCTCGTCGATGATCGACGTGCCGCCGGTCCATTCCTGGCCGCGCTCGGTGCCGGCCCGATCGCAGCAGGCGACGAACACACGGTTGACGCGCGCCGCCGCCATCGCGTTGATCACCTCGGGCGCCCGCTCGCCGGCCGGGCGGTCGCTGAGCGGCCAATTGGTGGGAACGGCGATCAGCTCCGCGCCCGCGAGCGCGAGCGTGCGTGGCATCTCCGGGAACTCGAGGTCGTAGCAGACCAGAACGCCGATCCTCCCGTGCCGGGTCTCGAACACCCGCGGCGGGTAGTCGCCGGCGGTGAACCAGAGCTTCTCACGATCCCAGAGATGGACCTTTCGGTAGACCCCGAGCACGCCGCTCCCGTCGACCACGACGGCGCTGTTGTAGAGGCGGCCGTCGTGACCGCGCTCGCAGAAGCCGCCGATCACGACGGCATCGCCGTAGCGGGCGGCGGCGGCCCACTCGCCGAGCAGGGGGTCGGCGACATCGATCGCGACCGAGGCCGCCTCCGGCGCGGTCTCGAACGAGTAACCAGAGGTGGCCAGCTCCGGCAGCACGATGATGTCGGCCCGATCCCGAACGGCCGCCTCGATCGCGTTCAGGGAGAGACGGCGGTTGAACTCCAGGCTCGCCACGCGAGGCGCGATCTGCTGGCACACGATTCGCGCCACAATCGGATCCTAACGCGCGCGGGGGCGTCTGTCAGCCTGCGGGGCGCCAGCCAGACGGCGGGAACCCACGGGGCGCCGGCCATCCGGTGGGTCCGGCGTGGCCGTCCGCCGGGTTCAGGGAAGAGCCGCGAGCACCTGGTAGACGGAGGCCCAGCCGGTGTCGAACGCGCTGCGCGCCGCGCGCAGGTAGACGCGCCAGACCCGCGCGCGCTCGATCCCCGCCTGGCGGACGGCATCCTCCCACCGCCGCTCGTAGGCATCGATCCAGTGCGTCAGCGTGCGCGAGTAATCCTCAGGCAGGCCCTCCACGTGGCGCACCGCGAAGCCGGCGCGCTCCATCGCGCCGACGATCCTGCTCAGCGGCAGCGGCACCCCGTCGGGAAACACGAACCGCTCCGAGAACGCCCCCTCGTCGGGCGAGTCCAGATCGCGGAGCTTGGCGATCCCGTGGTTGAGCAGCCGTCCGCCCGGACCCAGCAACCCGGCCAGCGTGTCCATGTACAGCTGGATCCGCTCAGCGCCAACGTGCTCCACCATCCCGATGCTCGAGATCGCGTCGAAGCGCTCCCCTCCAAGCTCGCGGTAGTCGGCCAGCCTCAGCTGCACTCGGTCCTCCAGCCCGGCCTCCCGCACCCGCTCGCGCCCCAGCCGCACCTGCTGCTCCGACAGCGTCACCCCGACCACCCGAACGCCCCATTCCCGCGCCGCGTGGATCGCGAAGCTGCCCCAGCCGCAGCCGACGTCGAGCACCCGCTCGCCCTCCTGCAACGCCAGCTTGCGGCACACCAGGTCCAGCTTCGCGCGCTGCGCCTCCGCCAGCGAGCCCGCCCCACCGCGCCAGTACGCGCAGCTGTAGGTCATCGACTCGTCCAGGAACAGCGCGAAGAACTCGTTGCCCGCGTCGTAGTGGTAGCGGATCGCCTGCCGATCGCGGCCGATCGTGTGCCGCTCGCCGCGCAAGCGCAGCTCCGACGCCGGCGGGCGCGGGATCCCGGTCACGCCGCAGCCGCGAATGACCGCGACCGCCAGCCGCAGGATCTGCGCCGGGGACATTCGCGGAGCCTGGAAGCCGTCCACGATCGCGAGCGCCTTCTCGATGTCGTCGACGTCCAGCAGACCGAGCACGAACGCGCGTCCCAGGCCCAGCTCGCCCGGTGCGCGAACCACGTGCGCCAGCGCACGCGGCGAGCGCACCTCGAAGGTCGGCGCACCCGGCTCGGTCGCCTCCACGACGGACCCGTCCCAGAAGCGAACCGCGAACGGCCGTCGCGGCAGCGCCGCGGCAAGCTCTCGGCGCAACGGCTCTGTCCTGGCGAACGGCACGACCGTGCCAGGATAGACCGGCTGTCCTCGGTGACGGGGCGCCGACGGCCTCAGGCGGCGGGCAGGGAGAGCTTCCGCGCGCGGCGCGCGGGATCTACCCTCACCACGTCCCAGGCGAGCCCGGTCAGCTCGAGCAGCCGGATGATCGCGGCCGACGGGTCCAGCTGCCAGCGTGTGAGGCCGTGGCGATAGGAGGTCGGGAACGCATGGTGGTTGTTGTGCCACGCCTCGCCCCATGTCGGGATCGCCAGCCAGAAGACATTGCGCGACTGATCGCCGGTCTCGTAGTCGCGTCGTCCGAACGCGTGACAGATCGAGTTGATCGAGAACGTCGCGTGGTGCATCAGGAAGATCCTCGCGGCCCCGCCCCACAGCATCGCGGTGAGGCCCCCGGTGGTGGTGCCGGTGAGGACCGCGCCCGCACCGAAGGCAGCCGCCAGGCCGACCGCCACCCAGAGCACGAACGTCCGGTCGACGAACCTGATCAGCGGGTCGGCCAGCAGGTCGGGCGCGTAGCGGCGCTCGTCGGCGACCTCCATGTCGGAGAACACCCAGCCGATGTGGGCATGCACCAGCCCCCAGAGCTGGCCACGCCAACCCTCCCTGAGGTCGAGCTGGGGACTGTGCGGGTCGCCGGTCTGGTCCGAGAACTGGTGGTGCTTGCGGTGCGTGGCGACCCAGTCGATCACGGGGCCCTCGGCGGCGGCGGAGCCGAGCGCCGCGAACGCCGCGCGCACGACCCGGTGGCACTTGAAGCTGCGGTGTGTCAGCAGGCGGTGATATCCGACCGTGATGCCCGTCCCGATCGCCGCGTAGAAGAACGCCAGCACGAGCAGGTCCTGCCAGATCAGGAGCCCGTCGCTCCACCCCAGCCACATGCCGAGCGCCACCAGGATCGGCGGCGCGGCGGTCACCACCGCACTGGCGATCCGGTCGACGAGCGGCATCTTGACGGCGCGAACCGCGCCCGCCGGTCCTCCGGCGGCCACGGACGTCGACTCGTCTCCGCGCACGGTAGCGGCGGCCCTGTCGGCGCGGTCCTCGCTCGACTGCGGCGCGTGCGTGCCGCTCACCGCGGGCACGCCGGCCGCCTCAGGGGTGTCGATGCCCATCGGGTGCAGGCATGCTAGCGGTCCCGGTGCCCGGACGGGGGAAGATTCCGCGGCGAGCCGGCCGGCGGAGCGCTCCCGGGGCGCTACGAGAGCCCGACGGCCTTGTCGTGGTAGGGCACGTACGCCCGGCACGGCTCGCCGCGAAGGCCGGGGCACGGCGGCGGCCCGGTCGGCACGCTCACGCCGGGCACGACCGGCAGCAGCAGTCGCGACGCCAGCCGCCGGGAGGCCGCGATCCACACCTGAGCCCGGCCGCGGGGACTGGTCTGGGCGAAGGCCCACACCGGCTGGTCGCCGCCGGGCGCGGCGATCGTCACCCGGATCCGGGAGCCACGGCGGTACGCGTGGCCCTCGAAGTAGAGCGGGATCGTGACCTTGGTGAACCTGCCGCGCGGCAGCGGCGACACCTGCGAGCGGCGCAGGCCGAGCACAGGCTCCAGGGGAGTGCTGGGAGCCCGGTCCAGCGCGCGCTCGGAGGCGCGGACCCAGCCGTCCTGGACGAACGTCTCGCGTCCGTCGGGCCGTACCTCGGAGATCGTCGCCTGCAGGTCGACGCTCGGCGCCGAGGACCTGATCCACACGCTCACCGCGCCGCCTCCGATCACGACGGTGTCGCGCGCCAGCGGCGCCGTCACGTACGAGGCCGCGGTGCCGGGCGGGTTCTGCGCCCAGTGGTAGGCCGGGGTAGCCGTCCACAGGCCGCCCGGGCTGCCGTCGTCGGCGCCGGTGAAGCTCGTCGCCGGTCGCGCGCGCGGGCTCCAGGTGAACCGGTCGGCTCCGGCGCTCGCCGCAAGCCGGGCGGTGAGCCGCCCCGACGCGTTCAGGTACCAGGTCCGAGCCACCGTTCCGGGAATGGGGAAGCGCGCGAACGAGCGCTCGAACCCGGGGTACGGCGCCCCCGGCACGGGCGAGCCGGCGCCGTTGTCGAACAGGACCCGAACCCGCGGCAGGCGCTGGAAGGCGGCCAGCGCGGCCGCGTACGTCGGCTCTGCCTGGATCGGGTCCGGAGGCAGGGTCACGTCCGGGATCCCCATCGCCGATGCGAACACCGTCGGGGCGAACGCCCTCAGGCTCGCCGGCAGATCGGGCGCGCGCCGGGCGACGTACAGCTCCAGGAAGTCGTACCAGCGGTCGAACGTCAGCGGGTCCAGCGAGTCGATGTGCGTGCCGTTGGTGAACGTGAACCATGCGCGCCGGGTGCCGGTGAAGTGCTGCGCCAGGTCGGCGCAGTGCCCGCCGGTCTGCTCATCGGTCCACTGGCAGGCGAGGTAGACCGGAACCGTGATCCGCCTGACGAACGTGATCGGCGCGAGCGGATCGGCGACGCCCGGGACATAGAAGCGGTCCGCTCGGACCTGGGCCGGCAGGTTGACCGCCTCGCCGTGCAGCACCTGATCGGCCCTGCAGATCCGGTCTCCCTGCCGGATCCGCCTCAGAGCCCATGGCTGCCCCCCGGTCGGGGAGGCGGGCAGCGCGTCGTGCGCCCGCTGCTGCGCCCAGGGCAGAGCGAAGCCGGTGTTCAGCAGCCCGCCCGGGTACAGCGTCGCCGCGGTTGAGTCGATCACCGAAAGCGGCGTGATCGCCGCCAGGTGCGGCGGGTCGGTGGCGGCGACGAACAGCTGGCTGATGCCTCCATAGGAGATGCCGAGCATCCCGACGCGGTGGTGAAGGACCCACGGCTGGCGGGCGATCGTCTCGATGGCGTCGTATCCGTCGAGTGCCTGGAGCGGCTCGAAGTAGTCGAACGCCCCGCCGGAGCAGCCGGTGCCCCGCATGTTGACGTCGACGACCGCGAAGCCGAGCAGGTTCGCGATCGGAGCGATCCCGGAGTCAGGGCCCGCGGGATCTGCATATCCGTAGCCCGAGTACTCCAGCAGCGTGGGATATGGCCCCGCCGAGGCGGGACCCGGCAGGTGCACGTCGATCGCCAGCAGCGTGCCGTCGCGGGTGCGCAGGTAGCCGTAGCCTCCGGCCGGAAGGCGCTGGTCGTAGATCCGCGTGCTGGGCGGCGCAGAACGGTCCGGCAGGACCGTGAGCGTCGCCGGGTCGGTGACGGTGCGGGCGCCGGCGACCCTGGCCCGAAGGCGGTAGTCGCGCCCCGGAGCCAGGGCGCGGAACACCACCCCGCCGAGCGAGTCGGCCCGCTTGGATGCCACGACGCGGCCGTGCGCACCGAGGAGCCTCACGATCGAGCGGGGAGCGAGATCGACCGCGTACACCTGGTCGACGCTTCCGTGCGCGTCCCCGCGGAGCGCACGCTCGGCGCGCAGGGTCGCGGACGCGACGCGCGCCGAAGCCCGAGCTGTGCGCGCCGGCGCCGCGAGAGCCGGAGCCGTCGCGGAGAGCGCCGCGACGGCGACCACAGTCG
>JAJZWB010000054.1 GCA_021846845.1 Actinomycetes bacterium | reverse complement strand
CCCATCATCGACACGGGCGTATGTTGATCCGCCTCGGCAAGATTGTCAAGAGTGACGTCACTTTTTCGTGAGCCAGACGTCGTTTTTTTCCTTCAGGCTAAGATCGCCCCGAGCAGAGGCCATCACCGTCGACGAGGAAGGAGGGCCTTGCGATGCCGGCCATGCCGACAACGCCGAAGGGACAGCGGACCCGCGCGCATCTGCTGCTCGCCGCGCGGAGGGTGTTCGCGCGCGACGGGTTCGTGAACATGCGCATGAGCGACGTCGCCAAAGAGGCCAACGCCTCCCTGGGGGCCGTCTACCGCTATTTCAAGGACAAGGAGGATCTGTTCGAGAACCTCATCGGCGACATCCACGAGGAGCTCTACGAGGCCAGCCATCCTCGCGAGCATCGCTTTGCCACCGATCCCTACGCAGCGCTGCTGGAGGCCAACCGCGGCTACCTGGGGCACTACCACCAGCACCGCGACGTCATGCGCGCCCTGATCGAGGCCGCCGCGGTCGACTCCCGCTTCAGGGATGTCTGGTGGCGGATGAGGGTTCGACACCGGGAGCGGTTCGTCAACTCGCTGACACGCGACGGCTCCCCCCACGATCTCATGCTCACGCGTCTCGCCGCCGAGGCCATGGCCTGCATGGTCGAACAGGCGGCGTACGTCTGGTTCGCGCACGACAGCCTGCAGGACGTCGTGGTCCCGGTCGATACTGCCGCTGTGATATTGACCGACGGCTGGTACCGGCTGTTCTTCAACGACGACGGCTCCAGGCGCGTTCCCGGCGCGCACCCGCTCGCGGACCCGCAGGCTCACTGATCGCCGGGCTCAGACACGTTCAACGACGCGGTGTCCCAACAGGCCCCGCGGGCGGATGAGTGCGATCATCGCCATCGCCGTCCACGCCAGCGCCTGGGCGAAGTTGCCCGACACGTATCCGACGGCCAGCGACTCGATCAAGCCTAGTGCCAGACCCCCGACGACCGCGCCCAGGAGGCTTCCCGCGCCGCCGACCGTCGCCGCGATGAAGGCCTGGAACGTTATGTAGAAGCCGGTGGTCGAGTTCAGGCCGTGGTACAGATCGCCGAACATCGCCGCGCCGATCAGTCCGAGCGCGCCGCTCACCCCGTAGACGATCGTGATGACCTTTCGGACCGGGATGCCGACGATCGCCGCCGCTACCCGGTCCTGCCCTGCCAGGACGATCCCCCGTCCCACCTTGGTTGACCGCAGGAAAAGGGCGAACGCCACCATCGTCGCCACGCAGAGCCCGAGCACGATCAGCCCCCCCGAGGAGAGCTGATAGCCGGCGACCGACACCAGGCTGCTGTTGAACAGGGTGGGGAACGTCTGCGGCTCGTTGCCGCGCATCACCGTAGCGATGTTGCGAAGGATGTACGCACACGCCAGCGCGGCGATGAACCCTGCCTCACCCTGCCCCCTGCCGATGAACCGCGCATAGACCTGACGCTCGATCAGCATCGACACGACCGCAGCGGCGGCGATGGCGATCGCGAGCGCGAGCCAGGGCGAGAGCCCTGAGGTGGTGACGAGCGCGATCATCAGGTAAGCGGACAGGAGCAGCGCGTCCCCGAAAGCGAAGTTCATCAGCCCGAGGACCTGGTACACGAGGGCGTACGCAAGTGCCCAGAGCGCATAGATGCTGCCCTGCTCGATCCCCTCGATCATCAGCTGGATCAGGTAGTGCATCAGTGCAGGTACATGTCGCCGATGTCAGCCGCGGTCAGATCGCCGCGCGCGCCCTGGTGCACCACCTGACCTCCGCTCAGGATGCAGACGTGGTCGGCCACGGACAGCGCCGCCTCGACGTTCTGCTCCACCAGCACCACCGCCGCCCCCGCATGCGAAGCGTCGGAGGCTACGTCCGCGATCAACTTGAACACCTCCTGCACGAGGATCGGCGCAAGACCCAGAGAAGGCTCGTCGATCAGCATCAGCCGCGGCTTTGAGAGTGCGCCGCGGCCGATCGCGATCACCTGCTGCTCGCCGCCGCTCATGACCTCGGCGTTTCGCTTCGCGACACGCGCGGCGACGGGCCAGGCGGCGATGAAGTCGTCGATGTCCTTCTCCAGCCGGCCCCGGTCCCGGCGCCCGTAGCCTCCGCTCCAGAGGTTCATCCGCCCGGACGCGTACGGGAACAGCTGGCGCCCCTGGGGGACGTACGCGATGCGGCGCTTCGCCGCGCGCTGCGGGTTGATCCGCTCCAACGGCTCGCCATCGAAAACGATCCTGCCCTCCACACGACTCGCCATCCCCACGATGCCGTTGAGCAGGGTCGTCTTGCCGGCGCCGTTGGGCCCCATGACCGCGTACACCTCGCCGGCCCTGACCTTCAGGGACACGTCCCGCACGACCACCGTCTCACCGTAGGCGAGCGAGAGCCGCTCCAGCTCAAGCACAGGCACGTCAGCTCCCGACATAGGCGCTCCTCACCACCGGGTCAGCGGCGACTTCCTCTGGGCTGCCCTCGGCCAGCAGCGTTCCGCTGCTCAGCGCCACCACGCGATGGGCGACGTCGAACAGCCACCCCAGGCGGTGCTCCACGATCACGACCGCAAAGCCGAACTGCGCCTGCCATGCGAGCAGGCGCTCCTTGATCACGTCCGCGTCGCTGTGCGCGACGCCGGACGTAGGCTCGTCCAGCAGCAGCAGCCGTGGCGGTTCGATGATCGCGCGCAGCAGCTCCAGCTCCTTTCGCTGGCCGTATGACAGGCTCCCGACGCGTATTGCGGCGAGCGCGCCAAAGCCGTTCTCGCTCAGGAGCGCCGACGCGCGCTCCCGCGCGGTCCCGCGCAGCTTCGTCTGCCGCCGGCCGACGATCGAGCCGCACGTCGCGCGCACCACCCCGAGAGCCGAGCTCATGTCCTGGACCAGGCCGAGCTCCATGTTCTCGAGCACAGTCAGGCCGTTGTAGAGCCGGAGGTTCTGGAACACCCGCGCGATCCCCCTGCGACGGAGCTCCTGCGGTCGATGCCGGTCGATCCGGCGGCCATCGAACACCACGCTGCCGGACGTCGGCCTGTAATACCCGCTGAGGACGTTGATCAGGCTCGTCTTTCCGGAGCCGTTCGGGCCGATTATGCCCACGACTTCGCGAGGCTCGACGGTCATGTGCACGCCGTCCAGCGCCACGATCCCGCCGAAGCGCAGCTTCACGTCGGTGCAGACCAGGCGTCCGTCGGGTTCGCTCATGCCTATTCCGCCACCACTTCCACGGCGGGCTCCTCAACCGTGGCGTCGCCCGCGCCGCGCGCGCGCCGCCACCGCCGCCGAAGCTCTGTCACGGGCGATCTCCCGCCAAGGTACAGTCGCACGAGCAGAGCGACCAGCACGGTGCCGCCGAAGATGAAGAACTGGTAGTTGACCAGCGAGGTCACCTCGGTCGTGACATATGTCAGGGCGACGGAGGCGATGATCGCTCCGCGAAGGCTTGCGATGCCGCCGACGATCGCGAACAGCATCATGTTGAACGAGAACGTAAGGGAGAAGGTCTGGGCGTCGATGTAGCCGGTGATCGAATCGAGGCACGCCCCCGCGATGCCGGCGCCGAAGCCGGCCAGGACCATGCTCGCGATCTTGATCGCGCCCGGCGAGATCCCCAGCCCGCGGGCGGCCGTCTCGTCGGACCTGACGGCGATCATCGCGCTTCCGACACGCGATCGGCACACGCGCCGGTACACGACGTAGACGATCGCCAGCGCCGCCAGGCCGAGGTAGTAGAAGCTCCTGAAGGACTGCAGCGTCATCCCCCCGATCCTCGCAAGGGGGATGCCGATGAACCCGCCCTCGCCGCCCGTGACCGCGGTCCAGCTGTTGAAGACGATGAACATCACCTGCGTGAAGGCGATCGTCACCAGCCACCAGTAGTTGCCGCGAACGCGAAGCGCCGTGGCGCCCAGCAGGCCTCCGATCGCAGCCGCGATCACCGCCCCGATGACCGCGGACAGCAGGAACGAGAAGCCGCTGTTGCTCATCAGGTTGGCGACCGCATAGGCGCCGACCCCATACAGGGTTCCCTGCGACATGTTCGGGATGCCCGCGTAGCCGTAGGACACGACGACGCCCATCGCCAGGATTGCGTCCAGCCACGACAGGCTGAGCACCCTCAGCACGAATCCGCTCTGCACGACGAGCGGCAGCAGCACGAGCAGCAGCAGCGCGGCCGGATCGGATGCGTGGCGCGCGAGTGCCGCCGCGGCGGACCGCCGGGGTTGCGCTCTTGTCACCACGCACCGATCCTTCGCTGGAGCAGTCCGAACCTCAGGCCTTGGCGCCCAGGTTCTTCTGGCAGGTTGGCCGCTTCGAGCAGTTTGACACCCATATGCGCTTGTAGGTGCCGTTCGGGTACATCTGATACTCGCCCACTGGCGCAAGGCCGCCCTTGGCGTTGGCCTCTTCAAAGGTGAGGTAGCGCAGCCCGATGCGGTTTCCGGTGAACGAGATCGGCCCGCCCACGCCCTGTCCGGAGACCTTCGCCAAGTACTTGACAAGGTCCGTGCGGGACGTCGCCCCCTGCTCGATGGCGTATTCGACCGCCAGGACCGAGTCATAGCCGTCCGCCGCGTAGTAGGACATCAGCTGCCCGTATTGCTTCTGGTACTCGGCGCCGACCTTCACGGTGAGCGAGGACGGGCTCGGGTTCGCCGGCAGCATGTTTCCGAAGATCATGCCGGCGTAGAAGGACCCCGCCTGCTTCTGGCACGAGGGACCGGTGAACGAGTCCGTGAGGTCGATCACAGGCTGCGCCATGCCGAGCTGGCGGCCCTGCGCCGTGATCTGGCACTGCTCGGGCGGATACCCGCCCAGCAGGACGCACTGGGCCCCTGACCCGCCGAGCTTGGTCCAGTAGGGGCTCCAGTCGGTCGTCTGGCCGTCGGGCCAGGTCTGATTGGAGACGAGCTGGACGCCGAGCGCCTTCCCGGCAGCCGTCGCGCCCTGCATGTAGTTCGGGATGTAGGAGTAGTTGGGCACCAGCGCGGCGACCTTGGTGGCGCCGTAGTAGGACTTGCAGAAGTCCATCGCCGCACCGCCCGCCGACTGCAGGCGCGGGAGCACGACGAACACGTTGTGCACCTTGGTCGTCAGGAAGTCGGCGCCCACGTTGCTGGCGATGACCGGCAGTCCCGCCCGCTCGGCGACGATCGCCGCCGCCAGGGCGTTGCCGCTGGCGTAGAACCCGCTCAGCGCCCAGACGTTGCTCTGGGACACGTACTTGGCGGCGATGCTTGAGGTCGTGTCCGCGGAGCCGCCGTTGTCAAGGCATGAGACGGAGAACTTCGCGCCCTTCAGCGGACCGCTCGCCACGCCGCCCGCGGCGTTGATGTCGGAGGCGGCGAGCTTCTCGCCGTCACAGCCCTGAATCCCGACGACGTCAGCACCGCCCGTGAGCGGCGCCGTGTAGTAGAGGTCGATCGTCTTGCCGGCGCCGCCGCCGGACGGGGAGGCAGCCGATGAGCTGCCGCCGCTCGGCGCCGACGCCGCGGCGGCCGACGAGGACGACGAGGACGAGCCGCACCCCGCCAGCGCCACCCCGGCCGCGACCACACCCGCACAGACAGCCGCAGAAATCCTGCGTGGAATCACTCCTCCTCCTCTCGTGCAACTTCGACGTGAAGCGGCATTCTGCTCTGGTTCGATTTCTCTGTCAATAGCGACATCGTTTTTTTTTCTGCCCTCACGCCGCCATTCGATCGGCGCCAGCCAGCGGAGGAGCGCCGCCTGGACGGTTTCCGATGGTGAATCCTCGGCGCCGATCGTGGCGGCGCGGTCCGCCCGGCGAGCCAGAGCCGGCTCCCGGAACGGGTCGCCGCGCCCGCTCCGCCGCTCCCGGCGAGACAACAGGAGCGGGGGCCGGACCTCGGTCGCGACGGCTCACCGGCCCGCTTCCTGCGACACCCGGTCCCGCGGCCGCAGGCGCCCGCGGGCGGGCCATGACGGCCACCCCGAGCGGCGTTCATGCTCTGCTTTAGTGGGGCTCGATGAGCGACCAGCCATCGACCTCGCGCACCCGCCTGATCGCGCTGCTGGTGGTCGCCTTCGCGCAGTTCATGGCGGTGATGTCCCTGTCGGTCGTCAGCATCGCGCTGCCGACGATCGGCCGCGACCTGCACGCCACCAGCACCGGGCTGGAATGGGTGGTCGACGCCTACCAGCTGGTGTTCTCCAGCCTGCTGGTCGCCGGCGGCGTGGTCAGCGATCGCCGGGGCCGCAAGGGCATGTTCATGATCGGCGTCGCCGTGTTCGCGGTCGGTTCGCTGGTCAACGGGACCGCGCCCTCGATCGCCGTGCTGATCGCCGGACGCCTGCTGCAGGGACTGGGGCCTGCGATCGTCGCCCCCACGACGCTGGCGATCATCAGCGCCACGTTCACCGAGCGGCGGGAGCGCGCCCGCGCGATCAGCGTCTGGTCCTCGGGCTCCGGCCTCGCGCTGGCGCTCGGCCCGGTGGTCGGAGGCGTGCTGGTCGACGCCTTCGGCTGGCGCGCGGTTTTCCTGGTCAACGTCCCGCTGGCGCTGCTCATCATGGCGCTGGGCTCCCGCTACGTGCAGCGGATCCCGCGCAGCCCCGCGCTGCACCCGTTCGACTGGACGGGAGCCGTGCTGACGACCGTCGCGGTGGCGCTGCTGACGCTGGCGATCATCGAAGCGCCGACGCACGGCTGGCTGTCGGATCCGATCGTGATCGCGTTCGCCGCGGGCCTGGGCAGCCTCGTTGCGTTCGTCGCCTGGGAGCGCAGGCGGCCGGGCGCGCTCGTCGACGTGTCGCTCTTCGGCCGGGCTCCGTTCACGGTCGCCAACGTCGCCGGGATGTCGGTCTTCTTCGCGTTCGTCGGCGGGATCGTCTACCTGAGCGCCTACTTCCAGCAGGTCCAGCACCGCTCCGCGCTGATCACCGGGCTGTGCGTGTTCCCGATCGGGCTCGGGTTCTTCGCCGGGGCACCGGCGTCGGGGCGCCTGATCGGGCGGCTGGGCGCGCGCGCGCCGATGATCGGCGGTCTGCTGCTCTGCGGGGCGGCGACGCTCGGGCTGCTGCGCCTGGCGCCGCGCTCCCCGATCGCCGCGGCGTGGTGGGACCTGCTGCTGGTGGGGCTCGGCGCCGGGCTGTGCCTGACGCCGATGACGACCACCGCGGTCGCCGCCGTCGTCCACCACCGCGCCGGCATGGCCTCGGCGGTCCACAACTCGATGCGCCAGTTCGGCCAGGCGCTCGGCGTCGCCGTGCTCGGCGCCCTGGTCTACGCCAACATCCCAGGCGGGCAGGCGGGCGGCGTGAGCCTCAACCGCGCGCAGGGGGGAGCGTTCGTCTCAGGGCTGCACCTCGCGCTGCTCGTCTCCGGGATCTGCCTGCTGCTGGCGGCCGCGCTCGCCGCGCTGCTGATCCCGCGCGGCTTCCTGAGCCCGGACCGCACCGTCGCCGAGGGCGCCCCGGCAAGCTGATCGCGGAGGCTGGACGAGCGCCGGCGGACCAGCGCCGGGCCGGGCGCGATCGAGCGGGCAGCCCGCGCCGCGTGAGGCGGCCGCCGGACCGGCGGACCAGCACCGGGCCGGAGCGTCGGGGCGCGCCGGGGATCACCGTCCGAGCGCGCCGGGGATCACCGTCCGAGCGCGCTAGGGATCACCGTCCGAGCGCGCTAGGGATCACCGTCGGAGCGCGCCGGGGATTACATTTCAGCGCAGGCCGGTCGCGGTCAATCGACCCCCATCCCCTACCGGGGAGGCGCGATCCGGCGATCGGAGGCAGCCGTGCAAGCACCGCACGGGGTCGGCCAGGCCCCTCGAATCAGGCACTCGAAGGACTCGACGACCGAGTTCGAGCCCTTCGCGCTCGAAGACGTGCTGGAGGGCGACCCGCGGAGCGGGGTCCACTGGCTGCAGACCGAGGGCAGCACCGACGCGACGCTCATGTCCGGCATCTTCACCTGCCAGCCGTCCCGCTTCCGCTACGTGTTCGAGACCGACGAGACGATCCACGTGATCGAGGGGCGGGCGAAGGTGACGCTCGACTCCGGCGAGGCGGTCGAGCTCAGCGCCGGGGACATCGCCTCTTTCCCGCGCGGCGCGCACGCGATCTGGGAGATCAGCGAGCCGTTGCGGGAGTTCTTCGTGCTCAGCGGCTGACACCGGACTCCGGCCCCGGTAGGCTGCGCCCACACAGAGGGCCAGGAGGGTGGATGACGGCTACAGCGCAGCGACCGAGGCTCATCCGGCAGGACGGCAGGGAGAAGGTGACCGGAGCTGGCCGCTACACGGCGGACGTCGTGGCCGCCGGCCAGCTTCATGCCCGGTTTCGCTATTCCGATCACGCGCGGGCGCGGATCCTGCGCATCGACACGAGCCGCGCTCGGGAGCTGGCCGGGGTGCTGGCGATCGTGACCCACGAGGACGTGCCCGACGTCCTCTACGGCCAGATGGTCAAGGACCGGCGGCTGTTCGCCAGGGAGGAGGTGCGCTTCGACTCCGACGTGATCGCAGCGGTCGCGGCGACGACGCCTGAGATCGCGCAGGCGGCGGCCGAGCTGATCCAGGTTGACTACGAGCCGCTCGAGGCGGTGTGCGACCCCGAGCTCGCGCTCGAGCCCGGCACGCCGCTCATCCACGAGCGGTGGGCGAGCTACGAGGCCGACGAGACGATGGAGCGCGACGGGAACGTGCTCGGCCGCTCGACGATCGTCCGCGGCGACGCGACGGCCGCCATGGCCGGCGCGGACGTGGTCGTCTCCAGTCGCTACGAGGCCGATGGCGCGCACGGCGTGCCGATCGAGCCTCGCGCCGTCCTGGCGCAGTGGCAGGGCGACCGCGTGACGATCTGGTCCTCGACGCAGACGCCGTTCGCGGCTCGCTCGGGCGTCGCGCTGACGCTCGGCATCCCGGAGTCCCACGTGCGGATCATCGTGCCGCTGCTCGGGGGCGGGTTCGGGTCCAAGTGCGATTTCCACTTCGAGGCGCATGTCGCGGCGCTCGCTCGCAAGGCCGGGCGGCCGGTCAGGCTGGTGTTCTCGCGCCGAGAGGAGTTCGTCGCGCCCGACCACCGGCGTGAGAGCATCGCGATCGAGCTCCAGACCGGCGCCAGGCGCGACGGGACGCTCGTAGCGCGCCGGGCGCGACTCGTGCTCGATGCAGGCGCCTACTGCGGCGAGGGCGGCTTCTTCGCGCAGCTTGCGGCGATGCACGCGATCGGGCCCTATGTGATCGAGAACGTCGACATCGACTCCAGGCTCGTCTACACCAACAACCAGCCGTCCGGGTCGATCCGCGCGCCCACGGCGCCGCAGACCTGCTGGGCCGTCGAGCAGCACATGGACGAGCTCGCCGCCGCGCTGGAGCTAGATCCCGTCGAGCTGCGCCGCCGGACGCTGATCGAGGAGGGCTCGGAGAGCCCGACGCGACAGGTGTTCGGCCCGGTCGGGATCAGGCACACGCTGGAGCGCGCGGCGCAGATGATCGGCTACGGCCAACCGTTGCCGGAGAACGAGGCGATCGGAGTCGCGTGCGGCTGGTGGCCCTCGTTCGGAATGCCGTCGGGCGCGTACGTGAAGCTCAACGGCGACGGGACCGCAACGATCGTCACCGGCGCCCAGGAGAACGGCTCGGGCGCCGTGATGGGACTTCCGCTGATCGCGGCCCAGGTGCTCGGAATGCGCCCGGAGGACTTCTCGATCCTCTGCCAGGACACCGACGCGGGGCCCTACGACTCGGGCTCATCCGGCTCGCAGACGACGTTCAACAACGGCCGCGCCGTCGCCGAGGCCGCCGGGGAGGTGGCGCAGAGGCTCAGGGAGCTGGCGGCCGAGCAGCTGGAGATCGACCCGCTTGACCTGGAGCTCGCCGGCGGCGAGGTCCGCGTCAAGGGATCGCCCGACAGGTCGGTGGCGATCTCCGAGCTCGCCGCGGCGGACGCCGAGATCCTCGGCAAGGGCTCAGGAGCGGTGCCGGAGCAGCCGGCCTGCTCCCCCGACAGCGGCTGCCTTGGCAGGCTCGGGATGGAGTCCTTCCTGGAGCCGCAGCTGATCACGCACGCCGTCCATGTCCGCGTCGACCCGGAGACCGGCGTGGTCAGGGTGCTGCGCGTGGCCGCCGCTCACGACTCCGGCACGATCATCAACCCGATCGGCGCCAACGGCCAGGTCCACGGAGGGGTCGTGATGGGGATCGGGCAGGCGCTCACCGAGGGCATGGCGCTCGACGGCCACGGCCACCAGCGCAACCCTCACCTGCTGGACTACAAGCTCCAGACGGCGGCGGACGCGCCGAGGATCGAGATCGCCTGGATCGAGACTCCGGCGGTCAACGGCGGACCGAACGGCTCCAAGGGCGTCGGCGAGCCGCCGTCGGTGCCGACGCCGGGCGCGATCGCGAACGCGATCGCGAGGGCGACCGGCCGGCGCGTGCACCGCCTGCCGATGACGCCCGAGCGCGTCTGGGAGGCGGGACGGTGAGCGCATCGCTGGCGACCGCCTCCACCGTCGAGCAGGCGCTCGCCCAGCTGGCCGCGGGCGCCCGGCCCGTGGCGGGCGGGACCGATCTGGTCGTCGGCGCCCGTCAGGGCAAGGCGCCGCTGCCGGAGCGGCTGGTCGCCATCCACCGCCTCGCGGAGCTCTCGGAGATCCGCGAATCGAGCACGGAGGTGGCGCTCGGCGCGCTCGTCTCGCACCGCCGGTGCAGCGAGTCCGGGACCGTCCGGGACCGGCTCACCGCGCTCGCCGACGCCTGCGCGATCGTCGGCTCGATCGCCACCCGCACGACCGGGACGCTCGGCGGGAACCTGATGAACGCCTCGCCCGCGATGGAGACCGGCGGCCCGCTGCTCTGCTTCGGGGCCTCGGTCACGCTGCGCTCGGCGGCTGGATCACGATCGCTGGGGATCGACGAGCTCCTCGCGGGGCCGGGCCGTACCACCGCCGCGTCCGACGAGCTGCTGGAGGCGGTGTCCGTGCCGCTGCCGCCCGCGGGCACCGGCAGCTGCTACGCGCGGCTCGAGTACCGGCGCCAGATGGAGATCGCGATCGCCGGCGCGACCGCGGTCGTCACGCTCGCGAACGGAGAGGTGACCGACGCCCGCATCGCGATGACCGCGCTCTCGCCGGCGATCGGGCGGGCGGGCGAAGCCGAGGCCGCGCTGATCGGCTCCGGAGGCGAGCCTGACGCGATCCGGCGGGCGGCGCAGGCGCTCGCCGCCGCCGCTTCGCCGATCTCCGACGTGCGCGCGTCGGCCTCGTACCGCAGGGCGATGGCGGTCGTGATCGGCCGCCGCGCGATCGAGGCGGCGCTCGCGCGCGCACGCGGCGAGTGGGTCCCGGTCCCCGCGAGCACCGCGCTCCACGGAGGTGTCAGATGAAGGTCGAGGCGATCCTCAGGATCAACGGGGTGGCGGTGCCGGTCGAGATCGAGCCGCACTGGAGCCTGCTGCGAGCCGTCCGCGACGCGGTCGGCCTCACCGGTGCCAAGGAGGGCTGCGACGACTCCGAGTGCGGCGCCTGCATGATGCTGCTCGACGGCGAGCCGGTGAACTCCTGCTCATACCTCGCGCTGCAGGCGCAGGATCGTGAGATCACCACGGTCGAGGGTCTCGCCGCACCCGGCGAGCTGAGCGACCTGCAGAGCTCGTTCCTGGAGCATGGCGCGGTCCAGTGCGGGTTCTGCACGCCCGGGATGCTGATCTCGGCGACCGCGCTGCTGCGGCGGACCCAGGACCCGAGCGAGGAGGAGGTGAGGATCGCGCTCGCGGGCAACCTCTGCCGCTGCACCGGCTACGGCGCGATCGTCGACGCGGTCCTCGCCACCGCAGCTGGCCGCGCCGCCGACAGCGTGCCCTGATCCGCGCCCCGCCAACCGGCGGTTTGGCATATGATATGCGGTATGCCGAAGGCATACAACGGCGCGGGGCCGCGGGAGCGCGCATGAGGTGCGTGAGCTTCGACGGGGTCGGCGACAACGGCGTCGTCTCGATCCAGACCCGCGCCGATCCCGTGCCCGGCAGGTTCGAGGTGCTGATCGCCACCGAGTACGCGGCGGTCAATCCAGCCGACGTCCTCCAGCGAGAGGGCATGCATCCGCCGCCGCCCGGGTCGCCGCCCGACATCCCGGGGCTCGAGGTGGCGGGCACGGTGATCGCGTGCGGAGACTCGGTGACGTGCTTCGAGGTCTCCGACCGCGTGTTCGGACTCGTCGGCGGAGGCGGGCTGGCCGATCGCGTGGTGGCGCACGAGCGCGAGCTCGCGCGCATCCCCGACGCGCTCGACGACGAGGCCGCGGCGAGCGTTCCCGAGGCGTTCATCACCGCGTTCGACGCGCTCTCCCAGGCCGGCCTGGGAGCCGGCGACACGCTCCTGGTCAACGGCGCCAACGGCGGCGTCGGAACCGCGGCCGTCCAGCTCGGCGTCGCGCTCGGGGCACGCGTCGTCGCCAGCGTGCGGGCGGCAGGGCGCCGCGAGGCGATCGCGGCCCTCGGGGCGACCGCCCTGCCGGCGCCAGAGGCGTTCGAGCTCGTGCGCTCCCTAGGCGGCGCCCAGGCGATCCTGGAGCTCGTCGGCGGCGTCCACATGACCGAGAACCTGGGCTCGCTCGCGTCCACGGGAACGCTGGTCGTGGTCGCCGCGAAGCCCGGGGACGAGGTGACGCTGCCGCTGCGCGAGCTGATGGGTCGACGCGCGCGGATCGTCGGAACCACGCTCAGGCGGCGCCCCCCGGAGCAGAAGGCGCTGCTGGTGCAGCGGTTCGCACGACGCGTGGTGCCGCTGCTGGCCGAACGGCGCGTCGCCCCGATCGTGGACCGGGTGTTCGATCTCTCACAGGCCACGTCCGCGTTCGACCACGTTCGCGCGCCCGGGAAGCTGGGCAAGGTCCTGCTCCGGACCACGACGGAGGGCACCCTCCCCGATCCCGGCGCCTGACCGCGCGCGCCTGCTCACAGCATCGTGAGGTACGCCGACAGCTCCGCCTCCGAGACGGGATCGATCGCCGGTGGCAGCTCTAGCCCGACACGCTCCAGGGCCTCTCGCAGCCCCAGGCGAGCCCCGATCAGCGCCAGCCTGTAGCCGTGCCGCGCGAACTCGTGCACGTGCTCGGCAGCCTGATCCAGCAGCGCCCGCGCCGTCTCAGCGGGGTACCAGGACGGCGGGAGGAGCATCGCGCCCCAGCCGCAGCGCTCCAGCACCGCCAGCACGTCCAGCGACTCGCTCTCCCGGGCCTCCGCGGCCACGAGCGCGACGGCGCGGCCTCTTGCATCCGGGTCCATCTAGCCGTCCAGGAACGACGCCAGCTTCGCCCGCTCACGGTCGGGCACCGGGCCTGAGCCCGCGTGCCGGATGCCGATCGCCCGCGGCGCCTCGATCCCCCGCGACCGGAGCTCCGCCAGCAGCTCCTCGATCAGGATCCCGGGGCCCTCGCTGAGCTCCTCGGCGCTGTCGGGCCACTCGGGGCGACCGCCGAGATCGGCCTCGGAGGCGGTCAGATGGACGCCCATGGTGGGACTTCCGTCGACGCCCAGGATGACAACCTCGTCGCCGCGCTGCAGATGCGCCGCGATCGCGCCCGCGACCGCGTCCACGATCCGCCGGCAGTGGCGGCGGAAGGCGAGCGTGTCGTACTGCTCCCGCACCGCCCAGAAGCGATTCAGCCCCGCGAAGCCGAGCTCGGGACACGGCATCTGAGCCAGCTCCCAGCCCCTCCCGCGCAGCTCCTCGACGAATGGCGCGTGGATCCCCGCGCAGTAGGCGCCGCCGGCAACCCGCGCGTTCTGGTTCAGGATGCAGTGAGCTACGAACGCGACCCTGGTCACCGCGCGCCCCCGTCGTCCGCTACCCCGGTCAACGCGCGCCCCCGGCGTCCGAAGGCCCCTGGGGACGCTTCGCATCCCTCGCGGCGAAGGCCCGATCGATCAGCGCGCTCAGCGCCTCGGCCTCGTCCCGCAGGAGGCCCCTGGTCGCGCGGCCGGGCAGGTGATCGATGGAGAAGCGCCCGGCGTAGCCCGCCGCCGCAAGCGCCGGCATGATCGCGGCCCAGTCGGCCAGGCCCGCGGCGAGGCCCGCGTAGTCCCAGTGCCACGCCCCGTCCCGCACGTGCCATGCGACGTTCTTGACGTGGACGTGAACCAGGTAGCGGATCATGCCGGCGATCGCCAGACGGGGCTCCACGTGCCCCTCGATGATCATGTTCCCCGGGTCGTAGAGGACCCCCGCCTCCGCAGGGGAATGCCCCTGGACCAGGGCGAGGGCCGCGTCCGGCGTCGGCGCCAGGCTGTCCGGAGACGTCTCCACGAGCACGGCCAGGCCGTGCGGCGCAGAGGACGTCACGAGCGCCGCGAGACCCTCCCGCGCCGCCCGCCGCTGAGCCTCAAGCGACTCCCCCTGCCGGTAGCCCGGCGCCCGGACCCGGAAATGCGGCGCTCCCAGCGCCCTGGCCAGCTCGACGGCCGCCGCGGCGAGACCGGGCGTCGACAGGTTCACGCCCTTGTCCTGGAGCGCCAGCCCGCTGCAGCCGAGTCCCCGCTCTCGGCACAGGTCCCGGGCCTCGGTCGCGGACCGGCGGTCGGTGATCGCCTCACCGGACCCGACACCCCATTCGATCCCCGAGAACCCCAGCAGAGCGGCGACCTCGATGACGTCACCGGCGCCCCACCCCGGCAGGGAGGCGCTGAAGAGGGACATCCGCGGGTTCACGCGCGCTGCCTCGGGGGGCACCGGGCAAGCCACCAGCGAGCGATGTCGGCCCGGCGCATGAAGCAAACCTCGGGACGCGAGCGCGCGTGCTCCAGGAACAGGCGGATCGCCCTCGCGCGCGCGGGCTGCCCGGACCAGCGCGCGTGGACGGCCACGGTCATCATCGAGGGACGCAGGGGCGCCTCAGCCACCAGCTCGTCGAGACCCATGGTCAGCGTGTCGAGGAAGTCACGCGGGCTGGAGAAGCCCGGGTTGACCAGGTAACGCGCATCGTTGTGGGTCTTGGAGTACGGGACGACCAGGAACGGCCGTCCGAGGCAGACCTCGTAGTAGGGCAGGTCGTCGCCGCATCCCTCCGAGTCGTAGATGAAGCCCCCCTCCTCGACGAGCAGTTCCCGCGTGTTCTCGCTCGGCCAGCTGCGTGAGTTCCAGCCGACCGGCCGCTCGCCGAGCACGCGCTCGAACGTCTCGACGGCGAGCCGCAGATGCTCGGCCTCCTCCTCACGCGACAGCGTCCACGGCTCGATCCAGCGCCAGCCGTGGCCGAGCAGGTCGTGGCCGCGCTCGCGGATCCATGCCGGCACGCCCGGGTTGAGCTCAAGCGCGACCGCCGCGGCCGAGACCGTCACCGGAAGCTCGAACTCGTCGAAGATCCGCGCCAGCCGCCACACGCCGGCGCGACTGCCGTACTCGTAATGGGACTCGGTGCCACGGTCGCGCTGGGGCGGCCCGACGCCGGGGTCTGCGTACTCCCCCCATCCGTCGTTGCGGTCGTCACCCCAGAGCACCGAGTACTCCGAGCCCTCCTCGTAGACGAGCACCAGGTTCACGGCGACGCGCGCGCCCCCGGGCCAGCTGACGTCCGGGGCATCGCGCCCATAGCCGACGAGGTCCCGTGAGCGGACGAGGTCGGGGATCTCCGCGCTGGCGCGGCGCCGGGGACCGGATCCGCTCATGGCCCGCGAAGGAGACCCGTCTGGCGGCACTCGCCCACCATGCTCAGCCTATGTACGCCCTGGTCACGTCTATCTGCGGCAGCGCCGTCGGGTTCACGCCGTGCACGTTGGCAGCTGTGGCGGTCAGGCCGTTGAGCCAGTACGGAATCACGATCGGAGTCTCCTCCAGCAGCAGCCTCTCGATCTGACCAGCGACCCGGCGCTGGCTCTGCAGGTCGACCGCCGCGATGTAGTCGCGCACGAGGCGATCGTAGGTCGGGTTCCTGAACCTGGCCGCGTTCCAGGGTCCGCTGGACGTCAGCGGCGCCTCCAGGAAGACGTTGGGCACGCCGCGACTTCCATAGTCGACGAGGCTGGCCTCGCCGTCGAGCCAGTCGGAGTTGCCGAACGTCGACTTGCCGAAGTACGCGTCCTGGGTCTCGACGTGGAGGTTGAAGTTGATCCCCGCGTCCGCCGCGTACCCCTTGATCGCCTGCGCCAGCAACGGCATCTCCTGGTTGATCTCGGTGTACAGCGGCGCGCTGACGCCGTTCGCGTGCCCGGCCGCCGTGAGCAGCTGCCTGGCCTGGCGGATGTCCTGCACGCGCTGGGGCACGCTCGGGTCCCGTGACACGAACTGCGGGGCGAACGGATTGTCGTTGCCGACCTGGCCGTAGCCCCTCAGCAGAGCGTTCACCATCGCGGGGCGATTCAGCGACAGCGCCACCGCACGGCGCACGCGCGCGTCGTTGAACGGCGGCAGGTCGTTGCGCAGCGAGAGCTCCCTGTGAACCGAAGCCTCGTAGTGGACGATGTTGTAGCTGGAGTTGTTCAGCAGGGCCTCGCCGCCGGCCGCGGCGAACTGCACGATCACGTCCACCTGGCCGCCCTGCAGCGCCAGCACCTGGGGCGAGGGGCCGCCGTAGAACACGAACCGCGTCGCGTCAAGGTAGGTCCTCCCGCCCCACCAGTCGGGATTGCGCACGAAGGAGGCGCCCTGATTCTGGGTGTAGCTCTGCAGCTTGAAGCCGCCGGTTCCCATGAACGTCGACTGCCACTTGCTGAAGTCCGTGCCCTTTGGAACGATGATCGTGTTGTAGTTGTCCGAGGACACCAGGTAGGGGAAGTTCCCGTTCGCGGCCTCCAGATGGAACTCGACGGTGTACGTGTCGCGCTTGACCACCCCGGAGGGGGTCAGCACGCCCTGGAACGCCGAGAGCGCGTTGGCGGCGTTGTGGGGATCCGAGTTCTGCTGGAACGTGTACACGACGTCGTCGGCGGTCATCGGGGACCCGTCGTGGAACTTCACGCCCTGGCGGAGCTTGAACGTCCAGACGGTTCCGTCGCCGTTGTGACTCCAGCTGGTGGCGAGCGCGGGAACCAGTCGCAGCTGGAGGTTGCTGTCGAAGATCAGGTATTCCCCGGTCTGCATCAGCATCACGTTGCCGGTGTCGTTCGTGGTCAGCGGGTTGATCTGCGCGCCAGGGGCGAGCAGGGCCAGGCGGAGCGTTCCGCCGACCTTCGGACCACCGGCGGAGGCGGAGATCGAGGACGCGCTGGAGGCCGAGCTGGACGCCGAGCTGGAGCTGCTGCCGCATGCCTCCAGGATCATCCCCATCAGAGCCGATGACATGCCCACGACGGCCCCGCGGCGAAGGAAGTCACGCCGGCCGATCCGCCCCGCGGCGAGCTCGTCGATGTAGTGGTTCTCGACCTCTGAGCGGTCGGCGCGAAGCTGGTCCAGGCGATTGCGCTTTGCAGGCATCATGACTCGGGGTCGCGGCTCGGATCCGGCCGGTCCCCGCCTCCTTTCCTCACTCGGTAGGTGTTCAATACGCCATCCACCCCCCATCCACCAGGAGGTTCGTGCCGGAAACGAAACGGGCATCCGGAGAGGCCAGGAAGACGACGGCTCCGGCGACGTCGTCCGGCCGCCCGAGACGGGCGAAGGGAGTGCGAGCATGCGAGTAGGCGAGCGCCTCGGGGTCCTGCTGCTCGACCGACCCGGTCAGGATCTTGCCCGGCGCGACGGCGTTGACCATGATCCCGCGGGAGGCGTAGTCGACGGCCAGCTGGCGCGTGAGGTTGACCACGCCGCCCTTGCTGGCCGCATAGGCCGGGGAGGCCGGCGGACCGACCATGCCGTGCTGGGAGGAGATGTTGATGACGTGCCCGCGGACGTCGTCGATCGGATCCTGCCCGAGCATCGCGCGCACGGACGCCCGGCAGCACAGGAACACGCCGCGCAGGTTGACCGCCATGATCGCGTCCCAGTCCTCATCGGTGGTCTCGATCAGCTGCTTGTTGTGGCGGCCGGCGATCCCGGCGTTGTTGACCATCACGTCCAGGCGCCCGAAGCGCTCGCGCACCCCGTCGATCAGCTCCTGGACCTCGGCAGGGCTAGCCACGTCGGCCCGCACGAACTCGGCCCGACCGCCTCCACGGGAGATCAGCTCGTCGGTGGCCTCGCCATCGCGCCCGGTCCGCTCCAGGTCCGCTACGACGACGGTCTCGCCCAGCGAACCGAACCGCTGCGCGATCGCGCGTCCGATGCCGGACGCCCCACCCGTCACCACGACGGTTCTCCTCCTCACCTGAGATATCGTATCTCATATGGCTGATCTTGTGGTCACGGGCGGGATCGTCGTCACCCCGAGCGGCCCGTCATGCCTCGACGTAGCGATCAGCGGGGGACGGATCGAGGCGCTCGGCGCCCGTCCCACGTCCCCGCCTCCGTCATCCGGCGCCCCGGGCCGGCGCTCGCTGCAGCGGACGATCGACGCGCGCGGCTGCTATGTCCTTCCAGGCGGGGTTGACCCGCACACGCATCTGATGTCGGACGTCGGGCCGGCCACCCGCGCCGCGCTGCACGGCGGCACCACCACGGCGCTCTCCTTCACCTCCCCGAGGCCGGGCGAGGGGCTCGCCGACGCGGTGGCGCGCACGCGCGACGAGCTGGTCCCACAGGCCGAGATCGACATCGCGCTGCACGCGAGCGTCTGGGAGCCCGAGCGGATCGAGCCTGGGGCGATCGAGCAGCTCGCGTCGCTCGGAGCCGCGGGCGTGAAGCTGTTCCTGGCGTTCCCCGAGCTCGGGATGATGGCCTCCGATCGGGTCCTCTACGAGACGCTTCGCAGCTGCGCCGCGACCCGGCTGATCACGCTGGTTCACTGCGAGAGCGGCGGAGTGATCGCCGCCCGGGTCGCGGAGCTGATCGAGCGCGGATGCGTGGAAACGCACTGGTTCTGCGAGGCGCGGCCCGCGGCGACGGAGCACGAGGCGGTCGCGAGGACGCTCGCGGTGGCCAGGATGGCCGACGCGCCCGTCTACCTGGTGCACCAGAGCTGCGCCGGGGCGGTCGACGAGCTGGCCGGCGCGCGAGCGATGGGGCAGCTCGCGTGGGGGGAGGCGTGCACCCACCACCTGGTATTCGCCGAGGAGCGCTACCGCCGGCCCGGAGCGGAGCGCTTCCTGGTCGTTCCGCCGTTGCGGGCCCCGAGCGACCGCGACCGGCTGTGGGCCGCTATCGCCCGGGGCGAGATCCAATCGATCGGCTCCGACCACGCGCAGGGTCGCACCCATCCCGTCGACGGACCGCCGCGCAGCTTCGCGGAGCAGCCCTACGGCATCGCCGGCGTGGAGCTGCGCGTCCCGCTCGTGCTCTCCGAGGGACAGCGCCGGGGCGTCCCGATCCAACGGCTGGCAGAGCTGCTGTCCTCCGGGCCCGCCCGGATCTTCGGGCTCTATCCCCGCAAGGGGGCGATCACGCCCGGCGCCGACGCCGACCTGGTCGTCTGGGACCCGGCCGAGGAGTGGATCGTCGAACCCGGGCACCTGCACGACGGGCTGCCCGACAGCCCCTATCTCGGCCTGCCGGTTCACGGACGCGTGCGGCAGGTCGTTCGCGCCGGCGAGCTCGTCGTGGACCGCGGTCGGCGGGTCGCCGAGGGACCTCCACCGCGCTTCCTGCGGGCTTGGCAGGCCAGCCAGCCCGAGCAGCGGCGCCAGCCCCCCGGGACCGGCTGAGTGCCGGCCCGGCCGCATGACGGCGGCGCGGAGCGCCTGCGCCTCGGCCTGATCGGAGCGGGCTGGATCGCGCAGACGCACGTGAGGTCGATCTCGGAGTCGTCGGCGGCGGTCGTGTGCGCCGTGGCCGACGTCGAGCCGGCGCGGGCGCGGGCGCTGGCCGGCCGGCTTGGAGCGCAGGCCTACAGCAGCTGGACGCAGATGCTGGATCAGAGCTCGGGCCGCCTGGACGCGGTGCTCGTCTGCACGCCGCCGCAGCACCACCGCGAGCCGACAGTGGCCGCGCTGGAGCGCGGGATCCCGGTGTACCTGGAGAAGCCGATCGCGCGCACCCAGGAGGACGCCGATGCGATCGTGGCCGCGGCCGAGCGCACCGGCGTGCGATGCGCGATCGGCTACCAATGGCACGCGCTGGCGGCGGCGGCGCGCATCCGAGGCGAGCTCTCGGGACAGCGCCTGGGTCTGCTGGTCGGGCGAAGCATCGGGCCGACCACGAGCCGGCCGTGGCTGCTTCACCGCGCGCAGAGCGGCGGACAGCTCCTGGAGCGGGCCAGCCATCACCTGGATCTGCAGCGGATGATCGCCGGGAGGGCCTCGACGGTCAGCGCCCACCCAGGATGGGTGCCACTGGCCGATCGCGAGCGCCCCGACGGGGACATCGAGGACGTCATATCGGTGGAGCTCGCTTACGACGGCGGGGCGCGGGGGGCGATCCACATCGCCTGGCTGCGCAGCGAGATCCCGGGGATGTACGACATGACGATCGCGGCCAGCGAGGCGCTGCTGACGCTCACGCTGGATCCGCAGTTCACGCTGAGCGGCGTCTCACGAGGACACCGGATCCAGCAGCGTGAGGATCGACCTCCGGCGATCGCGGCGATGGATCTGTTCCTGGAGAGCCTGCACAGCCCCGACCACCCTCGGCGCCTGTGCGCTCCCAGGGACGCGGCCGCGACTCTGGCCGTCGCGCTCGCCTGCGAGCGCTCGCTGCGGTCCGGCTGTCCGGTGGAGGTCGGTCAGCCCGGGCGGGCGGAGACTCAGAGCTGACTCGACGGGCGGGCCGCCACGGGTGACTGCCCGGCCGCGGGCTCCAGCGTCTCCTCGGCCAGGCTCGCGAGCACGTAGCCCTCGACCTGGCGCACGTGGTCGCGCATCGCGCGCCTGGCGGCGTCCGGGTCGCGACGCCGGATCGCCTCGGCGATCCGGACGTGCGCGCGGGCGCAGGCGACCGAGCCCTCGGCCTGGGGCACGTCCCGGCGGCGCAGCGCCATGACCAGCGCGAACGAGTCGTTGACCAGCTCGCGCAGCCGCGGATTCAGCGTCGCCTCGCTGATCTTCTCGTGAAACGCCATGTCCCAACGGCGGAAGCCCTCCAGGTCCCCGGCCTCGGCGGCGTTCAGGCAGCGCCGCGCCGCCTCGGAGAGCAGCCCGATGTCGGACTCGCTTCCCCGCTCGGCGACGATCTCGGCGGCGAACGACTCCAGCGCCTGCCGCGCCTCGTACGCATACTGGATGGCGCTTCGCGACGGAAGCGTCACCCGGCCCCCGCGCCGGCCCGCGGGCTCGACGAGCCCGATCTGGCGGAGCTTGAGCAGCGCCTCGCGAACCGGGGTCTTGCTGACGTTCAGCTGCTGCGCCAGGCCGGCCTCGGTCACCCTTGAGCCGGGTTCGACGACGCGGTTGATGATCGCGTCCCGAATCCGCTCGTAAACCAGCTCGGTGAGACTCTCCGGCTTGTGCTCCAGCGCGAGCCCGCCGGCCAGGGCGTCGTCGCCGGTGACCCCGTTGTCGTCCACGTTCGAGATATTAGATACGCCGTTGGTGGTGCGCCCGGATCCGGAGGCGGAGCCTGGCAGCCGCATTCCAATGGGCGGAGGCGCTCCGCGTTGGAGGCGCCCGTCACGCGCGGTCGACCCGCACGGCGCCAGGGCCCAGGCCGCCACCGCTCATCGCAGGCCGAGCACGCCCGCGCGCCCGGTTTCCAGCAGGCGGCGCTTGGCGTCCAGGTCAGGGGCGATCGGCAGCTGCGCGACGCCCAGCAGGCGGCGGATCACCTCGATGCCGGCGAACGCCCGCACGAGCCCCGGATCGATCGCGGCGCCGGATCGGTAGCGCGCGAGCGCTCGCTCGGCGAGCTCCGGCGGCTGTCCGGCGAGCCCCAGGTGCGCGAGCATCACGCCGAGATCGAACTCCGGCGGCCCGTAGAAGCCGAACTCCGGGTCGATCACCCACGGCCGGGGCGCCTGCAGCCAGGAGCCGGGGTAGTAGTCGCCGTGCAGCAGCGTGCTGCCGTCGCCCAGGTAGACGCGGCCGAGATCACGCACGGCGCAAAGGAGCGCGCGGTCCCGGCGCATGCCGGCGGCGACCTCACGCAGGCCCGGGGTGATCTCGTCCAGATCGGGCCCGCCGGACGCGCTCAGCGGTATCTCGAAGATGTGCTCGTGGTTGAGCTCGCGCATCGCGCGGTTGTCGAGCGTCGCCGCCCGCGCGTCGCCGCTGAACTCGCCGTGGAGATCCAGCAGCCAGTCGACCAGCGCATCGAGCTGGCCGACCGCCAGTCGGCCGCCGCCGTAGAGGTGCAGGCAGTCCGGGGCGTCACCGAGATCGCCGAGCAGGAGCACTCGCGCTTGACGATCGACGCCGAGGACCGTCGGCATCCGCTCGGCCAGCGACGGGACCTCGCCGGCCAGCTCGTACCACCGCGCCTCGACCAGGGTGCGCTCCCCGGGCGCCGGGATCGCCGGGTGACGCTCCACCCACGGCCGCCCCTGCTTGACGATCACGCTGCGAGCGGTGGTTGCAACCCGCAGCGTGAGGTTCATGTTCCCCTCGCCGGCCCGAGCGACCTCAAGCACGCGCTCGCCCGCGGCCAGCCAGCCCCCGGCGGCCAGGTAGCGCTCGATCCCAGCCGGGTCGCACGCGTCCAGCAGGGGGCGATCGGTCATGCGAGCTGCGCGCCGTCGGCGGTCGCGCGCCTGCGTCGTGCGGGTTCGCCCTCGGACGCGAGGCCGGCTCGCCGGTGGGATGTCGGGCGCTCGGTGCCGTCCATCGCGGTCAGCGGATGCGCGGGTACAGGCGCGCGAGCCGGTCCGGGGAAACGCCGACGAGGTACAGCCAGCGGATCAGCGCCCAGGCGGCAACGGTGCGAACGATGCCGCGCCGCTGCCAGCGCCGCGCGGAGGTGACGGCCGGTCCCGGCAGGCAGACGGTCCGCCCCGCGCGCCGCAGGCGGCGGACGAGGTCGTAGTCCTCCATGATCGGCAGCTCACGGTACCCGCCGAGGCGCTCGAACACGTCGGTCCGCAGCCAGATCGCGGAGTCGCCGTAGTAGACCCCGAGCCGCCGCTGAACCGCGTACCAGGCGCCGAGCAGCCGGGAGAAGCGGTCGCCGCCGTCGAAGCGAAGGGCGAAGTTGCCGCCGACGACGTCGCGATCGCCCAGCGCGGCCCTGATCCCGGCGACGGCGCCCGGCGGCAGGCGTGTGTCGGCGTGCAGGAACAGCAGCACGCCGCCGCCGGCGACGCGCGCGCCCTCGTTCATCTGGCGCGCGCGCCCGCGACCCGCTGCCAGCAGCCGCGGAGCGCTGGGGTGCGCGGCCACGATCTCGGGGCCACGGTCGACGGACCCGCCGTCGACCGCGATGACCTCCGGGGAGCCGGGCAGCGTCTCCAGATGGCGCAGCAGCCCGGGCAGGGTGGCGGCCTCGTCCAGGAACGGGACCACGATCGAGACGCGGTCGCCGGATCTCATGAGACGCCGTGGCGCGGGACCGCGCCGTCGGGACGGGTCCGCGCCTCGGAACCGACCCCCGGGCGGGCGGCGCGGGACCGCGCCTCGGGGCGCAGGGCGGCGCGGATCCGCGGCGGGCAGCCGGGGTGCGCCCGCAGGGCGAGCGCGTCGTCGGGGGTGTCGAGATCGCCGACCGGATCGAGCAGCGCGATCCGCAGCCCGCGGCCGCGCAGCGCCGCCAGCGTCAGCTCCAGCACCTCCGGACCGCCCCATGCCGGGACGGGAATCGCGAAGGCCTCCGGCAATGCCCGCGTGAGGGCGATCATCGCGTAGCCGCCATCGAGCGCCGGCACGAGCGCGACCTCGTGGCCGGCGGCTAGCGCATCGCGAGCCGCGGCGACGTCGGCGGGCCCGAGCAGCGGCGCGTCGGTGCCGATCGCGAACACGGGCGCCTCACCACGCGCGAGGACCTGCGCGGTGGCCGCGGCCAGGCGGGCGCCGAGGTCGGGGCCGGCCTGTGGCAGCAGACCCACACCGGGCCCCGCCAGCCGACCGATCCGCCCGCGCGCATCCCGGGGCGCGTACGCAAGCCACACCCGCGGCGCCGCGTCCCGGGCCCATGCGGCCGTATGCCGTATGAGCTCCGCCTGCAGGCGCGCGCAGCCGCTGGCGCCAAGCAGAGGCGCCAACCGGGTCTTCACCCGGCCCGGCTGCGGCGCCTTGGCCATGATCAGGACGCTTCCGCGCATCTGCCGATCAGACCGTCTTCATCCGGCGGACGGTTCCAACCCGCGGGGCGGAGAGCGGCGCCTCGGTCCAGAGCAGCGCCTCGGTCCAGAGCAGCGCCTCGGCGGAGACCGACCCCCTGACGGCGACGGGCCCTCGGGGGCGAACAAGCCGTGGAACGGGCCCGCTGCACCGTGAACCCTTCCCGAGGACGTCCGGGTCACTTGGGGTGTCGTCGAATTGATTGGAGGCAGCGATGAGCACGATCTTCTCAAGGTTTCTCCGGACGACTTGC
>JAJZWB010000184.1 GCA_021846845.1 Actinomycetes bacterium | reverse complement strand
CGCACGACCTCGCGCTCGTGGCACACGCCGCGACGCTGCGCACGCGGGTGCCGTTCCTGCACTTCTTCGACGGGTTCCGCACCTCTCACGAGCTCGACACGATCGCGCCGCTCGCGGATGACGACCTGCGAGCGCTGGTCCCGGATGAGCTGGTGCGCGCCCACCGCGCGCGGGCGCTGTCGCCGGAGCGACCCATGGTCCGCGGCACGGCGCAGAACCCGGACGTCTTCTTCCAGGCCCGGGAGGCCGCCAACCCGTTCCACGAGCGCGTGCCGGACGTCGTGCAGGCGGTGATGGACCAGCTGGGTGCGCGCACCGGACGCCGCTACGGGCTGGTCGACTACAGCGGCCACCAGGAGGCAGAGCGCGTGATCGTGATGATGGGCTCCGGCGGGGAGACCGCGCGCGAGACCGTCGCCCTCCTGTGCCAGCGAGGCGAGCGGGTCGGGGTCGCGCAGGTGAGGCTCTACAGGCCGTTCCCGGCGCGGGCGCTGGTGCGAGCGCTGCCGCCAACGGTGCGATCCGTGGCGGTGCTGGATCGCACCAAGGAGCCCGGCGCGCTCGGCGAGCCGCTGTTCCTTGACGTCCTGGCGGCGCTCTGCGAGGACCGCGCCGACCGCGGGCGCGACGTGCTTCCCGGGGTGATCGGCGGCCGCTACGGCCTGTCGTCCAAGGAGCTCACGCCGGGCATGATCGCCGGGGTGCTCGCGGAGCTCGCGCGCGACCGCCCCCGCCGCCGGTTCACGATCGGGATCGACGACGACGTGTCCCACACGAGCCTGGACTACGACGAGGAGCTGGACATCGAGCCGCCGTCCACGACTCGGGCGGTCTTCTTCGGGCTCGGCTCGGACGGGACGGTCGGGGCCGGCAAGGACACGATCAGGATCCTCGGAGCCGAGGCGGGCCTACATGCGCAGGGCTACTTCGTCTACGACTCCAGGAAGTCCGGCTCGCAGACCGTGTCTCACCTGCGCTTCGGGCCGGAGCCGATCAGCGCGCCGTACCTAATCGCGCGGGCGAGCTTCGTCGGCTGCCACCATTTCACGCTGCTGGAGCGCGACGAGGTGCTCGCGCGCGCCGCTCCGGGCGCGGCGCTGCTGCTCAACTGCCCCCACCCGCCCGACCGCGTGTGGGACGCGCTCTCGCGCCCGGTCCAGGAGCGGCTGCTGGCCAAGCGGATCTCGCTCCATGTGATCGACGCGAGCCGGATCGCCCGCGAGGCCGGGCTTCCCGGACGCACCAACACCGTGCTGCAGACGTGCTTTCTCGCGATCTCCGGCGCGCTCGAGCCGACCGAGGCGGTCACGCGCGTCAAGGCGAGCATCGAGCGGACCTACGGACGCCGTGGCGCGGAGGTGGTGCGGCGCAACCATGCGGCCGTGGATCGCGCGCTGGCCGAGCTTCACCTGGTGGCCCTGCCGGACCTCGTCACCTCCACGCGCGAGCCGCGCCCGACCGTCCCCGAAACCGCTCCGGAGTTCGTGCGCCGGGTGACGGCCGCGATGATGGCCGGGCACGGCGATCGCCTGCCGGTCAGCGCGCTGCCCGCCGACGGCAGCTATCCGAGCGGCACGAGCGCCTACGAGAAGCGCAACGTCTCCGATCTGGTCGCCGTCTGGGACCCGGAGCTGTGCATCCAGTGCGGCAACTGCAGCTTCGTCTGCCCGCACAGCGTGATCCGCTCACGCTACTACGAGGGCGCCCGGCTGCACGGCGCCCCCGACGGGTTTCGCTCGGCGCCGCTCAACGCACCCGGGCTGCCGGACCGGCGCTACACGCTCCAGGTGTACGTCGAGGACTGCACGGGCTGCGAGCTGTGCGTGCGCGCGTGCCCGGTGCGGGCGCCGACCGATCCGGCGCGGCGGGCGATCAACCTGGAGGCGCGCGAGCCGCCGCTGGACGCGGAGCGCGAGAGCATCGCGTTCTTCGAGCGGCTGCCGATCGCCGACCGGGCGCGCGTGGACTTCGGCACCGTGCGTGGCACGCAGTTCCTGGAGCCGCTGTTCGAGTTCTCCGGCGCCTGCGCGGGCTGCGGCGAGACCCCCTACCTGAAGCTGGTCTCGCAGCTGTTCGGCGACCGCGCAGTGATCGCCAACGCCACCGGCTGCTCGTCGATCTACGGCGGCAATCTACCGACCACGCCCTGGACGGTCGACCGCGAGGGTCGCGGGCCCGCCTGGTCCAACTCGCTGTTCGAGGACAACGCGGAGTTCGGCCTCGGGCTGCGACTCGCCGCCGACCGTCACGCCGAGCTGGCGCGCGACCGCCTGTCGCAGCTGCGCGACGCGATCGGCGCCGAGCTGGTGGACGAGATCCTGTCCGCCCCGCAGAGCCGAGAGTCGGAGCTGCGCGAGCAGCGCGAGCGCATCGCGGAGCTCCGGCGGCGTCTGGTCTCGATCGCGGGCGAGGCGGCCGACGACCTCCGCAGCGTGCTCGACCATCTGATCAGGCGCAGCGTGTGGATCGTAGGCGGCGACGGCTGGGCCTACGACATCGGCTCGGGCGGACTGGACCACGTGCTCGCCTCGGGTCACGACGTCAACGTGCTGGTGCTCGACACCGAGGTCTACTCGAACACCGGCGGCCAGATGTCGAAGGCCACGCCGCTGGGGGCGGTGGCGAAGTTCGCCGCGGCGGGCAAGACGATGCCGACCAAGGACCTGGCCCTGCAGGCGATCGCGCTCGCGAACGTCTACGTCGCCCGCGTCGCCATGGGCGCCGACCCGCAGCAGACGCTGACCGCGCTGCGCGAGGCGGAGGCGTACGACGGTCCGTCGCTGGTGATCGCCTACAGCCACTGCATCGCCCACGGCTACGAGATGCGCGACGGTCTGCAGCAGCAGTACCGCGCGGTCGCCTCCGGGCACTGGCCGCTGATCCGCTACGACCCGGTCGCCCGGGCCGCGGGCCGCAACCCGTTCCTGCTGGACTCGCCGCGGCCGCGGATCTCGCTCGGCACCTACCGCCGCGGCGAGCTGCGCTTCCGCGCGCTGTCGGCCAGGGACCCGCAGGAGGCCGAGCGACTGCTGGAGCATGCCGAGCAGACGGTGCGCCGTCGATGGCAGACCTACGAGGAGATGGCCACCCGCGAGGCGCACGAGTTCCCCGCCGACGCGCGCCGGCGGGCCCGATGAGCCTCGTGGCGTCCCGCATGGGACCGGGACCGGCCGGTCCGCTCGTGGCCTTCCAGGCGCCCGATCGCCGAGGCCGCCGGGTATTTCCCCGCAGGCCCGCTGTTGGCCGGCCCGGATTCGGGCGCGGTGGCGCGCTGCGACCCTCCGCGCCATGAGCACGCTGGACTGGGCGCGCTGGCAGTTCGCGATCACGACGCTGTTTCACTTCATCTTCGTCCCGATGTCGATCGGGCTGGCGGTGTTCGTGGCGCTCTGCCAGACGCGTTATCACCGCAGCGGCGACGAGGCGTACCTGCGGATGACCCGCTTCTGGGGCAGGTTCCTGCTGATCTCGATGGCGATCGGGGTCGTAACCGGGATCGTGCAGGAGTTCCAGTTCGGAATGAACTGGTCCGAGTACTCCAGGTACGTCGGCGATGTGTTCGGCGCCCCGCTGGCGATGGAGGCGCTGATCGCGTTCTTCCTGGAGTCCACGTTCATCGGCCTGTGGATCTTCGGGTGGGGCCGGCTCTCTCCCCGGCTGCACCTCGCGACGATCTGGCTGACCGCGATCGGCACGATCCTCTCGGCCTACTTCATCCTCGCCGCGAACTCCTGGATGCAGCACCCGGTCGGCTACACGATCGACCACGCCACCCACCGAGCGCAGCTGACGGACATCTTCGCGGTCCTGACCAACTCGACGGTGCTGCTGGCGTTCCCGCACACGATCCTGGGCGCGTTCACCACGGCGGGGATGCTGATCATCGGGGTCTCGGCCTTCCTGCTGCTGCGCGGGCGAAGGACGGAGGTCGTGACCCGGTCGCTGAGGATGGCGCTGCCGATCACGCTGGTGGCGGTCGTGGCGACGATGGTGGCCGGCGATGGCCAGGGGAGGCTGATGGAGACCCAGCAGCCGATGAAGATGGCCGCCGCCGAGGCGCTCTACAACACCCAGAACGGGGCCCCGTTCTCGGTTCTGGCGATCGGCGCCTTCACCCGCCATCCGTCGACGCTGGACAAGCTCATCAACATCCCGCACGGCCTCTCGCTGATCGCGACGCTCTCCTGGAACGGCAGGGTCGAGGGCGTCAACAACATCAATCGCGCGGAGCAGCGCCGCTACGGACCGGGCGACTACGTGCCGATCGTGGGCGTCGAGTACTGGACCTTCCGCCTGATGGTCGGCGCGGGGATGCTGATGATGCTGCTGGCGATCGCCGGGCTGGTGCTCTCCCGCCGAGGGCGGCTCGAGCGCAGCAGGTGGTTCCTGCGCCTGGCGATCGCCGGGATCCTCCTGCCGATCCTCGCCAACTGGACCGGCTGGATCTTCACCGAGGTCGGGCGCCAGCCATGGGTCGTGTTCGGCCTGCTCAGGACCGCGGTCGCCAACTCCCCCAACGTCTCGACCGCGAGCGTCGTGATCACGCTCGCCGGCTACATCGTGATCTACGGCGTCCTGATCGCGCTCGGCGGCTGGCTGATGGTCAGGGAGGTCCGCCACGGACCCGAGCCCGACCCGTCGGGCGACCAGGAGGGCGCCGCGCCGGGAGCGGCGCCGGCGCGACCCGACCTGGCGCTCGCCTACTGAGCGGCGGACCGCGATGCGCTCTGACCCCAACTTCCTGCAGGCGCTGTGGTTCATCCTGATCGGGATCCTGTGGGCCGGCTTCCTCGTGCTGGAGGGATTCGACTTCGGGGTCGGGATGCTCGTGCGGGTCCTGGCCGGCCACGGGGACGACGTGGAGAAGCGCATGCTATTCCAC
>JAJZWB010000053.1 GCA_021846845.1 Actinomycetes bacterium | reverse complement strand
GGGCCTGCGGGCGGATCGCCCGCAGGCCCCGCCGGGCGCGATCATCGACCGTCGCGTCCGGTCCCGCGGGGGCCCGTGGTACGCTTGCGCGCAATGGGGCGCCGAGGGCGTGTGGTGGCGGCGCTCGCCGCAGTAGCAGGCGCGCTTGTGGGGGCCGGAACCGCGTCGGCTGACGCCTGGTTCCCGCATCCGAGCGGGGCGACCTGGACCTACACCTGGTCGGACACCGCGTACAACACCTCCGGCACGGTGGAGAGCGTCACCGTCGCCAGCCAGAACGCCCCCAACGGCTGCGGCTGGCAGCTCGCCTGGTCGGGCAACACCCAGGTCGCCCTGCAGGGCGGCGGCCCCACCATCTCCCAGCCCGACAAGGGCACGATCTGCTTCCAGGATCAGCCCAACGGGCTCCAGAACACCGACTGGTCGGCCAGCGCCCCGCCGCTCAACGAGCCGTCGCTGTGCGTGAACCCGAGCAGCTGCGCGGACAGCCTCGGGGCGGGCCTGTTCAACGTGATCTGGGGCACCCGTGATCCCGTGATCGAGGAGCCGCTGCTCCGGGGCACCATCTGGTCCGCCACGGGGGGCGGAGGCGGGAACGTGACGTCGGTCAACCAGTACCTCGGGCTCCAGGTGGTCAAGGTCCCGGCCTTTCCGCACGGGGTGCTCGCCGCCGCGGTGCGCTCCCAGGTCGCGATCGCCGGCGTTCCCGGAGACAGCTACGGCAGCGGGATCCGCACCACCTGGTGGGCATATGGGGTGGGCCCCGTCAGGGCCGTCTTCGACCACCTGGACGGCTCGGTGACCACGGTCACGCTGGACGCGACCGATCTCAAGCCGGCCGCTCCGCCCCCCGATACCGACTACTTCCCGCTCGTCCAGGGTCGCGCCGAGACCTACCGGTGGACCAACGACCGCCATATGAGGACGCCTGAGGTGGAGACCGCGACGGTCTCGGCAGCGGTCGCCTCGGCCGCCAAGTTCGTCGTCAGATCGGTGTCCGGGCCGATCCGCGCCCGGGGCCAGTACGTCTTCTCCCGCAGCCTCGACGGGCTCGTCAGCACCTCCGGGGCGAGCTCGGCCGCCACGCTCCTGCGCTTTCCGCGGCTCGGTCACGGCCGGCACTTCTTCAACCCGTTCGACCTCATGGTGTACGGCTTCGGCCCCGTCCTCCCGGCCTACGCGGTGACCGGTACGGTGTGGCACTCCAACGCGGCGTACATCCAGACCTACGGGGTCACCGGGACGACGCGCATCGTCGGTTTGAGGACCGTTCGGGTGCCTGCCGGTCGCTTCCTCGCCCTCGTCGTTCGGAGCGTGCTCACCCAGCGGGGCTATCCGTATGGGAGCGGAGTGCGCACCATGTGGTTCGCCCCCGGGCGGGGCCTGATCAAGCTGACCTTCGCTCATCGCGACGGCAGCACCGACACCGTGGTTCTGATCCGGTAGTGCCGGTTTTAGTCGCGCGCCTGGTCATCGCGGCGCTCGCGGTGGCGCTGCTGGCGGGGTGCGGCCGCAGCGACCCGACCCGGCAGCGGATCGCCGGGTTTCTGGCCGCGACCAACCGGGTCGAGAGACGCCTCGTGGTGCCGCTTCGGACGGTCGACATGATCAGCCGTCAGATCGCCTACCGGGTCGCGCACCCGCACTCCTCGGCGCCGGCCCCGTCTGCCGTCGCTCAGGACCGAGAGCTCGCCGCCGCCATCAGCGCGATCCGCGCCGACATCGCCGCGATCCGCGCGCTGCCCGCGCCGACCGCGGCCGAGCGCCTCAAGGCGCTGGTGGTCTCGCTCGCGCAGCGCCAGCTCTACCTGACCGCCCAGATGCGTGATCTGATCGCCTTCCTGCCCTCCTTCCCGCGCGTCCTGGCGCCGCTCGGTCCGGCGGTGGTGAGGCTCCAGCGCGTCCTCTCGATCGGCTCGGCCTCCGGCTCGGGCACCGTCGCCCGCCTGTACGCCGAGAAGGCGGCGGCCCTGCGGGCCTTCGCGATGGCGCTTAGCCGCGCTCTCGGTGGGCTCGCGGCGCTGGTGCCGCCGGACTCTTCGCAACCCACCTACCTGGCCGAGCAGCGGTCCCTGCGCCGGTTGCGCGTCGCCTCGCTGGCGCTCGCCGGGGATCTGTCGACCGGGCGCTCTGCCGGCGTCGCCGCCGCGGCTCGCGCCTTCGACGCCGCCGCGGCGCTGCCCGGCTCGCGCGCGGCGCAGGTCGCCGAGATCGCCGCGGTGCGCGCCTACGACGCCCAGGTCACGAGCCTGGGCCAGCTCGTGAACGAGATCAACCAGGAGCGGCTCGCGCTGGGCAAGCATTATCCGTGAACCTCGAACATCCGTCCAGGTGTTCGAATCTCGCTAAAGATCGGCGCGCTTCTGCCGGGCGTCTAGTAGGGTTGATCGGCGAAAGACGTGGACCCGAGCCGGAAGCACGGGTGGCGGTTGTGACGGGGGCGGGGGCTGAACGGCTGCCGCAGGAGAACTGTGAAGCCAATCTTGCATAGTCGCGTTCCGGCGTACGCCGGCAACCAGGGATCGGGCACGCTCGGCGCGTCCGGGCTGAGCCACCTGGGCACGCGCCGCCAGCGCTACGTGGTGGCGCTCGTTGCGCTGGTCGCGCTCGCGACCCCGTACATCGGCGTGGGGGTGCAGACCCTGGAGCGCGGAATCGCCGGGTACGCGCCGGTGCCGCAGATGCCCGCGCTGGCGTTGCCGGCGGTGCAGTTCCCCAAGCTCGGGGCTCCGCCGCTCGTGCGACCCAAGCCGGTCAAGGCCGTCGCGCCCGGGGCCTCCACGGCGACGCGGCCGGGGACCGTGATCACGCGGCGCGTCGTCCACGTCGTCCGGCGCACGGTCGTCAAGCGCGTGCTCGTGCGCCACAAGCTGCCCGTCGTCTCCAACTCCTACTCCCTGGTGCCGGCGCCGACCAAGGGTCATTCGTCGGGCAAGCTCAGCGCGGCGCAGCGCCAGGCCAGGGCACTGGCGAAGGCGCCCGTCGTGTCCAACCCGGTGGTGCCCGCGCCGGTGATGCCCACCGTTCCCCCGGCGCCGACGGTTGCCGCGCCTCCGCCTCCGACCGTTGCGGCCACGCCGGCCGCCTCCGCGCCGAGCGCCGCCGCGGCGCCGGCGTCGCAGAAGAGCGCGCCCGCCGCCCCGGTCGCCCACACCGCCGCCGTGAAGAAGCCAGGGTCCCCGCTCTCCCGCACCGCTGATGCGAAGAAGCGCGCGGCCGCGGTCGAACATGCTTCGGTCGTCACCAGCCCGGTCTCGAGCCCGAGCGGTGGGAGCTCCTCCGGCGCCGGCGGTTCGACGACTCAGTCCACCTCATCGAGCCCCGCGACCACGTCGCCGTCGACGACGCCGGTACCGAGCGGTTCCGCGACGCCCGCGCCGAGCGGCTCGACGACGCCGGCACCGAGCGGTTCCGCGACGCCCGCGCCCGCCGCTTCGACGCCGGCCTCGACCTCGGGTTCCTCGTCCGCGTCGACGTCCTCGGCACCGGCCCCTCAGTCGTCCAGCGCGCCCGCATCGACGTCGCAGAGTGCGGGCGCCGGCGCCTCCGCCAACGCGGCGCCGTCGGGAGGCTCGACGGCGGGCGGCGCCCAGCCGGCGTCGTCGCAGCAGTCCGGGGCGTCCCAGCAGCCGGGGGCGTCCCAGCAGCCCGCGGCCGCCGGCGGCTCCTCGAGCGCGCCCTCCGGGCAGGGCTCGCAGCCCCAGACCGGGGCTTCCGGGGGTGCGACTGGGACGGGGTCGCAGTCGGCTCCGATCTCCTCGCCCTCGACTGGGCAGACATCGACGACCACCACCACTCAGCTCGTGACCGTCTCGCAGGTTCAGACCGTCACCCAGACCCAGGCCGTGCTGGTCCCGACCCAGACGACGCTGTCGCAGTCCGCGACCACGCCGACGACCTCGGCGGTCCTTGTGAGCTCGACGAGCGCCGCGCCCAGCGGTGCCACCACCGGGACGCCGCAGCTCGAGTCGACGGCGTCCGGCCTTGCACCCTCGACGTCCGCTTCGACGCCGACGATCTCCGGCGGCTCTCAGCAGCAGGCCGGCGGGAGCCCCGCGCTGGGCGCGACGGCCGCGGTGACGGGTCAGAGCGATCCGACGGCCGGTGGCGGCGCGGGCGCGGGCACGGAGGCTGCCGGCAGCGGCCAGGGCGGGCAGGGCACGGTCCCGCCCGCGAGCACCGCGCTGCAGCCGCCGGTATCGACGGCTCCGCTTCAGGCTGGGACCCAGGCCGCCACCTCCACCGTGTCGAGCGCAACCAGCGCCCGCGGCCCTCCGGCCACCACCTATGGTCCTGTTCTGATCGACGCCGCCACGGGCGGGTCGGTCAACGCGGGTGCGGCTACCCTGACGTTCGCGCCGGGCAGCCTGCCAGACAACGCATACGTGTCGGTGACCGTGGTGCCCGCCACCGGGCAGGTCGACGGGATCGTGCCGGCGTCCGCCGAGTACCGGCTGCAGGCCGTCGATGCGGTCACAGGGCAGCTGATCGAGCACTTCGCGACGCCCCCGGTCCTGACCATCGTCGGCAGCGCCCCGGGGTCTGAGATCTACTACCTGCCGCCGTCCGGGCAGGCCGTTCCGATCGCGTCGACCAGCGATGCGAACACGGGCACGGTGTCGGCCGGGCTGCCGCACTTCTCCACCTACACGGTCGGGTCGTCCGATCCGCAGACCGTCGACGTCACGTCTCAATGCGCCGGCGCCGCCTGCGCGATCGACGTGACCGTCACCTCCAGCACCGTCACGCTCGCCGTCAACGGCACCAACGTGGCGCTGAATCCCGGCATCACCAGCCTGACGATCGTCGCCGGCGCCGAGAACGACACGCTCACCGTCGACCAGAGCGCCGGCGGGGCGCAGCTGCCGATCACGTTCAACGGCGGCGGCGGGTCTGACCAGATCGTCGTCAAGGGCACCAACAACTCAGACCAGGTCCACTTCGTCGACGCCGGCAACGGGGCGACGACGATCCGCAGCGACAACGGCACGTTCGCGCCCGTCACCTTCCAGAACGCGGGGATCATCTCCGTCACCGTCGATCCCGGCACTGGCATCTCGTCGCTGGCGGTCGACCAGCTGGAGTCCGGCTTCGCCGCCCCGATCACGGTCAACTCCGGCGACACGATCAACCTGCTGAACATCAGCGCTCCGGCCGGGCTGACCGTCAACGCCGTCAACGCGATCACCGCCGGCCCGAGCATCGGCGCCGACACGCAGCTCCCCGTGACCGACTGGACGCCGAACAGCAGCTTCACCGGCGTGGCGGCAGCGTCGAGCACCGGAACCGGCACCGGGATGACCGTCGACATCTCCGTCAGCGCCCAGGGCACGCCCACCGCGACGCTCGCGAACTTCGGCACCGGCTACCAGGTCGGCGACGTCGTGGTCTTCAACGCCCCGGACGGGACCGGAACCCCGGTTCGGGTCCGCGTGACGAGCGTCCCGGAGCTCGACCAGAGCAACGTCCCGGTCAACTACTCCACCTGGACGCCCAACAAGACATGGACCGGCCAGACCCCCGCCGCGACGACGATCCCCGGCTGCACCACGACGCCGTGCACCGGCCCGGGGACCGGGATGGCCGTGACGATCGCCGTCGACCAGTACGGGCACCCGTCCGCGACCGTCACGAGCCCGGGATCCGGCTACGCGATCGGCGAGGAGGTCTTCTTCCAGCCGCCCGACGGCGTCGGCACCCCGCTGGCGCTGCAGGTGACCCCGGTGCTCCAGCAGGCCGCCCTGCCCGGCACCTTCACGACCTGGACGCCAAACAGCTTCTACGAGCAGGTCAACCAGTCGTCGACATCGGGCTCGGGCACCGGCATGACCGCGCGCGTGACCGTCGGCGCCAACGGCGATCCGACGCTCACGCTCGGCGCGATCATCGGCACCGGCTACAGCGTCGGCGACACGGTCACGTTCGCCCCGCCCGACGGCGTCGGCGATCCGATCACCGCGACGATCACCGGCACCGAGCTGCTGCAGCAGGTCAACGTCAACTGGCTGCCCAACCAGACCTGGCTCGGGGTGGCGCCGACCACCGTCTCGGGTCCCGGCACCGGCCTGACCGTCAACATCACCACCGACTCCAGCGGCACTCCGATCCTGGCGCTGGCGACTCCCGGAGCCGGCTACGTGGCCGGCGAGACCGTCACCTTCTCCTCCCCCGGGAACACCGCCGGCACGCTCACCGCCGTCTACACGTTCGTCGCCGGCATCGCCCAGCTGCCCGGAAGCGCGTGGGCACCCAGCAGCGTCTATGACAACGTCGCGGCCGCCTCGACCAGCGGCTCCGGCACGGGCATGACGGCCCGGATCACGACCGACTCCAGCGGCGACCCGACCGCGACGATCCTGACCGCCGGGAGCGGCTACAAGGCGGGCGACACCGTCAGGTTCAACGATCCCGCCGGCTCCGGAGACCCGCTCGTGGTCACGGTCCTCGACGCGCTGGGCCCATCCTCGCCGGCGCCGGTCATCTCCACGCGCACGATCGCGCCCGGCGGGGATCCGACGAGCTCGCCCTCGACGGGCAGCTCCGGGTCACTGACGCTGGCCGCGCCCGTGATCTCGCTCGGTCCCGGAACCCAGCTGCGCGCCGACGTGATCGGGGCGGGCGGCTACGCCGCCGGCGCCGTGCACCTGACGGCGCTCGCGTCACTGAGCTTCACCCTGAACCTGTCCAACGTCCTGCCCTGGAAGGTCCAGAGGGCGAACGCCAGCATCACGATCGACGCGGCCACGATCCAGGGCGCGCTCGTGGACATCAGCGCCAGCGCCACCACGGACAGCTTCGCCGGCTTCGACATCTACAACGGCGGCTGGCAGAGCGCGATCACCGGCAAGAACGTCGCAAGCGAGAGCAACCCGACGGGTACCACGCTCACGTTCGCGCCCGCATCCGGAGCCCAGGGCGCGACGATCACCCGCGACACCGGGAGCTGGCTGTCGGACAACTTCCAGATCGGCCAGCAGATCGCCGTGATCGGCTCGCAGTACAACGACGCGACCGATTACACGATCGCCGACGTGACCCCGACGGTGATCACGCTGGCTCCCAACCAGAGCCTTGTGGCCGAGACCGACAACGGGGTCGCGACCGTCAAGCAGCTGCTCTCGTCGCTCCTGCCGCAGCAGACGCCGATCCAGGGGACCACGGCCAGCGGCGCAGTGTCCTCGCAGCAGGGCTACATCGCCTCGGCGCTCACGCGGTACCTGGAGCAGGGCGGATCGTCGGGATCGCTTCTGGAGCAGATCCTGCCGCCCCCGCTGAACGCCTTCTTCGGCGTCACCTCGAATGCGACGGCGGCGATCCTCACCCTCGGGACGACCACGATCTCCGCCACCGGGAACGTCTCGATCGAGGCCACCTCCACCTCAAGCGCGGTCGCCAAGACGCCGGGGATGCTGTCGGCGTTCGATGTCGGCGTCACCTACGCGCGGTCGGATGCCGTCGCCACGGTCGAGCTCGGAAGCGGCGCCACCGTCACGGCCGGTGGCAGCTTCACCCTGCTGTCGCAGGTCGACAACACGATGCACTCCGAGGTGAGCGTGGAGTCGGGCACGATCGCTCCGATCCAGACCGCAGCCGTCAACCAGGCCGGGCAGGGCGTCACCGGCGTCAAGATCCCGGGCCCAGCGATCTCGGTGGCCTACGGCAAGGCGACCTCGACCTCCGAGACGATGGTCGACCAGGGAGCGAGCATCACGGCCGGGACGGTCGACATCGAGGCCAACAACAGCAACGACTTCAACGTCTCGGCGACGAGCGCATCCGTCGCTCCGGGGGCGTTCAACCCATCGGTGAAGGGCCAGCAGCCGCTCAACGCCCTGGGCGCCTCTAGCACGAACAACTCCGCCGCCAACCAGGGGCAGGGGGCCGGGATCGCCGTCAGCGACCTCCAGTCCCACGCCACGACCCAGATCGACGGCAACATCCTGGCCTCCGGCTCCGGAACGGTGCAGGCGCAATCCTCCAATGGCACCGACAACACGATCTCCACCTCGGTCATCCGAAACGCGGAGCCCTGGGAGACCTCGAAGGCGAACCTCGGCGCGATCCGCCAGAGTACCGGCCAGTTCGGCCTGTCTGCGGCGATCTCCTACGTGTCGGTGGTCAACGACGCCCAGGCCCATGTCGGGCCCAGCGCGCAGATGACTATCGGCGGCAACCTCTCGGTGCTCGCCAACGCGCAGGATCCGATCCGCGCGGCGGCGATCGGAGCGGGTCTTCAGGAGTCAAGCGTCGCGATCGGCGGCGCCGTCTCGGTCGCCAACGAGACCAACACCGCGAGTGCTTCGATCGACAGCACCGCGGGGGTCAACGTCGGCGGCGCCCTGTCGATCAGCGGCCAGTCGGCGATCCCGCTGGCCGTGCTGCCGATCCAGCAGTACCAGCAGCTCTACCAGTTCTTCACCAACGAGACCACGCCCGGATCCCCGCTGTTCAGCTCCGGTGACTTCATCGACGCGCCGACGCTCGTGGGAGACCTCACTCAGACCAACGCTGCGCAGCCGCCGTCGCTGGACGCGCTGTCGGCGTACCTGTGGAACCAGCTCAGCGCCAACCCGAGCCTCGTCTCCGACCAGAACACGATTCGCAGCTACGTCTCCGACGTGCCGCACCTGACGTTGACCGAGACGCACTCGCCCTATTTCCTGGCTGCCGGAGACCCGGTCAACTACACGCTGGTCCTCGCCAACGACGGCAACGTTCCGGTCACCGGCATATCGGTCACCGACCCGGCCCTGAACTCGCTGACGTGCTATTCGGGCGGCGGAAGCGGCCCGATCACGCTGGATCCCGGAAACGTCCTGAAGTGCACGGGAACGCACACCGTGACCGCGGCGGATGTCACCGCCGGACAGATCACCGATGCGGCGAGCGCCACCGGCACAGCGCCGTACGGCAGCTTCGGGAGCGCCGCCTCCAACGGCGCCGTGAGCGCGACCGCATCGAGCACGATCCCGTTCGCGACTGCAAACGCGGACGGCTCGGTCACGCTGACGCCTGTCGCGCACCTCACGCTCGTCAAGGTGCCGGGCGTCGCCACGTTCTCAGCCGTCGGCGAGCAGATCCCGTACACGCTCACGGCGCTCAACGACGGCACCACGACCCTCAACGACGTCACGATCGCCGATCCGTCGCTGGCGAACCTCAGCTGCACCGGATCGCCGGCCAATCTGGCGCCGGGAGATTCCCTGGTCTGCACCGGCACCTACACGGTCACGCAGGCCGACCTGAACGCCGGCAAGGTGGCCTACACGGCGACCGCGTACGTCGGCGGGGTGGGGACCGCCACCAACGACGGGTTCGTTCCGGTCGCGATCCCGACTCTCGGAACGCTGCAGACGGCGCTCGCCGACTCGCTCAACGCGATCACCACCGGCGGCACCTCGCTCTATGACCCGACGCTGTTCAAGGGCGTCACCTTCTCCCCGGCGACCGACGCGATGCTCGCGAAGTTCGATGCGATCACGCTCGATGCCACCCAGCTGGCCACCGGCGACAAGGTGACCTACCACGTGGGCCCGGGCGGAAAGGCGATTCCGGGCCTGGCCGACAACGGCATCTACTACGTGATCAAGATCGACAACCAGGCGGTCAAGCTCGCCGCGACCCCGCAGGACGCGGCAAACGGGATCGCGATCCACCTCGGGTCGGGCGCCACCGGCGCCGCGCAATCGCTGGTGGAGGCCGACGGAGTCAACAGCTTCAACTTCGGCGCGGCCACGGCCACGATCGTCGGCGGCAAGGAGCTCCAGTTCTCCGCGCCCGATGGGCTCGTGCAGGGCGAGCAGGTCCTGTACTCGGTCGGCGCCGGTGGCAGCGCGATCGGCGGCCTGACAGACGGCACGATGTACACCGTCCAGGTGATCGGCCCGGAGACGATCGCGCTGGAGGCGCTCGGCGCGGCCGCCTCGCCCAACAACTACATCGCGCTGACCGGGCCGGGCACCGGTGCCGCTCAGAGTCTCGCGCAGGCTGTCTCGTTCGCGGCGAGCGCCGTCCAGACCAACCCGCCGACGGGCGCGGCGCTGGTCGAGTTCAACCGGCTGCTGATCGAGGACGCCTACGGAGCGTCTGTGATCAACCCCGCTGGCGACCAGCTCGGCCTGACGTTCGGCGGCTTTCTCGCGACGCTCTCCACGCTGGCGGGCCAGGCGCTCGCCGGCAACATCAACGGCAGCCAGCTTGACCTCCTCAACGAGTACCTCTCACGCGCAGGCCTGGCGGCCGGTGTGGTCGGAGATCCCAGCTCGTACCTGAGCGCCGAGCTGGGGCTGCCGGAGAACATCACGACCACCTACGTCGGCGCGGCCTCCGCGGCCGGAAGCGATCCGTCCAATCCAGGCCCGGACAACCCCGGTCTGATCGCGATCTCGGGCACCGTCGACTACCTGACGATCAACAACACCTCCAGCGCCTACATCGCGCCGGGAGCGAGGGTCAACCAGAACCCCGCCGACGCGCCGCCCACGGACGTGATGTCGAACCTGAACCTGCTCGATCCCACCCAGCTCGCCCAGATGCTGCGGGCCGAGAGCGGCAAGACGCAGGACGCGTCAAACCCGGTCGCGTTCTACCTGTGGGGGCTGCTCACCCCAAGCGAGCAGAGCACGCTGCTGTCGCCGACCGCCGCCGCGTCCGCGATCGACGCCGCGCTGGTGGACGCGCTCAACCAGGCGATCGTCCAGGGCAAGCCGCTCAACTCGATCCTCGACCTCTCCAACGTGACGCTGTCGGCCGACACCAAGGCCGCGCTCGCGATCGCCAACCCGACCGCCGAGCAGCTCAAGACGCTCAACCACCTGCTGCTGATCGACGCGCTCCCGGGGATGCTCATCGACCAGTCGGTGAGCGTGACCTCGAACGCCACCATGTACGCGATCAACGCTGGCGGGATCACCGCCGCGCCGTTCGGCTTCCTCGGCGCGCTAGGCGCCATCTACGGCGGGACGAGCGGCAAGCTCGCGGGCGCGAACGCGCACGCGCACGGCGGCGGCGGCGTCGGCGCGACGGTCGTGCTGCTCAAGTTCACCAATTCGTCGGACGCCTACATCGGCGACGGGGCGCTGGTGAACTCGGCCACGGACCTGACGGTCGGCTCCACCACGTACGCGTTCATCGTCAACTTCACCTTCCAGGGCGGGGAGGCGCACTCGTGGGGCGTGCAGGGGGGCGCGGCATACACCAACCTCGTCAACCACAGCTACGCCTACATCGCGTCGAGCGCGACCGTCTCCGCCGGACGCAACGTGTCGGTGAGCTCCCAGTACACCCTCCTGGGCGTCACGATGACCCGCGCGAGCTCGGCGGCCGCCAAGGTGGCGATCGGCGCCTCGCTCGGCTGGAACATCTTCAGCAACGACACCCGCGCGTTCATCGGCGAGCCCCCGACCGACACGTCCGCGCCCGCCGCCGGTCAGGTCACCGCCGGGGGAGATCTGACCGTCGCCGCGACCACGACCGAGGATGTCGCGAGCTTCACCGACGCCGGCACCTCCGACAGCCAGGGCGATCACGGCGGCGGCGGCCACGGCTCGAGCAGCACGTCGGTGGCCTCGCAGCTCACGCAGCACAACTCAAACGGAGCCCCCACGCAGAGCAGCTCGAGCAGCGCCGCGCAGCAGGCCCAGGCCGAGGGCGGCGTCGCGATCTCCGGCGCGGTCTCGATCAACGACCTCCACAACGACGCGACGCTCGCCTACATCACCGGCGGTGGAACCGTCACCGTGGGCGGGAACCTGGGCCTGAGCGCGATCGCGACCCTGCTGGACATCACGATCGCGGGCGTCAGCGCGATGGCGGACACCAACGGCAAGAGCGGCGCGCCCCAGAAGGGCGGCAACGCCCTGGCGGGTGGCTTTGCGTGGGACCAGCTCGGCAAGGACGCCAACGGAAACCAGCGCCAGGTTCAGGCCTACACCGGTGATGTGACGCTGCACGCCGCGACGGTCAGCCTCAGCGCGCAGAACACGGCGAAGCTGTTCACTTTCGCGCTGGGTGGCGCGTTCGCCGGCCAGCAGGGCAACGTCGCGCTGATCGGCTCGGTCGGCCTGGACCAGATGGACTTCCTCGTGCAGGCGCTTCTGGGCACCGGCACGACGCTCTCCGGGACGGCCCAGATCACGCCGCAGACCGTGAGCCTGAACGCCTCCAGCACGATCCTGCTCGTCTCGGCCGCCGGCGGCGCCGCATTCACCGGCGGGTACGGGTTCGGCGCCGGCGCCGACGTGGTGATCATCAACGACGTGGTCACCGCGGCGATCGCAGCGGGCGACAGCATCCAGGCAAACGGCGACGTTACCCTTGCCGCCTCCGGCTCCGAGACTGTGATCTCGGTCGCCGCCGACCTCGCGGTCGCCTCCAAGAGCCTCGGCGTCGACGGCGCCGGCGCGGTCGTGTTCCTCGATCCGACCGTGCAGGCCTACATCGGGTCCGGGGCAACCGTCAAGACCGCCGGGAACATCCTGATCGACGCGACCGACAGCGGCTTCATGGTGGTCGTCGGCGGTGCGGGCGCGTACGGCAAGAAGGTCGGCATCGGCGCCTCGGTCGGATACGGCGAGCTCGATGCAACCGTCAAGGGCTACGTCGACTCCGGCGCAACGATCGTGGCCGAGGGCAGCGGCCCCGCCGTCACCAACGCGAGCGGCACCGTCTCCGGCAACGGGCTTCTGATCAACGCCGATGCGCAGCAGCAGCTATACGTCTTCGGCGCCGGTGGCACCGTCTCGCAGCAGCTCGCGATCGCGGGCTCCGGCGCGGCCAGCGTGATCAACAACGACATCGAGGCCTACGTAGGGCCGGGCGCGAGCGTCAACGCTGCAATCCCCGTCAATGACCTCGCCTCCACCCAGGGCATCACCCTCCGCGCCAACGCGGACACCCACGTGCTCACGGTCGCGGGAGCGATCTCGGTCGCCATCTCTCCCGGCCCCGACGCCAACGGCAGCTCGACCGCGACCAACGCCGCCGGCGTGGGGCTGGCCGCCGCGGTGACGCTGATCAGCGACCGCGTGCACGCCTATGCCGGCTATCTGGACAACGGGACCGCGCTGCCCGCCTCGCCCGCCGCAACCACGCTGAACGCGGCCGGTGCGATCGGACTCAACGCCAGCGAGCAGACCAACATCCTCACCTTCGCGATCGGGGGCGCGGTCGGCGCCGGCGGCGGCGGAGGTGGCGGTGCGGGGATCGGCGCTGCCGGCGCGGGCACCGGCAACACGATCACCAACTCCGTGGAGGCCTACCTGCGCGGCAACGTCGCCGCCACCGCGGGTACGAGTCTGACGCTCACCGCCAGCGACGGATCGAGCATCGCCGCCAACGCCGGCGGGGTCGGGATCGGGATCATCGTCGGCAGCGGCGGCTCCAGCTCCACCGCCGTCTCGCTCGGCGTGGCGATCGCGATCAACCAGATCACCAACACCGTCAAGGCATTCCTGGAGGGCTCCAACGCCAGCGCCGGCACCACCGTCACGCTGAACTCCAGCGAGGGCGCACACATCTGGGCGCTGACGATCGGCGGCGCGGTTGCGGCCTCCTCAGGCGGCAGCAGCAGCGGCGTGAGCGTCGCGCTCGCCGGCGCCGACTCCGCCAACACCGTGACCAACGACGTCGAGTCCTACATCCTCAACAGCAACCCCGGCTCGGTCACCGCGGGTGACGGCGCCGTCAAGCTCACCGCCGGAGACTCGTCAACGATCACGGCCAACGGTGGCGGCCTCGGCGTCGCGGTCGGTCTCTCCAGTGGTGGAACCGGCGCCGGCGTCACGATCGGCGAGTCCGCCGCGCTCAACACGATCGACAACACCGTGAAGGCGACGATCGACAACTCGACCGTCACCGCGACCTCCGGCGACATCGCGCTTCAGGCGACCGAGTCCTCCCAGGAGTGGGCGCTCACGATCGGTGGCGCGGTGTCGGTCTCCGGCAGCGGCCAGAGCGCCGGGGCCGGGGCGGGCGCCGGAGCGGGCTCCAGCAACAACATCACCGATCACGTCTACGCGGACGCCACGAACGGCGGTTCGCTCACCACCAGGACCAGCGGCGACATCACGGCCACCGCCGCCGACAACTCCTCCATCCAGGCCTACGCGGGCGGGCTCGGCGTGGCCGTCGGGGCCGCCGGCGGCGAGAACGGGATCGGCGTCGCCGTCGGGATCGCCGTCGCCGTCAACACCGTCGAAAGCACCGTCAAGGCCTACATCGATGGTTCCAGCGCGACCTCGGCGGGCGGCGTCTCGCTCACCGCCACCGACGGCGCCACGATCGTCACCTACACGATCGGCGGGGCGGTCTCGGTCGGCGTCGGGGCGGGCGGCACGGGCGCCGCGATCGCCGGCGCGGGAGCGGGCTCCAAGAACTCGGTCAGCAACGACGTGGAGGCATACGTCAACGGCGCGACCGGAACCGGCGTCACCGCCAACAGCGGCTCGGTCCTGCTGGCGGCGGCCGACGGTTCGTCGATCACCGCCAACGGCGGCGGCGTCGGCATCTCCGTCGGCGTCGGAAGCGAGACCGGCCTCGCCGTCTCGGTTGGCATCTCCGCGGCCTCCAACTCGGTCGACAACACCGTCGAGTCCTGGATCACCGGCTCCACCGTGACCGCCAAGGGCAGCTCCACGACCGCCCACGAGGTCGACCTCAGCTCGATCGAGAACGCGAGCATCGGCGCGCTGACGATCGGCGGCGCCGTCTCGGTCGGCTTCGGCTCCACCACCGGCGTGGCCGTCGGCGCCGGCGGTGCCGGATCCGGCAACACCGTCTCCAATCACATCGCGAGCTTCATCGACGGCTCCAGCAACGTCTCGACCGATCAGACCGGTGGCGGGCTGGTTGTGAACGGCACATCCGGCGCGGGCACCGCGGTCTGCGGCAGCGCCCAGCCGCGCGGGCCTCCCGGCGTCGACGGAGCGATCAACCTCGGCGCCACCGACTGCGCCACGATCGTCGCCACCGCGATCGGCGCCTCAATCTCGGTGGGCCCCGGCGGCGAGAACGGCGTCGCCGTCAGCATCGGTGCGGCTGTCGCGCAGAACACGATCTCCGACAGCACCGAGGCGAAGGTGGCCTCCTCCACTGTCACGACCGCGGCCGGCCTGAACGTCGCCGCGGCATCGGACACCTCGATCACCGCCCAGGCGATCGCCGCCTCGCTCTCGGTCGGCGTCGGCGGCGAGCTTGGAATCTCGCTCAGCGGCGCGGGCGCCCAGGCGACCAACGTCATCCTCACCAACACCAACGCGCACCTGGACAGCTCCAGCGTCCAGGGTCAGAGCGTTGGCGTCACCGCGACCAACCAGTCGGCGATCAGCGCCAAGATCATCGCGGCCAGCGCCGCGGTGGGCGTCGGGGGCGAGGGCGGGGGCGGCGCGTCGATCGGCATCTCCCTCGCGCAGAACTACATCGGCTACCAGCCCGGAGCAACGCCGCCAACCGGCGCGATCTCCTCCGATCAGACGCTCGCCAACGGCCTCACACCTGGAACCGACGTGGTGATCTCGACCGGCGTCGGAGCCGGCAACGTGTACGAGTACGTCGGCCCGGCTCTGAGCGGCTCGGTCGACCTCCAGACCCAGGACTACACCGACACCAGTCACTGGCGCCAGGTCAATCTCTCCACCTCCGCCTCGCAGGTGCAGGCCTATGCCGACGGGACGAGCATCGATGCGACCGCCGGGTCGATCTCGCTGCAGGCCACCTCGCAGGAGACGATCAGCGCACTGGTGCTGGCGCTGTCGGCCGCGGTCTCGGTCGGCGGTGAGGGCGGCGTCGGGATAAGCGGCGCCGGCGCCAGCGACACCAACGCGGTCGACATGCAGGTGCGCGCCTACATCGCCGGAAGCGGCGCCAACGGCGTCACCGGCGATGGGCTGGTCATCACCGCCACCGATACGTCGATCGTCACCGCCAACACCGGCGCGGGCTCGCTGGCCGGCGGCTTCGGCGGCACCGGAGGGGTCGCGCTGTCGATCGGCGTCGCGGTGGCTGCGAACGCGATCAACAACGACGTCGAGGCCTACATCGCCGGGAGCGCGACCGTCACGATCTACGGGGCGATCCTGATCGGCGCCACCGAGGGGGCGACGGTCTCCGCGACGACGGTCGCTGCGTCGCTCGCGGCCGCGGTCGCCGGGGAGGCCGGGATCAGCGTCAGCGGCGCGGGCGCCGCCGCGACCAACCTGATCCTCGGCTCGACGCTGGCTCACATCGACTCGAGCACCGTGTCGAGCTCCGGGACGCTGAGTCTCACGGCCACCGAGGGAGGCTCGATGACGTCGACCGTGGTCGGCGTCGCGGCGGCGATCGGTGGCGGCGGCACCGCCGGCGTCGGAATCTCGCTCGGCGCCGCGATCGCCGACAACGTGATCGGCTACGCGCCGGACGGCACGCGCACGCCGCTGCAGGTGCAGGCCACCATCAACGACGCCACGGTCACCAGCGGGGCGCTCACCCAGACCGCGAGCGACACCGCTCAGATCACCGCCGGCATCGGTGCGGGCTCGGTGGCCGGGACCGGCGGGGGCACCGCCGGGGTCGGGCTCGGCGGCGCCGGCTCCAGCGTCACCAACCAGATCGCAACCCAGATCGCCGCGACGATCAGCGGCGCGTCTGCGGACGTCAACGCGCTCAGCATCTCGCTGTCGGCCAGCGACAGCTCGACGATCTCATCCACGGCCGGAACCGCCGCGCTCGCCGCCTCCTTCGCCGGCACGGCCGGGATCAGCGTCTCGGTCGCGATCGGGCTGGCCAGCAACGAGATCTCAAACCAGGTGACCGCGTCGATCGATGGTGCGGCCAACGTCAGCACGCAGCCGCTTGCGGCGTCAAGCACGTCCGCCGCGCTCACACCCGGTTCTGTCGTGGCCTACGGCGGCGTGCCCAAGCCCAACTACCAGGTCATCCCCAATGGGTCAGGCACCGCCAACATGCTCCCCGGTCAGGTGGTGCTCGTCACCTCCACCGGCCAGAGCTACCTGTTCGTCGGGACCGCTCAGCAGGGAACCGGCCTCAACCTGTACACGACTGACTACACCGACACCTCGCTGTGGCAGCCGATCGGCGGAGTCGCCGGCGAGTACCAGTTCATCGGTGCGCCGGGCACCTACGATCTCACCACCCAGGACTTCGCCGATACCTCGCGGTGGACCCCGGTGACCCCGGGTGGGATCTCGCTGAACGCGACTGAGAGCGCCACGATCACGTCGACATCGGTGGCCGCCAGCGCCGCGGTCTCGGGCTCCGGCACCGTCGCGGTCTCGGTCAGCGGCGGTGGCGCCGAGTCCCAGAACGTGATCGTCAACGACGTGAACGCGTTCATCTCCGGCAGCGCCGTGCTCAGCGCCGCGGGCGTGACGATCGGCTCCAACGACACATCGACGATCACCGCCAAGGTGATCTCGGTCTCCGCCTCGATCGCCGGCAGTGGCGTCGTGGCCGGCGGCGTCGCGATCGGCGCGGGGCTGGCGCAGAACCTGATCGGCTACACCGATCCGAGCACTCAGAACGAGGGACAGGCGCGGGCGTACATCACCGGCTCGAGCGTCGACGCCACCGGAGCGGTCAGCCTCACCGCGACCTCGACCCAGACGCTGTCGGCGACCGTGAGCGCCGACTCGGTTGCGGTCGCGGGCGGGCAGGTCGCGTTCGCCGGAGCCGGCGCGGGCGCCTCGACGACCAACCTGGTCGCCGTGCAGGTGCAGGCGTACATCTCCTCGACGACAGCTGCCGGAGTCACGGCCGGAGGGGCCCTGCAGCTCCAGGCCACGGACTCGTCGAAGATCACGGCGACCACCGGCGCGGTCGCGGTGGCCGCCTCCGGCGGCGAGTTCTCGGGCTCGGCCTCGATCGGGGTCGCCACCGCCACCAACGACGTGACCAACGACGTCCAGGCCTACATCTCCGGCGCGAAGGTGACGGCGGGGTCGGTCTCGCTGATCGCCGGCGAGACCGCGACGCTCAACTCGACCTCGCAGGCCGCCGGTGCGGCCGCGGCGATCTCGCTCGGCGTCTCGCTCGCGGGCGGCGGCGCCAACGACACCTCCACGGTCGGCGGCGACGTGAAGGGCTACATCAGCAACTCCAACGTCACGTCCAACGGGACGCTCGGGATCTCGGTCAGCGACGGCTCAAGCGCGAGCGCCACCGTCGGCGCGGTCGCAGTCAGCCTCGGGCTGATCTCCGTGGCGGCCGCGGGCACCAAGGCGACCAGCACCGTCGATCCCGCGCTCACGGCGGAGATCGACAGCTCCACCGTGAGCGCAGCGGGACAGATCACGCTCAGCGCGAGCGCCTCCGAGGCGGCCACGACCAGCGGCGGCGGCCAGGCATACGGGATCGGCGTCTCCGCCGAGGGTTCGGTCAGCGACTCGACGGTGTCCCCGACGGTGCAGACCTACGTCTCCGGCGGCCAGGTCAGCAGCACCGGCGCCGGGATCTCGCTGCTGTCGACGTTCAATGCCAACGCCGACGGCTCGAGCGCCGCCGGCTCCGGCTCCACCTGCCCGGCGAGCCTCGGCGCCTGCGCGGTCGCGACCTCGTCGGCCGGCGGCATCATCGGCGCCGGCGACTCCACCGCAAATGCCAACGAGTACCCGGAGGTGGCGGCCTATGCCGGCGGCGGGTCGCTCAGCGCGGCGAACGGGGTGTCGATCGAGACGGCCGCCTACACCGCGCCGTACGCGACCACGCAGAACATCTCCGTCGGCGTCGTCGGCGCCGCCAACTCGTCGGCCACCGCCAACGCCCGGGCGGCCGGCTTCGCCTACGACGCTGCGGCCACGACCGCCAACGGCGCCAGCACGTGCGCGGCGAACGGGCAGCAGGCATCCGTCTGCATCGTCTCGCTCACCGCCGAGGCGCCGACCGCGATCGCGCACGCGTTCTCCGGCGGCGTGGCCAGCGGCGACGGCGCTGACGCGACGGCCAACGTGCTCGCCGACAGCAGCGGTCCTGGAAGCGGCTATGACGCGGCCTCGGCCTGCCTGGGCACGATCTCGACCTCCGGCTGCGCCGCCGGCCCGACGGTCAACGCCGGGCAGCCGGTGGTCGTGTACGCGAACTTCACGCCCAACGCGTCGGCAACCGCGCGCGGCGGATCGTTCGGCGGCCTGGAGGTGGGCGCCTCCAACGCGCAGGCGAACACGACCGCCGATGTCTCGGCGGGCGCGGCCGACGGCACCAAGATCATCGGCGGCTCGCTCGCGGTCACCGCCGGTCGCTCGTACACCAAACAGAGCGCGCTCGCGGTGGCCGACGCCAGCGCCGGCGGGCTGCTGCTCGGCGTCAACGCCACCACCGCCAACGCGCAGGCCGGCGGCAACGTCACCGCGACGATCGGCAACAACGTCACCCTGCCGGCCGGCGACGTGTCCGTGTCGGCGATCGACAACACCAGCCAGGTGGCCCAGGGATCCGGCAAGGCGTACGGGATCATCGGCGCCGGATCGGTCAACAGCAGCGCCAGCTCCGACATCGTCACGACCGCGACGCTGGGATCTGACCCGGTGACGAGCAACGGTCGCACAGGCGCCCTCACCGTGCAGTCGGAGGGCTCCGACGGCAACGTCGCCTCTGCGGTCGCCGGCAGCGGCGGCGTCGTGTCAGGCAACGCCGCCTCGGCCACCACGACCGACAACTCAAGCGCGACCACCGACGTGCTCGGACCGACGGGCGCGACCCAGGCGCCGACGATCCATGCGGGCGACGTGACGATCGCCGCCACGCACGTCTCCAGCTACTTCGCGCAGTCCGACAGCACCAACGCCGCGGTGGTCGGCGGCAGCGGCTCATACGCGACCGCGACGGTGAACGCCCCGGCGCAGACGAACATCGGCAACAGCGTCTCGATCGCCGCGAGCAACATCGGGATCACCTCGTACACGGCGTTCGATTCCAGCGCGGCCTCGCAGAAGCAGACCTCCGTGGCCGCCGGCGGCGGCGGTGGCATCACCGTGACCGCGGCCAAGTCCGTCACCAACCTGTCGGGTCCGAGCACGATCCTGATCGGAGACAACGTCGACCTGACCGTGGTCGCGCCCGCGCTGTCGCTTCAGAACGGGATCCTGATCGACGCCGGCGCGACGACCGCGGCGGCGGACAGCGTCTCGCTCAGCACCGGCGGCGCGATCAACGGCGCGGGCACCGAGGCCGACCTGACGACGACGATGGCGCCCTCCGTGACGATCGGCTCCAACGGCTCGATGTCGAGCACGAGCGCGCTCGGGATCGGCACCTACGCGACCAGCGAGACGAGCACCTCGGTCGGGGTCAGCACCTGGGGCGTGCTCGCAGCGGTCGGCTCCGCGCACGCCAACACGACCGCCAATGTCGACCAGCAGGTCCTGATCGGCTCAGGCGAGCAGCTGTTCGGCGCGGGGAACGTGACGCTGACCGCGGGCGGTGATCCGGCCGCCAACTTCCCAACCAACCTCGTCGTCGCCGCCGTCGCCGAGGGCTACGTGCGCGCCCTGATCGCGGTTCCGGTCGCCAAGGCCGACACCACCGTCAACAGCAACTCATCGCTGACCGTCGACGGCAACGTCCAGATCCGAAGCGGCGAGAACACGATCCTGGAGGCGACCCGCGGCACGCTGCTGCCCAGCTCGGACGGCACCGGCCACGGCTACGAGCTCGGCTTCATCCCGGTCACCCATCACGACAGCCCCACGAACGTGAGCGGGAGCGGTGTGCTCGATATGCAGGGCAACGCGACCGCCGGCGTCAACCACTCCGAGCAGGTCACGCTCAGCTGCACGCCCGCCAACGGCAGCCAGTTCTGCGACCCTGGTCCCGCGCCCGCCGGAGCCACCTACGGCCAGAGCTACAACCCGACCTTCAACGCCAACGGCTACGACGGTCAGGCCACGGGAACCAGCGTCTCGAGCAACCCCGTCGGGGCGATCACGCTCACCAACCTGTACGCCGCCGCGGGCTCGGTGACGGTCAACGCCGATCAGATCACCAAGAACAGCACCGGCACGCTGACCGCCTACGGATCGCCGACGATCACAGTCGACAACCAGACCGCCGACTACCTGGTCATCGGCGGCGCGGGCCAGGCCGGCAACTACCCGGTCGCCCAGATCCCAGCGCTGGCGGGCGGTCAGGTGTTCTTCACCGGCGCGGCGCAGCAGGCCGGGACAAATCTGAACATCGTGCCGGTCGGCTCCTCCGGCACACCGGTGATCACGATCCACAACTCGTTCACGTGCGCCAGCGGGGCCGGTACGTGCGTCGGCACTTCCAACCAGGGTCCGGCGATGTTCATCACCGGCGACATCTCCAACCTCTCCGGCGACATCAACCTGATCAACGACTGGGGCTCGATCTTCACCGGCGGGGGCACGCTCTCGCTGGCGCTGGACATCAGCGCGCCGCACGGCACGGTCACCGTGGATACCAACAAGAGCGGCAACCCGTTCCAGGGCTCAAACCCGCAGTCGGACTGGCAGAACAGCCTGATCTGGCCGGGCAACAACCCGACGCTGAACCAGGGCCTGAACCCGAACCTGGCCGTCGCGTACGCCGTCAATGCCTTCTACTACGAGGTCTACGGCACCAATGCGGGCAGCGCCACGCAGCTGACCCAGGCGATGGTCGGCCATGCCAACAGCAACGTCGGAATCCTGCAGCCCTACTTCAACGTCGGCTACGGGAACGCCTTCGGCAACTACTTCGGCAACGGCGACGGAAGCACGGCCCCGCCTGGCGGGCAGGGCAGCATCGTCTGGTATGGCGACTGCATCCCCTATGCCTACTACGGACCCAACTCGACCGACTGCAGCAGCAGCGTCGCTCAGTCGCTCGGCCCCAATTCGAGCCTGAGCCCCTACCAGTCAGGATCAGGTGGCGAGCTGTACTACGCGACGATCCCGACCGAGCAGCTGAGCCAGAACGTCTCAAGCTATCCGGCGATCGCCAACGGCTCGTCGATCACCGCCGCCAACGTGATCATCACCGGCAACCAGGTCGCGATCAACGCGTCGATCATCGCCGGTCAGCCGACCGACTGGGCGCTGTATCTCCCCAGCTCGGCGGACGTCCTGCTCGCGGCGATGAGAGGCGCCTACGACCTGTTCGGCGGTCCGACCAGCATCGCGCTGCCGACCCAGCTCTGGACGTACGCGCACTACGGGAGCGGAGTGCAGCCGATCAGCGCCAGCTATGACCCCGCGACCAACCAGATCATCGTCGACAACGTCTCGGCCTCGTCCGGCACTGCGTCCGTGCAGATCAACGGCGGCCTGATGTCCACCAACGACCTGGGCAACATCCACGTCAGCGGCGGTCTGGGGACGATCAACATCTCCAACGCGACCGGCATCGGCCTCACGCTCCAGAACCTGTACGCGGGGAGCCTCAGCGCCGTCAGCCAGAACCAGAGCACGGTCGAGATCATCGACACCTACACGGGCCAGCACACCCTGTACGCGTATGCGGGCGGGTCGGTGAACGAGTACGTTCAGCCGGGTGGGGTGACGATCAACGGCACGCAGTGCCCGTGCACCGGCACCGGCACCGAAGCGGTCGCGCTGACGCGCACTCAGCTCGAACAGCCGAAGTACCAGGTCAACTACACCGGCAGCTACAGCACCGAGGCGAACATGCGCTGGAACTGGTGGCTGACAGCGACCCTTGGTCGCAGCGGAAACATGGATAGCAACGGCGGCTTCACCGAGAGCGCGTGGAAGTTCACATCCGGGACAGCCAACAACCCGTGGGTTTTCTGCACCGATGCGAGCTGCAGTTCTACCGATCCCTACACCAACACCCAGGGGTACGTCGCGCCTGTCGGCCAGCTTCAGTTCAACGACCCGAGCCCGTACGTATTCACCCAGCAGATCTCGACCCCGGACAACTTCCTGGGCTTGAACACCTACAACCTCTACGACCAGTACCACGGCTGCCCGGGCGGCACCCCCGGCACGGTCACCTGCAACTTCGGCTTCGTCAAGACCAGCAGCAACTACGACGGGAATTCCAGCAGCAAGAATGGCAACGGGTACGCGGACTGGTGGAGCATGTACCCGAACACCGTCCAGCTGATCATGAGCATGTCGGTGGACGCGTCGAACCCGATCGGGATCAGCTTCGCGGGGGCGGACACGGGCCAGATCAACGTCTACTCAGACGCCCCGGTCACGCTCACCGGCCAGGTCACCAATCCCAACGGCAACACGGTGATCGACTCTGCGCCGACCACGTATGGCTGCGGCGCCGCGTGCACGGGGCAGGGCGGGCCGATCATCACCAAGCTCCAGGGCGCGATCAGCTCGCAGAACCTCCAGCTGATCGCGAGCGCCACCGGCTCCGATGGCGGCATCGGAACCGCCTCCGCGCCGATCCAGGTCACGATCGACAACGGGGGAACGCTGCTGGCGCAGGGAAGCTCCGCCGGCGTGTATCTGAACCTCGCGACCGGCGCCAACATCTCCGGCCTCAGCGCGCAGGACGCGAGCGGCTACGGCGACGTTGTCGTCACCGCCCAGGGCTCGCTTGAGCCGACCTCCCCCAGCGTGCAGGTGATCGGCGACAACATCACGCTCTACACGACCATCGGCGACATCGGCTCGACGTCGTCGCCGTGGCAGATCGACGCGCACCCGCAGACCGCCGCCAGTGGTGGCTACATCGGCGGCGTCGTCAACGCCAGCGCTCCGGGCAGCATCGGCCTGGATCAGGTGCAGGGCGTCCTGCTCGTCGGGCAGCTCAGCCCCGGGCTGGCTTCCAGCGGCCGCTGCTACGACGCGGCCGATCTGACCAATGCGGCGATCAACGGCCTGCCGCAGACCGGCATCTGCTCGAGCGGCGGCAACGTTGTGCTGGAGGCGCCCGGCGGCTCTGTGCTCGACGCCACCGGGCAGACCGCGGCGTCGACTCTGAGCCAGACTCAGATCGCAGCGATCGAGTCGCGCCTGCATCTGCTCGACTCGTCCGGCGGCATCGAGACGGGCTTTGCGACCGAGGTGCAGGCCAGCTACCAGCAGTACTGGCTGCTGCTCGACAACGGCAGCGTCGGCGGCGGTGGCGGCTACACGCTCAACGCGTCGTCGTCCGCCGTGAACGCGCTGGCGCCACTTGCCGCTGCCGGGCTGGGGCTGAGCTCGAACGTCCCGGATTCTCCGACCGGACCGACGACCGCTCAGATCCAGGCCTACGCCGCGCAGCTGTACACGTCGCTGGTCGACTTCTTCAACAACCAGGCGGATGCGCAGACCGGGGCGGGCGCGCCGCTGCCCGGCTACGCCGGTCCGCTCGTGGGCGGCGGCTGCACGACGCTTGACTGCTGGCAGTCGACGGCGGACTTCCAGTCCCAGAACGGCTCGTTCACGTTCACGCTCTCAAGCGCTCAGGATGCTGCGCTCAAGCAAGACGCGGTGTGGAGCGCCAACCAGCTGCTGTACGCGATCAACGACGTCGGCCTGCAGGCGTCCTCCGGCACGCCGGTCGGTGTGGGCAATCCCAACATCTCAGCCCCCGGCACGGTGACGATCACCTCCGGCGGGTCGATCGGCCAGCTGGCCGCGCCCGCTCAGATCTGCCTGGGGAGCCTCAGCGACGCGAGCGTCTGCACCGGCGATCTGCGCGCGGGCACGATCAGCGACCAGCAGGCGGGAGCGCTCGCGATCGCCAACGCGCCGGGCGACGTGACGCTGACCGGCACGGACACGATCGCCGGAACGGGGGTCGTTCCGGTCGTCTTCTCGCTCTCGAGCCAGACCGGGTCGCACACGCTCGTCGGGACCGACTCCAGCGGACAGACGCTGACGTTCATTCTGGTCAGCGTCGACGCGCAGGGAGACCTGGTCGGCATCGACCAGAACGGCAACACGGTCGTGCTGACGACCGTCTCCGTGGCCCAGACGGCTCCGTTCTTCATCGACGTGCTCGGCGCCCTGACGACCAACGCCAGCACGTCGATCCAATCGCCGGGCTCCACCTACCTGCAGAGCACGACCCAGGCGCCGCTGCAGCTCGGCTCGGTCACCGCCGGCGGCGACGTCAGCATCACCGCTCCCGGTTCGATCAACAGCGCCGGCACCGCCGCCGTCCAGGTCACGACCGCGGGCAACCTGCGCCTGCTCGCCGGCAGCGGCGATCTGGCCGGTTCGGTCAGCGGCAACACGATCACGCCGCTGGTTCTCGACGTCGCCGGTCAGCTGCGCTCGGCGGTCGCCGGCGGAAACGTGTCGCTGCAATGGAACAACGGAGACCTTCGCTTCGGCAGGATCACCGCGGGCAAGTCGGTGGCGCTCTACATTCCCAGCGGCGGCCTTTACCAGACGACGCCAGGGATCATCGCGATCCGGGGCTCTGCGCTGTGGGTGAACGCGGCCACGCAGGTCGGGACCGCCGTGAACCCGGTCGAGCTGCAGATCCCCGGCCAGGTGAACATCACCGCCCCCAAGGGCGTGTATCTCGGCACCATCGGTCCCGACAGCCCGCTCTCGGTCGGCAGGATCGCCGCCACCGCCGGCGACGTGACGCTGGGCGCGCAGGGCGACGTCACGCTCGGACAGGTGATCGCGCAGGGGACGGCGACGATCGACGCGAGCGGCACGATCTCC
>JAJZWB010000052.1 GCA_021846845.1 Actinomycetes bacterium | reverse complement strand
TCGCGATCAGCGCACCGCAGAACAGACCCTCGACCGTCTTGTGCGGCGAGATCGAGGGCGCCAATGGCCGGCGCCCGAACAGCCGGCCGCCGATGTACGCCGCAGTGTCCCCGAGGAAGGTGCCGACCATCACGTCGATAAGTACCCCCGTGCCGTGGTCCAGCCGTCGCAGCAGCACCGCGAACGCGAACGGCAGCCCGATCCACCAGACGCCGAGCAGCGTACCGGCGATCGACACGCTGCCGATCCCGGTCTGCCCGCGTGCCGCCACGACCAGGAACGCGACCGGCAGCGCGGCGACCGCGACCTCGAGCACCGTCCGCTCGCTGCCGAACCGGGCCGAAAGCACGAGCGCCGCGGCAGCCGCGAAGCCGACGACCGGGGCGGGGCGCCAGCGGCCGATCAGGCGGTACAGCTCGTACACGGCCACGCAGGCGATCGCAAGCATGAACAGCGCCCAGGCGGTGCCCCCGAGGTTGACGAGCGCGATCGCCACCACGGCCGCCGGGACCGCGACGACGATCCGCGCCAGCAGATCGGATCCCCGCCGGCGACCGGGCTCTCCGGCGGCGCGATCCCGGCGCGACGGGCGCTCGGACGCCGCGCCGCCACCCCGGCCGCCGCTCCGACCACCGCCCTCGCCGGCACCCTCGGCCGCTCGCGCCGGGCGTCTGCCGCGCTCGTCGTCGCCCCTGCCAGCGTCGGCCCGCGTCCGACGACCCGCTCGCCCATCCTCGCCCCTGCCAGCGTCGGCCCGCGGCCGACGACCCGCTCGCCCGTCGTCGCCGCGGCCTGCGTCGGCCCGCGTGCGACGCCCTGCGCGCCCGGACCTCTCCCCCACGTCCTCATCGGAGGCCCGAGGCGGACGCTCTCCCCGACGTCCGCCGGAGCCGGCCGAGGCCATCAGCGACCTCCGAAGCGGCGCTGGCGGGCGCGGAACTCCTCCAGCGACTGCTCGAACGAGTCACGCGAGAAGTCGGGCCACAGCTCGTCGCGGAACACCAGCTCGGAGTATGCAGCCTGCCAGAGCAGGTAGTTCGACAGCCGCCGCTCCCCGCTGGTGCGGATCAGCAGGTCCGGGTCGTGCATGTCGGGCGCGTAGAGACGAGCGCGGAACTCCTCCTCGGTGGCGCCGGTGAAGCCCCTGGCGGCGTCGACGATCTCCGCACGGCCGCCGTAGTTGAAGGCCACGAACAGCGTGATCCGATCGTTGGCGGCGGTCAGCTGCTCGGCCCACTCCATCCGCTCGATCAGCTCGGGCGCCACCGGATGCGAGCGGCGGCCGATGAAGCGCATCCTGACCCCCTCGTCGTGCAGCTCCGGCGTCTCGGCGTCGATCCGCCGCGCGAACATCGACATCAGGCCCGCGACCTCCTCGTCGTCGCGGCTCCAGTTCTCGGTCGAGAAGGAGTACACCGTCAGCTCGCGCACTCCCAGATCGACCGCGTCTCGGAGCCGCGCCTTGACGGTATCGGCGCCCGCCTCGTGGCCCGCCAGCACCGGCAGGCCGCGGCGCCTGGCCCAGCGGCCGTTGCCGTCGGTGATGATCGCCACGTACCGGGCCCGCCCAGTACGCTCGCCGTCAGGATCGGCGCTGGTTGGGCCGGCCGACACCCTAGACCTCGAGGATGTCGGCTTCCTTGTGCTTGAGCAGCTCGTCGAGCTCGGCGATCCGCGCGTCGGTGAGCTTCTGCAGCTCCACCTCGGCGCGATGCTCGTCGTCCGATCCCGCGTCGCCCGCGTCCCGCAGCTCGCGCAGGTCGTGCATCACGTCCCGCCGGATGTTGCGGATCGCCACCCGACCCTCCTCGGCGATGTGCCGGACGACCTTGACCAGCTGCTTGCGGCGCTCCTCGGTCAGCTCCGGGATCACCAGGCGGATCAGATTGCCGTCGTTTCCCGGTGTCAGACCGACGTCGGACTCCAGGATCGCCCGCTCGATCGCCTTGATCGAGCTCTTGTCATACGGCTGCACGGTCAGCATCCGCGCCTCCGGCGCGCTGATCGTCGCCAGCTGTCGCAGCGGCGTCGGCGTGCCGTAGTAGTCGACCGTGACCCGGTCCAGAAGCCCCGGGTTTGCCCGGCCGGTCCTGACCGAACCGAACTCGTGCCGGATCGCCTCGACCGACTTGGCCATCCGCTCCCGGCCGTCGTCGAGCAGCCCGTCGATCAGCTCCGAATCGCTCATCCCCTCATCGCCTCGCCTTCATCAGCAGGGTGACGCAACCTGGTGCTCTCCGAGCCACACGCCAGCCACCGAGCGCTCAGACTCCGACCGTGAACCGCGCGAAGCGCCGGATCACGATGTTCTCTCGCGTCTCGGCCGACAGCGCTGCTCGGAGCTCCTCGATCGTCTTGCCGCCGTGCTTGTCCTCGTTGACATGGCGCTGCCGCAGCAGCACGACCTCGTCGAGCCACTTGCCGACCTTCCCGGCGATCGCCTGCTCGCGACGGTTCTCCGGCACGTTGGAGAGCTGCTCGGCGGCGATCCGCTCCTCACGCTCGCGCTCCTCGGCGGGCACCTCCTCCTCGCTGATCGCGATCGGGTTGGACGCCGCGACGTGCAGGGCGACGTCCCGCGCGAACTCGATGAACTTCTCGTTGCGGGCGACGAAGTCGGTCTGGCAGTCGACCTCGACGATCGCCCCGATCTTGTTGTTGGCGTGGATGTAGCTCTGGACCACGCCCTCGCGCGCCTCCGCACCGGCGCGCTTGGCGGCCTGGGCCTCGCCGCGGGCGCGAAGCAGCTCGACGGCCTTCTCGATGTCGCCGCCGGCCTCGGTGAGCGCGTCGCGGCAGGCGAGCATCCCCGCCCCCGTGCGGTCCCGCAGTGCCTTGACGTCCTTGGCTGAGATCGCGCTCATGACTGCTCCTCGCTGTCCGCCGCTGGCTGGGGGTCGGGGGCCGGGTCGCCGTCGCTCGTCGCCGTGACGGGGGGCTGCTGTTCGCTCGCCGCCGGCGCGGAGGGCTGCTGCTCGCTCGCCGCCGGCGCGGAGGGCTGCTGCTCGCTCGCCGCCGGCGCGGAGGGCTGCTGCTCGCTCGCCACCGCGACCGGCTCGTCCGGACCGGCGGGCGCCGCCGGGTGAGTGGGCCGGTCCTCGACGGGCGCGACCGGGGACTCCGGTGCGGCAGCCGCGGCCTCGGCCGCGGCGCGGGCCTGCTCCTCGGCCTCCCGCCGGGCCTGCTCCTCGGCCGCGGCGCGGGCCTGCTCCTCGGCCGCGGCGCGGGCCTGCTCCTCGGCCTCCCGGCGGGCCTGCTCCTCGGCCGCGGCGCGGGCCTGCTCCTCGGCCTCCCGGCGGGCCTGCTCCTCGGCCTCCCGGCGGGCGCGCTCCTCAGCCTCCCGGCGGGCGCGCTCCTCGGCCTCCCGGCGCTCACGCTCCAGGCGGGCAGCCTCCTCCTCGGCGCGGAAGACCCCGTGTCCCTGGGCGACCACGTCGCCGATCGCCCGCGTGATGGCCGCGCACGAGCGGATCGCATCGTCGTTTCCGGGGATCACGAAGTCGACCCCGTCGGGGTCGCAGTTGGTGTCGACCAGACCGATGATCGGGATCCGCAGCCGCTGGGCCTCGCGCACCGCGATCGCCTCCGTCTTGAGATCGACCACGAACACCGCGTCGGGGATGCGCTGCATGTTCTTGACGCCGCCGAGGTTGGCTCGCAGCTTCTCCAGGTCGGCCTGGGCGGCCATCCGCTCGCGCGTGGGAAGCAGCTGCAGCTGACCCTCGGCCTCATAGCGCTCGAGGTCGTGAAGCCGCTTGATCCGGGCCGAGATCGTCTGGAAGTTCGTCAGCAGACCGCCCAGCCAGCGATGGTTCACATACGGCATCTCGGCCGATTCGGCGGTCTCCCGGATGGCGTCCCGCGCCTGCTTCTTGGTGCCGACGAACAGCACGGTGCCGCCGCGGCGGGCCAGGTCGGCCGCGAACTCGCGCGCGTCGCGCAGGAGCGCGTCGGTCTGCAGCAGGTCGATGATGTAGATGCCGTCACGCTCACCGAAGATGAAGCGGCGCATCTTGGGGTTCCAGCGGCGCGTCTGGTGACCGAAGTGAACGCCGGCCTCCAGCAGCTCCTTGATGCCGATCTCAGCCATGAAGCTCCTTGTCGAAACGGTGGCACTGCTCCCGCCGTACGACCCGCGCACCCCGTTGCCACGGGGCAGGAGCACGGCCCGCGATCGGCGGGGTCGGGAACTGAATCGCCCGCAGTTTACGCAGGTTCGGCCACTCTCGGCCCGCGGGGCCGGTTTGCGCCGGCCGCGGCGGGCGCCGCGCCCGATCCCCCCGTTTGCGCCGGCCCTTGGCGGGCGCCGCGCCAGATCCCGCCGGCACCGGCCTGCGACCGCGCGCCTCGGTCGCCGACCACGCCGGTCCGGGCGCGATCACTCCTGGCCGGCCTGCGCCCGCGCCAGCGCCGCCGACAGATCCGGCGGCAGCGGCGAGCTGACGTCGACCGTCGACCCGGTGACCGGGTGGCGGAACGAGAGGCGGGCGGCATGCAGGAACTGACGCGAGAGGCCCAGATCGCCCGCGGTCCCGTACTGGGGATCGCCGCACACCGGATGGCCGATCGCCGCCAGATGGACCCGGATCTGGTGGGTCCGCCCGGTCTCCAGCGTCACGCGCAGCAGCGTCGTGGCCGGGAGCGTCCGCTCGACCTCGAAGTGGGTGCGAGCCTCGCGCGCCACGTCTGACTCAAGCGACACCCGCAGGCGGTCGCGGCGGTCACGGCCGATCGGCGCGTCGATTGTGCCGGTGCGCGCCGACGGCCGCCCGGACACCAGCGCCAGGTACTCGCGCCGCAGCCTCCGTTCTGCCAGCAGCGCCTTCAGCGCCCGGTGCACGTCGTCCCCCTTGGCCACCACCAGCAGCCCGGAGGTGTCCCGGTCGAGCCGGTGAACGATGCCGGGCCGCCAGGGGTCCTCGCCGCCCGCCGCACGACCGGCGAGGGCCTGGGACAGAGTCCCATCCCGGTGGCCGCGCGCCGGGTGGACCACCACCCCGGCGGGCTTGTCGACGATCAGCAGGTGCTCGTCCTCGTAGGCGACCTTGAACGGCGCCTGCGACACCGGCCCGGTCGGCGCCGGCGGGCGCGAGGCCGCCACCTGCACCGACTCGCCGGGGCTGAGGACGTGGCGCTTCGGGCGCCGGCGCCCGTCGACCGTGACCAGCCCCGCATCGATGAGCGCCTGTGCGCGCGCCCGGGAGCCGAGCGGCCCGGCCAGGAAGCGGTCGAGGCGCTGCCCGGCCGCGTCGCCGCCGACCGTCAGCGCAAGCTCCTGCCCCTCGGCCCTGCCCTCGCTCACCGCTCGGCGCGCCGCGCCGCGGGTCCCTCCAGCACGAGCACGAGCAGGATCACGCCGACCGTGATCGCCATGTCCGAGACGTTGAACGCGGGCCAGTGAGGCAGCTTGATGAAGTCCGTGACCGAGCCGCTGAGCAGCCTGTCGATGAGGTTGCCGATCGCCCCGCCGACCAGCAGGCCGGTCGCCAGCCACAGGCCGCGGCGGCCCGGGCGCCGCAGGAAGTAGGCGATCAGCGCCAACAGCGCGACCAGCGTCAGGACCAGCACGAGCGCGCCGCCGCCGGCGAACAGGCTGAATGCCACACCGGTGTTCTGGACGTGGACGAGATGGATGCCCGGCAGGACACTGTGGACGGAGCCGACGGCTATCCCGGTCACGACGAGGTGCTTGGTCACCCTGTCGATCACCAGCACGACCGCCGCGACCAGGGCAGCGCGCGCGAGCGCCACGGCGGGGCGCACCGGCACGGATCCAGCCTGCGGCGGAGACGGCTCGTGCCCCTCCTCGCCGCCGTGGCCGCTCTCGCTCACGTCGGACGCCACCGGCGGCCGCGCCCGCTCAGCCGCCTCGGATCGCATTCACGACGAGCGACTGAACGATGTAGAGCAGGATGATCGCGATCATCGGCGAGAAGTCGAACGCGCCGATCGGCGGGATCACCTTCCGGAACAGGCCCAGGTACGGCTCCGACACGTCCCGCAGGAAGCTCAGCACCGCATCCGACCAGCGCGAGTACGGCACCCGCACCCCGAAGGAGAACAGCAGGTTCAAGAGGATGTGGACGAATATCAGGACGATGTAGACGTACAGCAGCGCGCCCACGTAGTTGGCGATGTCGTACCTGGTGATCGCGAGCGCGAGCATCAGGCCGAGACCCTCAGCACGCGGTCGATCGCCGACTGGAACGCCGCACGCACGCCGCCGCGCTCCAGGGCGTCCAGTCCGCGCGCGGTCGAGCCACCCGGCGATGTGACCTCGCGACGCACGGCGAGGGTGTCTTGGTCGCGGGCCTCGAGCAGCGCGGCCGCGCCGGCCATCGTCTCGACCGCCAGGCGCGACGCCACGTCGGCCTTCAGCCCGTGGCGCACGGCCGCGTCGACCTGGGCCTCGATCAGAAGCGCCTGGTAGGCCGGGCCGAGGCTTGAGACCGCCATCGCCACGTCCGCCAGGCGCTCCTCGATCCAGACCACCGCCCCGAGCCGCCCGAAGAGCTCGAGGACGCGGGACTCGAGGCCCCCGTCGGGCCGCGAGCCGTCGGGCAGCGCGCTCGGCATGTAGCAGGTCACCCCGCGGCGGACCTCGACGGGCGTGTTCGGGATCAGGCGGAACACCTGCGCCCCGGGATAGGCCGCCATCACCTCCCTCGCGGGAGTGGAGCCGAGCACCGACACGACCGTGCTGACGTGGCCGGCGATCTGGCGCGCCACGTCGTCCAGCTGGTAGGGCTTGTGGCAGAGCACCACCACGTCGGACTCCCGGGCCACCTCCTGGTTGCCAGCCGCGCGACCGCCTAGCTCCGCCGCGAGCGCCGCCGCGCGACCGGACCCGCCGTCGGAGCACAGCACCGGCTCTCCCCAGCCGCGCGCGAGCGCCCGGGCCATGTTGCCGGAGCCGATCAGTCCCACGCGCATGACGCTGAAATCTACCGGGGTCGCGAGCCGCGCCGGACGGCCCCGCCCGGAGTGCCGTTAGGACTGATTGAAGAAGCCCTTCTCCACCAGCCGCGCGCGCTCCTCGGCCGACACCTCGACGTTGCGCGGCGTCAGCAGGAAGACCTTGTCGGCGATCCGCTGCATGCCGCCGTCGAGCGCGTAGGTGAGGCCGCTGGAGAAGTCGATCAGCCGCTTGGAGAGGTCGGTGTCGGTGCCCTGGAGGTTGAGGATCACCGGGATCGAGTCCTTGAACTTGTCGGCCACGTCCTGGACGTCGTTGAAGTTCTTGGGCGCGACGAAGTGGACCCGCACGTCGCCTCCGCTGCGGCCGTTGGCGGCCCGGCCGCCGCCGATCGAGCGCAGCGGCGTGGCGCGCCGCTCCGGCGGCGCCTCGTCGGAGAAGATGTCGTCGAACTCGTCCCGGCGGCGCCGGGTGCTCAGCCGGCGGACGTTCGGGCGCTCGCGGTAGCTGTCCTGCAGCTCCGCCTCGGGCTCGCTGTAGGGCTCTTCCTCTTCGTCATAGATCTCGTCCTCGGCGAGGCCGAAGTAGACGAGGGTCCGGTGCCAGGAATCTCTTAGGGCCATCTGCGTTGTCAGGGTTCTAGCAGCGGCGGCGTTTCCCTGCATGCGATTATGCCGCGCTCCCGTAGAGGGTCGTACCCAACCGCACGATCGTAGCGCCCTCCTGCACGGCGACGAGGTAGTCCTGACTGGTTCCCATCGAGAGGTGTTGCAGCTGGTGCTCCGCCGCGAGCCGCGCGAGAGCCGCGAAATGCGGCCGGCTCCGCTCCGGATCGGCGGCCAGCGGCGGCATCGTCATCAGCCCCACGACCCGCACCGGGCAGCGCCTCAGGAACGCGGGCAGCTCCCGCGGGTCGACCCCGGCCTTGCCGGTCTCCCCCGCGACGTTCACCTGGACGAGGACCTCCGTGTCGGGCCCGCCGTGGCGACCCAGCTGGGCGAGCGCCGAGTCGGAGTCGACCGAGTGGATGTAGCGGACGCGGGGAAGCAGATCGCGCACCTTGCGGCTCTGCAACGCCCCGATGAAGTCCCAGGTGAACAGGTCCGGCAGCGCGTCGTGCTTGGCGACCAGCTCCTGGGCCCGGTTCTCGCCGACGAGCGTGACGCCACCGGCGGCGAGCGCGCGCAGCTCGGCGGTCGGCAGGTACTTGACCGCGGCCAGGATCTCCACCCCGTCCGGGTCACGCCCGGCAGCTTCGATCCCGGCGCGAACCCGCGCCAGGTTGGCGGCCACCCGCTCGGCGGTCAGCCCTGAGATCAGATCAACCACGCCACACCCGCCTGACGTCCCGTCACGCCGCCGTCCCGCCGGTGGCTGAACAGCAGCGCGGGGTCTGAGCAGATCGTGCAGATCCCGATGTCGTGCGTCTCGCCGACCCCGGCATCCCGCAGACGGGCGCGCGCGATCAGCTTGAGGTCCACGATCGCCCCCCGGTGGGCCTGCGGGATGTCCGCGAACGCCTCGTGCACCTCGGCCCCCGCCTCGTAGCAGCAGGGGCCAGCTCCTGGACCGATCGCCGCCCGGAGCTCACCTGACGCGCCCAGGTCGCGGACCGCGCGGACCCCGGCCTCCACGACCCCGGCCGCCAGCCCCCGCCAGCCGGCGTGCACCATCGCCACGGCGCCGTCGCCGGCGATGGCGATCGGGAGGCAGTCGGCGGTCAGCGCCGCGAGCGCGATGCCGCGCGTGGCGGTGGCCTGGCCGTCCGCACGAGGCCGCGGTGGCGGGTTCCCCTCCCCCACGATCGCCGTGGCGGGCCCGGCCGCGCCAGCCGCCCCGGGAACAGACGCCCCGGGAACAGACGCCCCGGGAACAGACGCCCCGGGAACAGACGCCCCGGACGCGGCCGTCACCGCGTCCGCGGCCATCCGGCCGGTGCCGACCCTGACGACCTCGGCTCCGTGCACCTGTCGCACGAAGCGCATCGGAGGCGCGCCGACCATCGCCGCGAGCGCCGCGCGATTGCGAGCGACGGCGTTCGGATCGTCGTCGGTCAGCCAGCCGAGGTTCAGGCTCTCGTAGGGACCGCGCGAGCAGCCCCCGCGACGGGTCGAGAACACGGCCCGCGACCCCGGCAGGTCGACCGCGAACTGACCCGCTAGCTCATAGAACGGCGACCGCAGCTGCACCGTCGCGGAGCGTACTAGCCGCCCGCGCGGGCTCCGGCCGCGCGCAGCGCGACCGCCAGCTGCGCCCTGCGATCGCCGGCGAGCCCGTCCAGCCTCGCGGCCAGCGCGGCGGCAAGCGCGGCTCCGATCCTCGGGCCTGCCGGCACCCCGGCGCGCAGGAGGTCGTCCCCGTCGATCGCGAGCTTCACGTGCCGCAGGTCTTCAAGCCAGCGCGCCGCCTGCCGCTCGGCTCCGATCGCGCCCGCGACCGCGACCAGCTCGACGGGCCGGCCGCCCACCGCCGCCGCGATCTCGGACGGCCGATCCGCCCGCGCCATCATCGGGGCCAGGCGACCGGCCCCCTCGGCGGCGGCGAGGATCCGGTCCCGGGACTCGGCCGGGAACGCCAGCTCGTCGAGCAGCCGCCGCCGTGCGGCGAGCTCAACGCCGCGCACCGCCAGCGCCAGCACCACCGCCCCGGGATCGCCGTCGGGCGGAAGCAGCTCAAGCGCGCGAGCCGCCAGCGCCGGCTGCGCCAGCCCGAAGCCGGGCGCGATCGCCTCGTCCACGCCCAGCGCGGCCAGCACGGTGAACGCCGCGATCGGATCGCGCTCGGCCGCGGACAGTCGCAGCTCCGCCCCGATCCGCTCACCGCTGACCGTGCGCAGCGCCCCGGTCGCCAGCGCGTCGGCGACGAGCAGACCCGTTGCCGGCTCGACCGAGAACCCCAGACGGGCGCCGTACCGCGCCAGTCGCAGCAGCCGGGTCGGGTCGTCGACGAAGCTGCCCTCGTGCAGGACGCGCAGCAGGCGGCGCCGAAGGTCATCGCGCGCGCCGGCGACCTCGACGAGCCGGCCGCGATCCGCCCCGCCGATGCCGAGCGCGATCGCGTTGACCGTGAAGTCGCGCCGCTCCAGGTCGGCCTCGATCGTCGCGGGCCCGATGACGGTGGGCAGCGCGCCGGGACGCTCATACCGCTCGGCACGGGCCTGCGCGATGTCGTATCGCAGGCCGTCGGCGAGCACTGTGCAGGTCAGGAAGCGGCCGTGCTCCCGGACCACGTCGCCGAGGAGGCGGGCGACGGCCCCGAGCTCATCCTCGACCGCCAGATCCAGGTCTGCGGGCACGCCGCCGAGCAAGAGGTCGCGCACGGCGCCGCCGACGAGGTACACGCCGGCGACGTCGCGCAGCCGCCGCAGGAGCGGCTCCGCGGCCGGCAGCTCCTCAAGCCTCGCCAGCAGGGCCTCCGCGGTGGGATCGGGCACGGGCGGATGATCGCGCCGCCCGCAGACGCACGGCTAGCATGTGCGCGCATGCCCAGACCCGGCTCGTCGCGGCGCCTTCTGTGGCGTGGGCTCGGCGCGGCGGCGGTGCTGCTGGCGATCGCCGGAGGCGCGGTGGCCTACGTGCTGGCGCACGCCCCCGGGAACGTCTCTCACCCGAACGTCCAGTTCACGGCGCCGAACGCGCAGACGGCGCCCGCCACCCGCCCCCGCCCGCGGCGAGCGGTGGACAGCTTCCAGTGGCCCTGGTACGGGTTCAACGCCGGACGCACGCGCTTCTTCGCCGCCCCGGCGGCGCTCGCCCCGCCGCTGCGGGTCGGCTGGCGGTTCTTCGACGGCGCGCTCCTGGAGTTCCCGCCCGTGATCCTGCACCGGACGATGTTCGTGCTCGACGACGACTGCGCCGCGCGCGCGATCGACGTCACGAACGGCCGCGTGCTCTGGATGCGCAAGGTCGGGACGCTGTGCGCGGCCTCGCCGGCGATCTCGGCGCGGGCGGGGCTGGTGCTGATGCCGGTGCTGTCCGTGGCCGGCCACTCGCCGGGCGGCGGCCGGTTCGTCGCGCTGCTGGCGCGCAGCGGGCGAATCGCATGGTCGGTGCCGGTCGCGCCGGGGTCCGAGTCGTCCCCGATCGTCGGCGGCGGCAGCGTCTACTACGGCGATCAGAGCGGCACGCTCGTCGCCCGGGACGTCCGGAGCGGACGCCAGGAGTGGAGCTTCCAAGCCGGCGGCTCGATCAAGGGCGGCCCCGCGCTCGTTCATGGGGTGCTCTACTTCGGCGACTACGCCGGCCGCGCCTATGCCGTGCGCGCGTCCGACGGCCGCCTGATCTGGTCGGTCGGCACCGACGGGGCCCGCTTCGGGTTCGCCTCAGGCCAGTTCTACGCGACGCCCGCGGTCGCCTACGGCCGCGTCTACATGGGAAACACAGACGGGCGCGTCTACTCGTTCGGCGCTCGAACCGGCGCGCTGGCGTGGGCCACCTCGACGGGCGCCTACGTCTACTCGTCGGCGGCGGTGGCCGATCCGGCGGGCCTCGGACCGACCGTCTACGTCGGCTCGTACAGCGGATACCTGTACGCGTTCAACGCGCGCTCCGGCCAGATCCGCTGGTCGCACCCCGCCGGCGGGAGGATCTCCGGGGCGGCGACGGTCGTCGGCGACGTCGTCTACTACTCGGACCTGGCCACCAAGACGACCACCGGCCTCGACGCGGCCACCGGGAAGGTCGTCTTCTCCTTCCCCGACGGCGCCTTCACGCCGATCGTCGCCGACTACCACGCGCTCTACCTGGACGGCTACAACCACATCTACCAGCTGCTTCCCGCCCGCCGGGAAGCGAGCTCCGCCGGAGCTCGCCGTGGCGCGGGTCAGGCGGGCGCCGGCGCCGCACGGGCGCGTGCCCATGGAAGGCGCCAGAGCACCGGCGCCGGAGGCTGAGCGACCGTCCACGCGCCCGAGGCGCAGACATCCCACGCCAGCGCGCGAATCCTGCTATGATTATACGGGTATGCGTTGTCGTAGCGGAAGTCACTGTCAGGAGCCGGCCGCTCCAGGTCGCAGGTTCTGCGCCGATCATGCCGCCGAGCTCGATCGGATGCGTGAGGAGCTGAAGGACGCGGCCGCCGCCAGGATCGGTCGTGGCCGCCCGAAGCGGTCCTCGACCTGCTGCCGCCCAGGATGCTACGAGCCACGCGTCCCGCCCGCCGCCTACTGCGATGCGTGCGCGGCCGCCGGCTACGTCGAAGAGGCAGCCTAGCTCTCAACCGTCTCGCGGACCGGAACGCCCGCGTCCGCCAGGAATCGTTTTACCTCGCCCACCGTGTGGCGGCCGTAGTGCAGGATCGACGCGAGCAGCACCGCGTCGGCCCCTGCCTCGATCGCGGCGGGAAGGTCCTCCAGCCTGCCCGCGCCGCCGGATGCGATCACCGGCACCCCGACGCGGTGGGCCACGGCCCGCGTCAGCTCAAGGTCGTAGCCGGCCCCGGAGCCGTCCCGGTCCATGCTGGTCAGCAGGATCTCGCCGGCGCCGCGCGACTCGCCCTCGGCCGCCCACGCGACCGCGTCGCGCCCGGTTGGGGTCCTTCCACCGGCCAGGAACGCCTCCCACTCGTGGCGATCCGCTACGCGCTTGGCATCGATCGCCAGCACGACGCACTGCGAGCCGAACGTTCGCGCCAGCTCATCGATCAGCTGCGGCCTGGCGAGCGCGGCCGAGTTCACCGAGACCTTGTCGGCACCGGCGTCCAGCACGGCCTGCGCGTCGGCGACCGAACGGATCCCGCCGCCGATCGTGAACGGGATGAACAGCTCGTCGGCGGCCTGTCGCGCCAGCTCGACGACTGTCGAGCGCCGGTCCGAGGTCGCGGTGATGTCCAGGAACACGAGCTCGTCGGCCCCGGCCGCGTCGTAGCGCGCGGCTAGCTCCACGGGGTCGCCGGCATCGCGCAGGTCGACGAACGAAACCCCCTTGACGACCCGCCCGCCGTCGACGTCGAGGCACGGAATCACACGCTTGTAGTGCATCGCCCCGGGCGCTACCGGCGCTCGCCGTCCAGCGCCGCCTGACCGGCCGCGACGTCGAAGCGCTCCTCGTACAGCGCCTTGCCGACGATCGCGCCTGCGAGGTTCACCTGCCGCAGGCCGGAGAGCGCCTCGAGGTCCGCGAGCGTCGCGATCCCGCCCGAGTAGACGAACGTGCCGCGCACGACAGCGGCGATCCGCGTGATCTCGTCGAGGTCAGGCCCGCTGAGCATGCCGTCCCGCTCGATGCTGGAGTACACGAACCTGCTCACGCCGCGCCGCCCGAGCGTCTCGATCACCGCCTCGGCGGGGATCTCGGTCTGCTCCGTCCAGCCGGCGCCCGCCAGGCGTCCACCGCGCACGTCGACCGAGACGACGATTCGCTCACGGTGCTCGGCCAGTGCCTGATCCAGCAGATCGACGTCCGCATAGGCGGCCGTGCCGATGATCGCCCTGGTGGCTCCCGCGGCGAGCACCTCGCGCACGGCCTCGATGGAGCGCAGACCGCCCCCGACCTGGATCGGCACGTCGACCGTGGCGGCGATCCTGGAGATGTGGCCAAGGTTCACCGGGGCCCCCTGACGGGCTCCGTCGAGATCGACGACGTGCAGCGCCCGAGCGCCGGCGCCGACCCACCGCAGAGCCGCGTCGAGCGGATCGGCGTCGTAGACGGTGCGCTGGTCGAACTCGCCGCGCGCGAGGCGGACCGCCTTGCCGTCCAGGATGTCGATCGCCGGCAGGAGGATCATCGTCCGGCGGCTGTGAGTCTCGCCGATGCTCCGGAGGCCGATGCTCCGGAGGCCGCCGCCCCGGAGGCCGCCGCCCCGGAGGCCGCCGCCCCGGAGGCCGCCGCCCCGGACGCGATCGCCACCGGGCGCCGATCCGCGGGCTGCGCCGAGGTTCCGAGCGCGCTCGGGCCCGCGGCGCACATCGCGACGAACGCCCCGAGCAGCGACAGCCCGTCCCGGGACGACTTCTCCGGATGGAACTGGACGCCGAACACTGATCCGTGACCGACGATCGACGCGAATCGCTCCCCGTAGGTCGTGGTCGCGATCACGTCGTCCGCGTGGCGCGGGCGGGCGACGAGCGAGTGCACGTGGTAGAAGGGACAGCCGCCTTGAGGCAGCGAGGCCGTGAGCGGAGACGCCCGGCGCAGGGTGACGTCGCTCCAGCCGATGTGAGGCACCCGCAGACCGGGAGCCCGCAGCGGACTCACCTCTCCCTCGATCAGGCCCAGACCGATCGTCGGGGTGTGCTCGTGGGAGCGCTCGAACAGCAGCTGCATGCCCAGGCAGATTCCCAGCACCGGCCGCCCGTCGCGGGCCGCGGCGCGGACCTCCCGATCCAGCCCGAGCTCGGCCAGCCTCGTCATCCCCTCCGGGAAGGCGCCCACGCCGGGGACGACCAGTCCCGCCGCGGCACCCAGAACGCCGGGCTCGCGCGTCACGGGCGCCCGCGCACCGACGTGCTCGAGCGCCTTCTGCACCGAGCGCCGGTTGCCCATCCCGTAGTCGACGACCGCGATGACGGGGCCGGGGCTCACCGCAGCACCCCCTTCGTGCTCGGCACCCCGGCCTCGGTGGGGTCGATCGAGGCCGCCGTCCTCAGGGCTCGGGCGCAGGCCTTGAACGCCGCCTCGATCATGTGATGGGCGTTGGTGCCCGCCTCCACGACGACGTGCAGCGTGATCCGGGCGTTGGCGGCCAGCGCCCGGAAGAACTCCTCCGCGAGCTCGTGCTCGAAGTTGCCGATCGCGCCGGGCGGCAGCGATGCCTGGAACGACAGCAGGCCCCGCCCCGAGATGTCCACGGCGCACGACGCCCGCGCCTCGTCCATCGGAACGGTCGCCTGGCCGTAGCGGTGGATCCCCGCTCTATCCCCGAGTGCCCGGTCGAGCGCCTGCCCGATGCAGATCCCGACGTCCTCGACCGTGTGGTGCGCTCCGGTCTTCAGATCGCCCGTCGCGCGCACGGCGAGGTCCAGGCGACCGTGGCGCGCCAGCAGGTCGAGCATGTGGTCCAGGAACCCGACGCCGGTCTCACGCTCGCCTGAGCCGGCTCCGTCGAGCTCCAGGCTGACGTGGACGTCGGTCTCCGCGGTGCGGCGGTCGATCCGGGCTGCGCGCGTCATCGACCGCCATTGTCCTCGATGCGCGCCTCCATCGACCGGGCATGGAGCTCGAAGCCCTCCGCCCGGGCCACCGGGACCGCCGCGCGTGCGAGCTCCGCCGCGTCGGCGCCGATACGCACCTCGGTGAACCTCCGCCGGAAGTGGGCCGTCGAGAGCGCGGACGCGAAGCGCGCCGCGCCGTTGGTCGGCAGCACGTGGTTTGAGCCCGCGATGTAGTCGCCGAACGCCGTGCCGCTGGCCGGGCCGACGAACAGGCAGCCGGCGCGACTCACGCGCGGCGCCAGCTCCTCCGCCCCGGCCCCGATCAGCTGCAGGTGCTCGGGCGCGAACGCCTCGGAGACCGCCAGCGCCTGCTCAAGGTCGGCGGCGGCCACCAGCCTCACCGCCGCGCGCGTCTCGGGCGCGTCCGAGATCCTCGCCTCGAGCGCTTCCAGGAGCTCCGAGTCGTCGGAGATCGCGACCACCAGCGAGCCCTCTCCGTGCTCGGCCTGGCCGAGCATGTCGAGCGCCAGCGGCCCGGGATCGGCGCCGCCGGCGACGATCGCCAGCATGTCGCTGGGGCCTGCGAAGCCGTCGATCCCGACCTGGCCGGAGACCTGGCGCTTGGCCTCCTGAACGTAGAGGTTGCCGGGGCCGGCGATCACGTCGACCGGCGAGACGGTCTCGGTCCCGTACGCGAGCGCGGCGATCGCCTGCGCTCCGCCCATGCGGTAGACGGCGCTCGCTCCGGCCAGCCGGCACGCCCCCAGGACCGTGGCGTCGACCTCGCCGTCCGGGCCCGGGGGGGCGCAGACGACGACCTCCGGCACCCCGGCCGCACGTGCCGTGACCACTCCCATGACGACCGTGCTCGGATAGGCGGCGCGCCCGCCGGGAACGTAGATCGCGGCGCTCCACACCGGAGCCTCGCGCAGCTTCACCTCGTGGCCCCCGAACCGCACCGTCCGGTCCTCCCCCAGACCGGCCTCCGCGACCCGGTGCACGTTGGCGATCGCGGTCGCCAGGCCGCTGCGGATGGGTTCCGCGAGGCGCTGGAGAGCCGTCTCGAGCTCGGCGTCGGGAACCCGAAGCGCCGCGGGCGCGCCGCCGCGGGTGTCGAACTGGCGCGTGTAGAAGCGCAGCGCGTCGTCGCCGCCCGTCCGCACGCGCGCGATGATCTCGGCCACCTGATCGGCGACCGATTCGGGCGCGGCCACGAGCGAGCGCAGCTCGCGCGCGGTACCGGCAGGGTCGCCGGAGACGGTCAGGCGCTCACACCGCACCGATGCGCTCCACGAGCTCGTCGATCTCCCTCGCCCGCAGGCGCAGCGCGACCGGGTTGGCGATCAGCCGCGCCGTGCAGACCGCTATCTCCTCGCGGACCTCCAGGCCGTTCTCGCGCAGGGTCGTGCCGGTCGCCGTCAGGTCGACGATCGCGTCCACCAGGCCCGTCAGCGGCGCCAGCTCGACCGATCCCTTGACCTCGACGATCTCCGCCTGGCGGCCGGTCGCCAGCAGATGGCCGGAGGCGATCCGCGGGTACTTGGTCGCGATCCTCACGACCCCGAGGCGGCGCAGGGCCTCGGCCGCGCGGTCCGGTCCGGCGACGCTCGCCAGCACCATCAGGCAGCGCCCGTAGCCGAGGTCCATGAGCTCGTAGAGCTCACGCTCGGGCTGCTCCATCAGCACGTCCTTTCCGGTGATTCCGATGTCAGCCGCACCGGCCTCGACATAGGTGGGAACGTCCGACGGGCGCATCGTGACGATCCCCGAGCCCTCGAACAGAAGCCGCCGGTCGTTCTCACGGACCTCACGCGTGTCGATCCCGATCGCGTCAAGCAGATCCAGCGTACCGCCGAACAGCGCGCCCCGCGGGACCGCGATCCGCAGCGCCCTCATGCGCCGTCCTCCCCGCTCGCCGCCGGTCTCCCCCGCTCCTCGCCGGCGAGCGCGATGTGCACCCGCTCCACATCCAGCGCGAACCCGACCGCGGGCAGCGATCGCCCGAAACGGGCCAGCAGGTCGTCGTAGCGGCCACCGCCGCCGAGCGGCATGCCGTGCCCGGGGTCATAGACCTCGAACACCGCGCCCGTGTAGTAGCCCAGGCTGCGCACCAGCCCCAGATCGAAGATCAGGCGCGCGGCCGCGGCCGGCTCCAGCAGCGCGTGGGTCTCGCGCAGGCCGGCTAGCGCGTCGTGCAGCGCGGGTGGCTGTCCCTCCAGGATCTCCGGGCCGCCGCGCGTGCGCGCGACGCGCAGCAGCAGGTCTGCGTCGCCGCGTTCGAGCCCGAGCGCGTGGATCTCCCGGTCGGCGCCGACGAAGTCGCCGGCCGCCAGCTCGGCGAGGATCGGGTCGCGGCGCCGCTCGGAGACGCCGAACGCCTCCAGCAGCGTGGGGTGCAGCGTCGCGTCCCCCAGGCCGATCCGGTAGTCCTGAAGCCCGGCCGCGTCAAGCGCGGCGCACAGCACGCGCAGCACCTCCGCGGTGCCGGCCGGGCCGCCGACGCCGAGCAGCTCGACGCCGGCCTGCAGGAACTCGCGGGACTCCCCCCGCCGCGGGCGGACGCCGCGGTACACGTGCTCCGCGTAGCAGAAGCGCAGCGGCGGCCTGGCGTGCGCGTAGCGAGTCGCCGCCAGGCGCGCGATCGGGACGGTCACATCGGGACGCAGCACGAGCACGCTGCCGTGCTCGTCGAACACGCGGTACGAGGGCTGAGCACCGGCTGCCCCGGCGCGCCGGAAGGTCATCTCGTGCTCGAGCGCCGGCGTGTAGACCTCGCCGTACCCTCCGGCCTCGAACGCCGACCGGATCCGATCGGTGATCGCGCGCAGCTCGCGCATCTCGTCGGGCAGCACGTCTCTCGTGCCGCTGGGCGTGCGCTCTAGCGCCCCGCCGGAGCTCATCGACCCCACCTCATGGCCTCCTGCACCGTCTCACCGGCGCGTGGCGGGTCCGCCGCGCGGTCGGGTCACGCCGGCACCGGAGCGTCCTCGAGCCGCGTGATCCGCGCGCCGAGCTCCCGCAGGCGCTCGTCGATTCGCTCATAGCCGCGGTCGATCTGGCGGATGTTGCCGATCTCGGTGACCCCGTCCGCGCACAGCGCGGCGATCAGCATCGCCATGCCGGCGCGGATGTCCGGGGACTCTACGCGCGCCCCGTGCAGCCGGCGCGGGCCGACCACGATCGCCCGATGCGGGTCGCAGATCGTGATCGCAGCCCCCATGCTGACCAGCTTGTCGGTGAAGAAGAGCCGATTCTCGAACATCTTCTCATGGATCATCACCGAGCCGGAGGACTGGGTCGCGAGCGCCAGCGCGATGCTCGTCAGGTCGGCCGGGAATGCCGGCCACGGCCCGTCCTCGACCTTGGGCACGTGATCGCCGTGGTCGTTGCGGATCGCCAGCCGCTGGTTGCCGGGGACGATCACGTCGTGGCCCTGGACCTCGGAGCGCAGGCCGAGCCGCTCGAAGACCATCCGGATCATCCGCAGGTCGTCGGGCCGGGTGTCGCGAACGACGAGCTCGCCGCCGGTGACCCCGGCCAGCGCCATGAAGGAGCCGATCTCGATGTGGTCGGGCGCGATCTCGTGCGTGCAGCCGCGCAGGCTCGCCTGCCCGTGCACCGTCATCACGTTGGAGCCGATGCCCTCGATCGACGCGCCCATCGAGATCAGCATCCGCGCCAGGTCCTGGACGTGGGGCTCGGACGCGGCATTGCGGATCACGGTCGGACCGCGCGTCAGCGCGGCGGCCATGAGGGCGTTCTCGGTCGCCATCACCGAGGGCTCGTCCATCAGGAAGTCGCACGGCCGCAGTCCCAGGGGCGAAGCCGCCAGGGTCACCTCCTCAGGCCGGTCCTCGACGGCGGCGCCCATCGCGCGGAACGCGTCCAGATGCGGGTCCAGCCGGCGGCGGCCGATCACGTCGCCGCCGGGCGGTGGCATCCGCGCCGCGCCGAAGCGAGCCAGCAGCGGTCCAGCGAGCAGGAACGAGGCGCGCAGCTGCTCGGCCAGAGCACGATCGACCTCCGTGGTCTGCACCGTCGAGGAGTCGATCAGCACCTCGCTGCGACCGAGCCACTGCACTCGCGCGCCGAGCAGCTGCAGCAGCGAGACCATCGCCTCGACGTCCGCGATCCGCGGCACGTTGCGCAGGATCACCTCGTCGTCGGTCAGCAGCGTCGCCGCCAGGATCGGCAGCGCGCCGTTCTTGTTGCCGGCCGGGGTGATGGTGCCGGACAGCGGCACGCCCCCTTCGATTACGAACTTCTCCAGTTTGATCGACCCCGCTGTCCTGGTGGGTGGGCGGTCGGCGGTCAGGGTAGCTGACGGGGCCGTTGGTCCGGCCGTGAGCGCTCCGATCAGCGCTGGATGGTCGGCTAGGGTTGAGGGCATGTACGAAGGAGTTTCGCGGCAGCAGGCGTGGACCCTCCTGTGCGAGTGGACCGCCTCTGACTCGCTGCGGCGCCACATGCTGGCGGTGGAGGCGGCGATGCGCGCCTACGCGCCGCGGTTCGGCGGCGACGTGGAGCTCTGGGGGCTGACCGGGCTCCTGCACGACCTCGACTACGAGCGCCACCCCGACCTCGATACGGGGCATCCCCGCCATGCCATGCGCGAGCTGGAGCGGCTCGGCTACCCGGCCGAGCTGGTGCGCGCGGTCGCCTCGCACGCCACCTACCTGGGGGTCCCGCGCCGGACGCCGATGGAGAGGGCGCTGTTCGCCGTCGACGAGCTGTGCGGGTTCGTGCTCGCCTGCGCCTACGTTCGACCCGGGGGGCTGGTCGGTATGACGCCGCGGTCGGTACGCAAGAAGATGCGTTCAACCGGCTTCGCGGCGGCGGTCAGCCGCGAGGATCTGATCCTGGGCGCGGCCGATCTCGGCGTCGAATTCGACGAGCACGTGGCGTTCGTGATCGACGCCCTGGCGGCGCGAGGCGACGAGCTGCTCCCGGCCGCCTGAGCCGAGAGCAGCTCGCGCCGACGGCTCAGCTGCCGATGTAGACCGTCCCGGTGCCGGTGTACTGACTGCCGCCCGCGGTGACGGTGAGCGTCACCGCGTATGCCCCGGGAGCGGCGTATGTGTGCTGCACGTTGAGACCCGGATAGCCGGTGGAGATCGGCGCGCTGCCGTCTCCGAAGTTCCACGTCTCCCCCGTGATCGGGGCCGATCCGGCGAGCGTGCCGTCGCCGAAGTAGACCGTGTTGGTGCCCGCCGACACGGAGCACGTCCCCTGCGCGGAGCAGTTGTCCGAGAGCGCGACGGTGGGCGGCGTGGCGTCCGAGCCGCACGTGGGCGGCAGAGCCGTGCCCTTGACGATGTAGATCTGGGTGGCCTGCGCGCTGCCGAGCCTCAGGGTGCCGACGATCGGGTCGTGGACCACCAGCTGGCCGGTGAGCGTGCCGGGCCTCGAGTTCTTCCCGCCCGAGCATGCCGGCTGCGCCTTGAACCTCATCGACCCGCTGACGATCCCGCGGGCGTGGATGGCGGCCGTCGAGAGGTTGGCGGCGGCGTTGAACAGCGAGCGCCCGCCGGTGAGCTGCACTTCGGTGAAGCCGCTGACGCCGGTCGCCGGGCTGTCGCCCTGGTTGTCGCCAATCGACACGATGCGGGGGCCGCTTGGGGCCTGCATGCCGCTCATCGAGAGCGCGAAGCCGGACCCGAACGTGGCGGACATCACGATCGAGCTCCTCTCGCTGCGGCATCTGACGCCGGTCGTCCGCTCGGCGAACCCGGTCGCGCGCCGAAGGGACACGCCGCCGAACACGCCGGAGTGGATCGAGAGCGAGATCCGGCCGGTGACGGCGACCGTCCGCTCCACTCCGCGCACGGTGCAGCCGCGGGGCTCGACCGGGTGGTTGACCCTGCCCGGCCTCCCGAGCTTCACATCGATCGTGGCCACGCTGGGCCAGCTCAAGGACAGGCTGCCGGCGCCCAGCGACTTCGCCAGCGAGCAGGTCGGCTTGGGACCGGTGTAGACGTGGTCGAGCAGCGCGGACACGCTGCCCTTCGTGTAGTCGATCGACGTGGACGCGCCGCTTGGCGAGCAGGCGGTCGAGATCGTGACCGTCCAGCCGTGCTTGACCTTGATCGGACCGATCGTGAAGCTGGGGCCGCCGCCGTCGGCCAGTGCGGCCGTCGGCGCGGCGAGCAGCGCCAGCGCGCAGATCAGGAAGCCCGCGCGCAGCGCGCCGAGGGTCTGCTTGAACATCACTCCCTCCTGGGTGGAGATGGTGCGGGCACCGGCCTCGCCCACTCTTCAAATTCGAGCGGTGCGAGCTTATCCGATCCCGGGTCGGATATCGTCGGCGCGATGCCACCCGGGCCGATCAGGATCCCCGTCCTGGAGGGAGACGAGACCGGGCAGGAGCTGCTGGAGCAGGCCCTGCGCGTGCTCGACGGCGAGCTGCTCGGGCTGGAGCTCAAGCTCCCGCGATACGACCTGTCGCTGGCCAACCGGCGCACCACCGCGAATGGCGTCGTGGAGCAGGCGGCCCTCGCGATGCGCGAGGCCGGCCTGGGCCTCAAGGCGGCGACGATCACGCCGGAGGGCGCCGGTGACGTGGGTTCACCAAACCGGATCCTGCGCGAGCTGATCGACGGGCGGGTGATCGTGCGCACCGGGCGTCGCCTTCCCGGGGTCGCGCCGATCGCGGGCGTCCACGACCCGATCTCTGTCGTGCGCATGGCGGTCGACGACGCGTACGGCGCGCAGGAGTGGCGCGAGGGAGAGCCCGGAGGCGCGGGCGAGGTGGCCATGCGCACCGAGCGGATCACGCGCTCCACCTGCCGCGCGGTCGCCGAGTACTCCTTCCGGACAGCCGCGCAGGTGGGCGCCCGCGTCTACGGCGGCCCGAAGTGGACGGTGTCCCCGGTATACGAGGGGATGCTCAAGGAGGAGATGGACGATGCCGCGCGGCGCCACCCCGACGTCGAGTACAGGCCTGTCCTGATCGACGCCACCTACGCGGGGCTGCTCTCCGGCGCGACCGACGCGCCGCTCGTGATCCCGGCGCTCAACCGGGACGGCGACTGCCTCTCGGACCTGGTGCTGCCGATGTTCGGCTCGATCGCCGGCGCGGAATCGATCCTGATCGCGTTCGACGACGAATACCGGACGACGGTCGCGATGGCGGAGGCGCCTCACGGGACCGCCCCTGCGCTGCTCGGCCGCGACGTCGCGAACCCGCTGGCGATGATCCTGGCCTGCGCGGCGCTTCTGCGTCACGCCGCCGAGCGCCATGGTGAGGCGTGCGAGCGCGCCTCACGGGCCGTCTACGCCGCGGCGCTGGAGACGATCGCGTCCGGAACCAGGACGCCCGACCTCGGCGGGCACGCGGGCACCACCGAGTTCACCTCGGCGGTGGTGGACCGAATCGCGTCCGGCCGCCGGGCCGGCTGACCGCCGGTCACCAGCCGCCCCGCGGATCGCACCCGCCCAGCCGCCCCGCGGATCGCACCCGCCGTCCTGAGCGACGCCGGCGGCGGGCTGCCGCAGTCTCCTCCGAGCCGGTCCGCCTTCCGTCCGCCCCCCACCCTACGCTTGCGAACATATGTTCCTCCCATCGATCATCCGCCTGCTCACGGCGCGTTCACGCGTCGATCCGCCAACGGACCGGCCGCGCGGATCCGGGGCCGCCGACGCCGACCGCGTGGGAGACGGGACGCTCACCAGACCGCACCTCGGAGGGGCTCCGCTACGAGCCCACCCCCACCGGCGGCCTGCGCGCATCGAGCGCCGGCGCCGCGCGGGCGCGGTCTCGCCCAGGCCGGCGCACTGCCTTTCGCCGGTACGGGGAGCGGCAGACGCGGCGCTGCGCGCCGGCCGTCCGGAACGCTCGTCCTGAGCGCTCGTTTCGCGCCGCCCGCGCTCTCCCCGCCGCGCTCGCGCCCGACCGTCCCCGCCGCGCTCGCGCCTGTCAGGAGGCGGACCTCGCAGGCCACCAATCGCTCCCTCCTGCACAGATCGATCCGTTTCGTGCTATTCCGGGTCGACGGCCGCGGGGACGGCGGCCGGCGTTCAGAGAACCCCCTCAGAGGAGGAGTAGCGATGTCCAGGCTCACGCACCCACTCGCAGTGCTGGTAGCAGGCGCCGCCGCCGCCATGCCCGCGACCGCGTCGGCGCACGCGCATGCAGTTGCGCGCCACCGCCGCGCGCCCAAGGCGGTGATCCACCTCTGCGCCCGAGGCACCGCGGTCGCCCCCCGCAGCTACGTTCTCTCCTGCGGCGACGGGGGCACCGGCCTCGTCAAGCTCCACTGGACGCACTGGGGGGAGAGGACCGCCACCGCCACCGGGCGCGCCTTCGTCAACACGTGCACCCCGACCTGCGTGGCGGGGCATTACCTCACCTATCCGGTCAAGGTGACCGTGAGCCACCTCTCCGGCGGCGCGTATCACCTCATCGTCGTGGCGGACGCGGGGAAGCGCCCCGGGCATGGGTCACGTCCGACCGCGATCAGGATCGGGCGCAGGGGACCGGAGACCTCGCTCATCGTCCCCTGATCCCGGGTCCCCGCCGGTGGCGCGAGCCGCCTCGACGCGCCACCGGCGACGCGCGGCCCCTGCCCGCCGCCCGCCTCGCCGCACCCGGCCCGGGCAGCGCCGGCTGCCGGCCCCCGCACCGCCCCGCACCGCCCACGCGCCGCCGGCGCCCCATCGACCCCGCCCAGGCCAGCACCGCACGGCCAACGAGCGCGGGGGAACACGCCTGCCCCGCCCCCAACCCGCCCCAGACCCCACCGCAGTCCCCGCCGTGCCAGAATCCGGGGATGGCCGACTCCACGCCCGACGGCGAGCCGATCACCGAGCAGGGCCTCCAGGCCCTCCGCGCCGAGATCGCCCAGCTTGAGACCGTCGCACGTCGTGAGATCGCCGCGCGCATCCTCACCGCCCGCGGGCACGGCGATCTGAAGGAGAACGCCGAATACCACGCCGCCAAGGAGGACCAGGCTCACCTGGAGACGAGGATCAGCCGCCTCCGCCAACGGCTGCGCAACGCAGTCGTCGTCGAGCCGGACCACACGCAGACCGCGCGCTTCGCGTTCGGCCGCACCGCAGAGGTCCGTGACGAGGGCACCGGGGAGACCCACACCTGGACGATCGTCGGCGCCGCCGAGGCCAACCGCGCGCAGGGGAAGCTCTCCGCCGAATCCCCGGTGGCGCGCGCGCTGATCGACCAGCCGACCGGTAGCACGGTGGAGGTGACCACGCCACGCGGCGTCCGGCGTCTCACCGTGGTCCGCGTCGTCTGACGCGCCGCCGACCCTCCCCGCCCCGGTCCTGACCACCACGCGCGCAGCGCCCCCTAGCGCGCACCAGCACGCGGAGACGAAGACGGCCCCGTGGCGCTGAGCGCGCCACGGGGCCGCAATCAAGAACCGGCGGCGACCTACTCTCCCAGGCCCTTGCGGGCCAAGTACCATCGGCGCTGAGGGGCTTAACGGCTCTGTTCGGAATGGGAAGAGGTGTTTCCCCCTCGCCATAGCCACCGGAAAAGCTTGAGAGACTCCCCCCGGCGGGCCTTCAAAACCACACAGTGCCAATGCACGGATATCAAATATCCGTCAAGCCCTCGACCCATTAGTACCGGTCTCCTGCGGACGTTACCGTCCTTCCAGATCCGGCCTATCAACCTGGTGATCTTCCAGGGGTCTTACTCCCTCAATGGGGATGGGAGAGCTCATCTCGAGGTCGGCTTCCCGCTTAGATGCTTTCAGCGGTTATCCGATCCGCACGTAGCTAACCTGCGGTGCCCTTGGCAGGACAACAGATACACCAGAGGTGCGTTCATCCCGGTCCTCTCGTACTAGGGACGAATCCTCTCAACTCTCCAACGCCCACGGCAGATAGGGACCGAACTGTCTCACGACGTTCTGAACCCAGCTCGCGTACCGCTTTAATGGGCGAACAGCCCAACCCTTGGGACCTACTTCAGCCCCAGGATGCGACGAGCCGACATCGAGGTGCCAAACCGAGCCGTCGATGTGGACTCTTGGGCTCGATAAGCCTGTTATCCCCGGAGTACCTTTTGTCCGTTGAGCGACGGCGCTTCCACTTGCTACCGCCGGATCACTAAGGCCTGCTTTCGCACCTGCTCGACCTGTCGGTCTCGCAGTCAAGCTCCCTTGCTGCCTTTACACTCTACGCACGATTTCCGACCGTGCTGAGGGAACCTTTGCGCGCCTCCGTTACATTTTGGGAGGCGACCGCCCCAGTCAAACTACCCACCTGTCACTGTCCGGTGCCCCGATTCAGGGCGCACCGTTAGAGATCCAATACACCAAGGGTGGTATCTCAAGGATGGCTCCACGCCAGCCGCAGCCGGCGCTTCCAAGCCTCCCACCTATCCTGAGCGAGATGCATCGAACCCCAATACCAAGTTGTAGTAAAGGTTCACGGGGTCTTTCCGTCTAGCCGCGGGTACTCGGCATCTTCACCGAGACTGCAATTTCACCGAGCCCCTCGTTGAGACAGCGTTCAAGTCGTTACGCCATTCGTGCAGGTCGGAACTTACCCGACAAGGAATTTCGCTACCTTAGGACCGTTATAGTTACGGCCGCCGTTTACCGGGGCTTAGTTTCGGTGCTTCGGGCCGAAGCCCTGACACCTCCACGTAACCTTCCGGCACCGGGCAGGCGTCAGCCCCTATACGTCGTCTTACGACTTAGCAGAGACCTGTGTTTTTGGTAAACAGTCGCTTGAACCTATTCACTGCGGCCCTCTCGGGCTCCCCTCGCGAGGAGGTTCACCCTACTGGGGCGCCCCTTATCCCGAAGTTACGGGGCGATTTTGCCGAGTTCCTTAACGAGGGTTATCTCGATCACCTTAGTGTACTCCACTTGCCCACCTGTGTCGGTTTTGGTACAGGCACGCGCGACCTCCCTAGAGGCTTTTCTTGGAGGCA
>JAJZWB010000051.1 GCA_021846845.1 Actinomycetes bacterium | reverse complement strand
GGGACCCTGAGCGAGACCCTGATCGTGCCCCTCACCGGCAGCGGCGCCGCGGCGCGCGTCCACCTGGCCCCGGAACTGCTCTTCCCCGGCCTGAGGCCGGGCGAGACGCTCAGCAGGCGAACGGTCCTGCCACCACGGGCGACGCTGCTGGCCGCCAACGGCACGCCGCTCGCCGAAGGCCCCGGCCGGACGTCCCCGATCCCCAACATCGCCGGGGAGATCGTCGGCTCGCTGGGGCCGATCCCGGCCACGCTCCGAAGCTCGTACGTGCGCCAGGGCTATCCCAGCAACGCGCAGATCGGGCAGGATGGACTGGAGCTCGTCTTCCAGCGGCGGCTGGTCGGGCGCATCGGCGGCGTCCTGCTGGGAGGCAGGCGCGTACTCGCGCGCGCCACGCCCGTCGAGGCTCCCCCAGTGAGGACGACGATCAATCCGACGCTGGAGCAGACCGCGATCACCGCGATGGGCGGCAAGCTGGCCGGGATCGCGGTCATGGACCCGCACACCGGCGCGCTGCTGGCGCTCTCCGGGATCGCCTACTCGGCGCCCCAGCCCCCGGGCTCGACGATGAAGATCATCACCTCCACCGCCGCGCTTCAGGCCGGGCTGGTGAAGCTGGGAACCGTGTTCCCGAACGCCACGTCGACGACGCTCGACGGGTACACGATGCACAACGCGGGCGGCGAGAGCTGCGGAGGCACGCTGCTGAACGCGTTCGCTGTGTCCTGCAACTCGGTGTTCGCCCCGCTCGGGGCCGAGGTCGGAGGAGCGCGCCTGGTCCGGACCGCACAGCTTTACGGCTTCGACCGCCCGACCGGGATCCCGGGCGCGCTGGAGAGCACGATCCCCCCGGCGAGCCAGATCGGCGACGCGCTCTCGGTCGGCTCGTCGGCGATCGGGCAGGGACTGGTGCAGGCCACGCCGCTGGAGATGGCCGACGTCGCCGCCACGGTCGCGATGGGCGGCTGGAGACCGATACCGACCCTGCTCGCCGGGGAGCCCCCGCGATTCGTGCACGTGACGAGCACGCGGGTCGCCGGCGAGGTGCAGCAGATGATGATCGCGGTCGTCCGCTACGGCACAGGCACCACGGCGCAGATCCCGGGCGTCGAGGTGGCAGGCAAGACCGGCACCGCCGAGGTGCGCAACTCGACGGGCGCTCCCAACAGCGCCCAGGCCAACAACCCCAGGAACAGCGACGCGTGGTTCGTCGGCTACGCGCCCGTGGGCGATCCGTCGGTGGTGGCCGCGGCGATGTTCCCCAACCAGGGCTACGGCGCCGGGGCCGCCGCCCCGGCGGTCCGGGCCGTGATCGAGTCCGCGCTGGCGGGCTGATCCGGCCAGCCGGCCGCGATCGGTCCGCACCCGCGGGCTGAGCCGGCCAGGCGGCCGCCGGCCGTGGGATCGCGGACCCATCAGGGAGGCCGGCGCGAGGGGGGAGCGGGCGTCTCGCTGACCGCGAAAGGCCGCCACGACCACGCATCGCGGACCGATCAGGGACGCCGACGCGAGGAGGGAGCGGGCGTCCTGCTAACCGCGAAAGGCCGCCGCGACCACGCTCGGGTGCAGGGTCCCCTGAGACCAAGCGGCGAGCGCCCGGCCGCCCGCGCCCGCGGCCACCGTCAGGTCATACGCGTACGAGGTCGAGGAGAGGGCCACGGGCCTGCCGAAGCCCCGGCCCGGCGATGCCTCGCTCGCCGCGAACGGCCGCCCGCCGCTCACGAACCCGACCACGACCTGCCCTCCGGGACCGACCGCGACCGACGGCTGCTGGCCAGGATCGATCGAGCCCAGCGTCCGCGGTGCGCCGAACCCGCCGCGCGCCCGGCGAACGGCGACCTGCGCCGCGCAGCTCCCATCGACTGTGCACGACTCCCACGAGACGGCCTGGTCGCCGGCCGGGTCGCCGGCGACGGCCAGGCCGGATGCGAGCCGCCCCGGAGACGAGAGCGTCACCGGCCGAGCGCCGGGGGCGATGTCCATCGCGCGGACCTGGGAGTGCCACGCGCCGTGAGCGTCGAACCAGCTCTCGACCCAGGTGGCCGTGGCCACTCCCGCGCGCGGCGCGAGGCCGAGCTCGTCGACCCGGTGTCCGGTCGGGACCCTTACGGCAGTCCGCGGCCCGTTCGGCGGCGCGGCCCGCGAGCCGACCGCGTATGTGATCGAGCCGGGATCCGATGCCCCGGCGGCGCCGGCCGCGGCGGTCCACGCGATGACGGTGCGCTCCCCGCCGAGCCAGACCGCCCCGAGCGACTCCGGCATCTGGCCCGGTCCGGTGAGCAGGTGCCGGCGGGTGAAGCGGTCCGCCCGCGCCGATTGCGAGACCCAGATGCCGCGCTGGGTCGCGACAGCCGCGAGCATCTGGCCATCCGCGAGCGCCAGCAGCCGACCGATCGCGGGGCCTGCCAGCCCGCCGACAACGGTTCGCGGTTGCCCCGGCCGCCCGCGCGCGGACACGTTGACCACCTGCGCGCGGGCGCAGCAGTCCCGGCCACGCCCGGCGCCGCCGGTCAGCAGCTCGGCCGAGCCGCGGTCGAAGGCGACGGACATGACCCTTGCGGCTCCGGGGACCGCCCCCGGCGCCGAGATCGGCGGGGCGGTCGGGTAACCGCTCGGGCCCAGCATCGCCATGTAGGCCTGCGAGCTGCCCGGCACGTCCACGTTGCCGATCCCGAACGCGGCCACCCCCGCGCCCCCTGCCGACAGCGCCAGCCGAGGGGCCTGCAGGTCAAGCGTGCCCGGTGGCTCAATCTGGAACGGGACGCCCCAGCTCGCCTGGGCGACGCCCGGCAGCGCACACGCCGCGATCAACGGCACCGCGGCCGCGAACGCGGCCAGCAGACGTCGCACTACAGGTTCAGCGAGATCGAGGCGAGGCGCCGATTCGTCGTCGGGCTCAGGATGTAGAGCGTCAGCGGCCGGTTGGCATAGACATCGGTGCTGACCTTGAACAGCAGCAGCCCGCCCTGGGTGGGACCGTAGGCGGCGACGCTCGACGGGCTGGGCTCGATCTGCTGCGGAGGCAGCGTCTGCGAGGTCCAGGCGAACGGGTTCAGCGCCGGGTCGAGCTTGACGGGGCGGTAGACCGTTCCCGACGAGTCCACGACCTCGAAGTTGTCGGTGGTCGTCTGCGGACGGTTGGTCTGGTTCCTGGCCCACAGGAACACGCCGAACCACATCTCGGTCGGCGGCAGAGCCGGAGTCATGCCCGCGGGCAGCCCGCGCACGTACTGCGAGTCCTCGGCGTCGTACTGGTTCAGGGCCCGGGAGATCTGAAGCTGGTAGGTGACCGGCCCGGCATCGACGTAGACGCCGTCGTTGTTGGCGTCGGCGACGGTCGGGTGCGCGGTCTTGTGCCCGCAGGCGGCGAGCGAGACGACGCTGAGCAGGGCTGAGACGGCGGTGAATATGCGGCGGCGAGAGGTCACGGCGGCGGGGAGTCTATATCGCAGCGACACTTGCACGCGTGCCGCGCTCACGGCCCTCCTCAAGGATCGACCGCAGCCGGCGCATCGCGCGCGCCGCCTTGCGACGCGTCCACGAACGCCCGCCGAGGGTCTCCATCAGCTTGTCGGAAAGCTGCGAGGGCTCGGTCTCGAACGTGTACTGGACCCGGGTCGTGCCCCCCGGGCCGGGCGACAGCGTATAGGTGCCGACCATCCGGATCCGGTTGTACTTGCCCCCCCGGCCGTGCTCGACGATCCTGAACGGCGGCTGAACGTCGGCGAACGTGACGTCGGCCCACGCAAACCGGTTCATCGGCGCCTTGACGCGGAACCTTGCACCGGCGCCGAGGCCGCGCGGGTCGACGCGCGTCAGATGCCAATCGACCAGGTAATGGTCGCTGAACTCGGCGTGATTGGCGATGTCGGCGAGATAGTCCCAGACCTCGTCACGCGGCTTTGCGATCGTCGTCGATACGGTGAACGGCTCCACGCCCGGGATGTTATGCACAGAGAGGGCGACGACGCCTCGTCACCCACCCCGGGAGCCTACGGCTCAGGCCGCCCGCCGGTCCGTGAGCCGCATCGTGTGCCCGAATTCCGGTCCGTGCACGGTGCGGCTGCCGATCGGCTGCTCCTGGCGCCCCTCACGGCACAGCTCGCAGGCGATCGTGCCCGATTCGTAGACGTAGACATGCTCCCCGACCAGCGGGGTGCGGTTGCAGCAGGTGCAGCGCTCCGATCCCGCCAGGCGCTGGTCGAGACCGCGGCGCAGAAGCGCCAGCTCCAGCTCCAGCATGTCATCGATCGTCTCGGGCACGTGGTCTGATTCTGCCTCTCGGGCCAGCGATCCTGCCGGTTGCAAGGTGGCGTGCATCGGAGTCGAGGCACCTGCCCGGCGTCGATCGGCGCGGACGGGCAGCCTACCCCCATCGGGGACAGGCCCGTCAGGCGGGTATCATCGCCTCCAGACCCGCGGGCGGGCCCTTAATCACCGCGGGGTCGCCGGCATCCTACGAGCAGGGAGCGGCCATGAAAGCGTGGACGACTGGCAGTGTTGCGGGAACCGGGACGTTCAGGTGCACCGAGTGCGACTTCCCCGTGTCCCTCGATGCCGCCGACGAGCTTCCGGTCTGCTCCAACTGCGGCGGCACCGAGTTCGTCCGCTCCTCGCTGTTCACCACCTCCCAGCAGGCGATCATCGACCTGGGCCAGGAGGTGGAGGACCGCGCCTGGATCGAGGAGCTGCGCGTCCGGATCGAGGAGCCCGGCCAGTACATCGCCTACCGCTCGGGACAGGACGTGGTGACCTACGGCCTCACCCGGGAATGGACCCGGATCGGGCGCAGCCTGGCGGCCGACATCCGGTTCGACGACCCGACGGTCTCCCGCCGCCACGCCCTGATCGTGCGCCAGCCGGACGGGCTGCGCGTGCTCGACGATCGCAGCCTCAACGGCGTGTTCGTCAACGGCGAGCGGGTCGAGTGGAGCACCCTCGCCGATGGCGACGAGGTCGTGATCGGCCGTCACCATCTCCATTTCCTGGACGTCCCGGCGGTGTCCGGGATGCGCGCGCGCCACGCGCCGGAGACCGGCGAGAGCGGGGCCGGCCCCGCCGAGGGCGGGTAGCGGCGCCACGCGCCGGAGACCGGCGAGACCGAGAACGGTTAGCGCGCCACGCGCCGGAGACCGCGGCAGACGCGGCCCGGAACGGCTGGAGGCGACGCGCGCTGGCCACTTGCGCGCCGGTCCGGGTCCGGCGACGCACAGCCGCCGAGGCATATAGTCGCCTGCGATGCCCGTGACCATCTCCGTCCTGTCCCAGAAGGGCGGAACCGGCAAGACGACGACCGTCAGAACGCTCACCGACGCGTTCCGCCGCGCGGGCCTCTCGGTCCTCGCGGTGGACCTCGACCCGCAGGGCAACCTCTCCGACTACCTCGGGGTCGACCCCGACGCGACCCCGACCATCGCGGACGTGCTCACCGGCCGGGCACCGGCGCGCGAGGCGGTGCACGACGGGGTGATCCCGGCCGACCTCACCCTCGCCGAGGCCGAGCTAGCGCTCGGGGGCAGGATCGGACGCGAGCTGACGCTCCAGCGGGCGCTGCGCGACCTGGCCGGCTCCGACGTGGTGCTGATCGACTGCCCGCCCTCGCTCGGCCTGCTGACCGTCAACGCGCTCGTGGCATCCGACCACGCGCTGCTGTCCGCCGAGGCGCAGTACTTCGCGCTGCAGGGGGTCGAACAGGCGCTTGAGGTGATCAAGCTCGCGCGTGACACGCTCAACCAGCGGCTCAGCGTGCTCGGCATCCTGCTCAACATCGCCGACATGCGCACCCGCCACTCGCGGGAGGCGCTGGACTCGCTTCGCGCCCACTATCCGCAGCAGCTGCTCGGAACCCCGATCAGATCCTCGATCGCATACGCAGAGTCGGCCCAGCGCGCGGTCTCGATCCTCGATCTCCGCCCCGATCTCGCCGCCGACTACCTGGCGGTCGCCGAGGAGCTGCTCGGCCGGCTTGGGCTCGCCCAGGCGCAGCGGCGAATTGCAAGGCTGGCGCGCGAGCTCGCGCCGCCCCCGGAGCGCGCGCCGGCCGGGGGTTGACGCCGGCGGGGGTTGACGCCGGCGACCGCCTGTGCTCGGCGGCTCAGAGAAGCGCTGCGCCGCCCGGCTCGAAGCTCACCGGCAGCACATCGGCCCATCCCTCGGCCAGTGGGCCAAGGGCCTCGGCGACCTGGGCCGAGCGATCTTCGGCGCACCAGAAGAGCACCGTCGGCCCCGCCCCGGAAATGGTCGCTCCAAGCGCACCGATGTCAGCCGCACGCTGAAGGATGGCCGCGGAGCGCGGGTAGAGATGCGCGCGATGGGGCTGGTGCAGCCGGTCCCGCAGCCCGGAGGCGATCAGCTCCGGATCGCCGGTCGCAAGGCCGAGCGTGAGGGTGGTCGCGCGGGCGACGTTGAAGACGGCGTCGGCGAGCGGCACCGACGCCGGGAGCGCCGCTCGCGCTCGCTCCGTGCGCACGGGCTCGGCGGGCACCAGCAGCACTCCGTCCAGGCCAGGCGGCGGGTCGATACGGTGGGTCGCCGCTCCGTCGCAGATCACGAACCCGCCGTCGAGAGCCGCGGCGACGTTGTCCGGGTGGCCCTCGATTGCGACCGCCTCCGCGCGCACGTCGGCGCCGGATCCGACCAGCGCCTCAGCCGCGAGCAGGCCCGCGAGCACCGCCGCGGCGCTCGAGCCCAGGCCGCCGCTGAGCGGGATCTCCGAGTCGATCCGGAACTCGAACGCGTCCGCCGGAGCGAGCCGCTCGAACGCCCGCACGAGCAGGTTGCTCCGATCACGCGGGACGTCCAGCTCGGTGTGGACCGCGAACGACCCCGTCTCGCGCACCTCCAGCTCCAGCCGCGGCGAGAGCGCCGCCGCCATCACGTCGAAGCCGGGACCGAGGTTGGCGGTCGAGGCCGGAACGCGCACTCGCGCCGTGCGGGCGGCGCTCATCGGCGCCCCTCGCCCCCCTCCGGCCGGCGGGCGCTCACGCGAGCACCGCCTTCTCCAGCTCGGCCAGCTCCGGGGCGCACGGGATCACCGCGTCGTCGACCTGCGCCAGCGCGGTCTGCGGATCCTTGAGACCGTGCCCGGTGAGCACGCACACGACGCGACGCGCGCCGTCGGCTCCATGGGCCAGCAGCCCCGCGACCGACGCGGCCGAGGCGGGCTCGCAGAAGATCCCCTCCCGGCCGGCGAGGAACCGGTACGCGGCGAGGATCTGCTCGTCGCTGACCGCGTTGATCGCGCCCCCGGACGACGTCACCGCGTCCATCGCGTCCTCCCAGCGGGCCGGGTTGCCGATCCTGATCGCGCTCGCGACGGTCTCCGGCTGCGCCACCGGGGCGCCGTGGACCAGCGGCGCCGCGCCCGCGGCCTGGAAGCCGAGCATCCGCGGGCGGTTCTCCCGGGCGAGCACCTCCCTGAAGCCGCGCCAGTAAGCCGTGATGTTGCCCGCGTTGCCGACCGGGATCGCGAGCGCGTCCAGCTCGTGCCCGAGCTCGTCGACGATCTCCCACGCCGCCGTCCGCTGGCCGTGCATGCGGAACTCGTTGACGGAGTTGACGAGGGCGATCGGGTGCTCGGCGACCAGGCGGCGAACCAGCGCCAGCGCCACGTCGAAGTTGGCCCGCAGCGCGATCACGCGGGCGCCGTGCATCAGCGCCTGCGCCAGCTTCCCGGACGCGATCTTGCCCTCCGGCACGATCACGGCGCAGCGCAGTCCGGCGCGCGCCGCGTACGCCGCGGCCGAGGCGGCCGTGTTGCCGGTCGACGCGCACACGATCGCCTCAGAGCCCTCACGCACGGCGGCCGACACGGCACAGGTCATCCCGCGGTCCTTGAACGAGCCGGTCGGGTTCAGGCCCTCCAGCTTGAGCAGCACCTCGGCGCCGACCCGCTCGGACAGGGCGGGCGCTGGCACCAGCGGCGTCGAGCCCTCACCGAGGCTCACCACCGGGTCCCCGGCGGCGAACGGCAACCGCTCCCTGTATCGCTCGATCAGCCCAGCCATCGCGCGGAGGATGCCAGACCGCGGCTCGTGAGCCGTTCAGGCAACTTCGAGGACGACCTTGCCGGTGGCCCCGCGGCCGTCCATCAGCCTGAGCGCGTCGGCCGCCCGCTCCAGCGGGAAGCGGGGCCCGACGATCGGGCGCAGCCGGCCGGCGTCGATCAGCGGCCGCAGCTGCTCGCCCGTCCGGATGACGCGCTCAGGCCGGCCGAGCGCCGCCGCTCCCCAGCCCGCCCCGACCACCTCCGTGTTGGTCAGCAGCAGCCGGTTGACGCGCACCTCCGGGATCGACCGCGCGGTGAAGCCGACCACGACCAGGCGGCCGCCCTCACGCAGAGACCTCAGGCTGTCGGTGAAGCGGTCGCCGCCGACCGGGTCGATCACGACGTCGGCGCCGCCGAGGTCTGTCGCCTGGTCCTTCCAGGGGCCGTCGGAGCGCACCACCTCGTCGGCCCCGGCCAGGCGCGCGACGCGCTCCTTCTCCTCGGAGGAGACGATCGCGATCACCCGCGCGCCGTGAGCCTTGGCCATCTGCACGGTCGCGGTCCCGACGCCCCCGGCGGCTCCGTGCACGAGCACCGTCTCGCCCGCCGCGAGACGGCCGCGCGTCAGCAGCGCGAAGTGGGCGGTGTGGTAGTTGAGCACCAGCGCCGCGCCCTGGGCGAAGTCCCATTCATCGGGGATCCGGAACGTGAGGTGGGCGGGCGCGACCGCGACCTGAGCCCAGGCGCCGAGCATGCAGAACGCGGCGACCCGGTCGCCGGGCCTGACGTCCGCCCGGCCGCGGACCTCGCGCACGACGCCGCCGACCTCGGAGCCGGGCACGAACGGCAGGTCCGGGCGCAGCTGGTAATCCCCCCTGGTCTGCAGGACCTCCGGGAACGAGACCCCGGCCGCGTGAACGTCGATGACGACGCCGGATCCCGGCGTCATGGGGTGGCTGGCCTGGGGCTCGTGGAGCTCAGCGAGCGAGAGCGAGTCATCCGGACCCGCCAGCCGCGTGATCTGGATCGCCCTCACACGAACTCCTCCTCGATGACCCTGATCGCGCGCGGCGCGGCGCGCACGACCGGCAGCGCCGCGATCTCGCGCATCGCGGCCGCGAAGCGCGACTCGAGCACCGGGTGAAGCACCATCACCAGGCGCGCCTGGTCGCCCAGCCCCTTCTGCACGACCGACTTCACCGACACGCCCTGCCCGGCGAGCACGTGCGCCACCTGGGCCAGCACCCCGGGCTGATCGGCCACCTCCAGGTGCAGGTAGAACGCGGACACGATGTCGCCCGCCACCTGCAGCCGCTCGGTCGCGGGCGGCGTCGAGGCCGGAGGGATCATCGCCGAGATCACGTCGCCCAGCACGGCGCTGGCGGTCTGCGGGCCTCCCGCCCCGGGGCCCGACATCGTGATCTCGGTGATCTCCTCGGACTCGACGGTGACCGCGTTGAAGGGGCCGTTGACGGATGCGAGCGGGTGGCCCGGATAGAGGAACGCCGGATGGACGCTCACCGACATGCGGTCGTCGCCGATCCGCTCAGCGGTCCCGATCAGCTTCAGTCCCAGCCCGAGCTCGCGCGCGTACTCCAGATCGTCGGGCGCGATCCGCTCTATTCCCTCGTAGCGCACCTGGTCGATGTGCACCGGGGTCTCGAATGCGAGCCGCGCGATGATCGCCATCTTCGCCGCGGCGTCGCGCCCGTCGACGTCCTCGGACGGATCGGCCTCGGCATAGCCGAGCCGCTGCGCCTCGGCGAGCGCTTCGGAGAACGCGCACCCGGTCCGCGCCATCTCGGTCAGGATGAAGTTCGTCGTGCCGTTGACGATCCCGTGCACGCGCTGGATCCGCGCGCCCGCCAGCGACTCCTGCAGCACCCGGATCACCGGCACCACGCCGGCCACGGCGCCCTCGAAGCGCAGCTGCACGCCATGCGAGCGCGCCTCGTCCCACAGCTCCTCGCCGTGGTGCGAGAGCAGCTGCTTGTTGGCGGTCACGACATGAAGGCCCGCGCGGATCGCGCGGAGCAGGTAATCGCGAGCTGGATCCAGCCCGCCGATCAGCTCGACGATCAGGTCGGACCGCTCGAGCAGGTCGTCGAAGCTGCCGCCGCCGCTGCGCGTCAGCACCCCCGACAGCACCGGCGACAGTCCGGTGATCCGCTCGATCCGCGCCGCCCGGCGAGGCAGCAGCTGCGCGAACGCCGCGCCAACGGTCCCGTGCCCGAGCAGCCCGACGCGGAACTGAGCCATCAGACGTCTCTCGCCATCAGGTCGGCGTAGGTCTCGCGGCGCACGACTGCACGCGCCTGGCCATCTCGCACGAACACCACCGGCGGGCGCGGCACGCCGTTGTAGTTGTTGGCCATCGCGTAGCCGTAGGCCCCCGTCGTCGGGGTGACCAGCACGTCGCCCGGCGCCGGGTCGTCCAGCAACGCGTCCCGCACCAGCACGTCGCCGGACTCGCAGTGCTTTCCGGCGACGTGGCAGCGCTCGCCTCCGGTGGCGAGCGGGCGGTCGGCCAGCGCAGCCTCGTAGCGTGCGCCGTACATCATCGGGCGCAGGTTGTCGGACATGCCGCCGTCGACCGCGACCCAGGTGGAGACGTTGCGCTTCACCGTCTGGACCGTGTAGAGCGTCACGGTGCTGTTGGCGACGAGCGCCCTGCCCGGCTCGATCAGCAGCCGGACGCCCTCGCCGAGCTGCTGATGGACGGCTCCGGTGATCGTCTGGACCCAGCTCTGGAAGCTCGGCGGGCGCTGATCGGCCGTGTAGGCGACTCCGAGCCCTCCTCCGAAGTTGTAGACGTCGAACCTCCCGAGCGACGCGACCGCGCGCACGGCGGCGGCGAACGGCGCGAGCTCGAGCAGCTGAGACCCGATGTGAACGTGCAGGCCCGCCAGCGACAGAGATGGCGTCGAGCGCACCGCCTCGATCGCCGCGGGCGCCTCCGGAAGCGAGAATCCGAACTTCGAGTCCGCCTGCCCGGTGGAGATCTTCGCGTGGGTGTCGCCGGCCACGTCGGGCGTGACCCGCAGCAGCACCTCCTGGGCGTGACCGAGCTGCTCGGCGAGGCCGGCCAGCAGCCTGAGCTCGTGCAGGGAGTCGAGCACGATGTGGCCGACGCGGGCATCGAGCGCCTCTCGCAGCTCCCGCTCGGACTTCGCGTTACCGTGCATGCAGATGCCGGCGGGGTCCATCCCGGCCGCCAGGGCGAGCGCCAGCTCGCCGCCGGAGGCCACGTCGCAGCCGAGCCCCTCCTCCGCCAGGGCCCTGAGCACGGCCGTGCAGGGGAATGCCTTGGAGGCGAACAGGACGCCGCCGTTGGCGTGCCGGGCGTGGAGCGCGTCGGCCACCTCGCGCGCCCGGGAGCGCAGGTCGTCCTCCACGACGACGTACAGCGGGGTGCCGAACCGCCCGGCGAGCTCGACCGCATCGCAGCCGCCGAGCTCCAGGTGCCCGCGCTCGTTCACGCGGCTTCCACGCGGGTAGACGTGGGAGAGCTGAGCTCCGGCGGTCGCGGTCATGGGCGCAAAGGGTATGGGGTCGGCGGCCGGCACCGCCTTCGAGCCGCGATCGGGGCGCAGCGGAGCGGCACCGACGAGGCGACGCCGCCGGATGGCGGACCCGGCTAAGAGGCCGGGCCGCCGGTGACGATGCCCGTAGCGTAGGGCCCGGTCCACGTCGTGGAGGTCGACGTGGTGGAGGTAGACGTCGTGGATGTCGACGTGGTGGAGGTGGACGTGGTCGAAGTCGACGCGCCTGACGAGCCGTCGCCGGCCTGCGACGAGCCAGAGCCGCCGGACGAGCCGCTCCCGCCGGACGGGCCCGACGAGCCGCCGTCGGCGACCGACTCGGTGTAGCCGGGCGCGCCCGAGCTGCCGTCGATGCGAGACACCGTCCCGGTGAGAGCCGAGCCCTGGCCGTCGATCGTCGCAGCGCCACCCGCCGTCTGGGCGAGCACGTGCACCGTCCCGGACGCGGCGCCGCCCTGTCCGCCCGAGCCGGCCTGACCGCCGTCCTGGCCACCCGCGCCGCTGCCGCCCGGGCCCTGAGCGTCTCCGCCCGGGCCCTGGGCGCCCCCGCCCTGGCCCTGACCGCCTCCGCCGCGGCCCTGGCCCTGACCGCCCTGGCCCTGACCGCCCTGGCCGTCTCCGCCCTGGGCGCCGCCGGACTGGTGTCCGTGGCCATCGCCGCGGCCTCCACCCCCCGCGGGCGCTCCGGCGGGGGGGCCGGCGGCCTGGATCGGAGCCGTGGCCGGGGGGGCCTGGGCGGGGCCGCCGGAGGCGGGCGCGCCGACGCAACCCGCGGAGCAGCCTCTCGCGGGCGCCCCTGGGTTGCGTGTCAGCGGATGGATCGGGGGACGGGCCGACGCCGACCGGCGCGCAGGGCCGGAGGCGACGGTGTGGCCTGCCGCCCGCACGCGCCCGCGCGCCCCGGCGGGGCCTGAGATGAGGTCCTGCGAGCGACGCCCGACACCGATCGCCGTGACGGCCGGTCGGAGATCGCGCTCCGGTGCCGTGGCCTCCAGCACGCCGGTCGCGGGCCGGGCGCGACTGGGCGCCTGTGCCCCGAGGAGCTGGGTCGCCGCCGAGCCCCCGCTGGCGAGCCTGGGCCAGCCGTTGAAGGTGACCAGGGTTCCGGCGAGCGCGAACAGGATCAGCGACGCGACGACCAGCGCGCCCGCCGTGCCAAGCCCCGCCACGTATGCCCTGGTCGCCCGCACGATCACGTTATCGGCACCGGCGCGCCCAAGCTTTAGCGGCCAACCTACGGATGATCGGCAGGTTTGGCTCGGTCTTTACGGATTTTGGTGCAATCTGGACGGTCGTCGGGCTCCCGGCACCGGGTCACGCTCGCCGCGACGCGCGCGGGAGCCCGGCCGGCCGCCCGCCGGCCAACCTCGGTTCGCCGGGCCGGGCGAGCCGCCGGCTGCCCGCAGGCGGCTTCATCGGCGGCCTTCAGGGAGCGCTTATCGAGTCTGCCAAGATCAACGGCGAAGATGCCACCGCCCAGATCATTCGGCCGAGATCGCGGACTCCAGGCCCGGATGATGCTGACCGCCTTCCTGCTCGGGCTCGTATATGTGGTCCTGATCGCCGTGCTGGTCGCCGCGGGCGTCGGGGCGATCACCGTGGCGGTGATCGCCTGCCTGCTGTTCCTGGTCCAGTACTTCACCTCGGACAAGCTCGCGCTCGCATCGATGGGCGCGCACGAGGTCACCGCGGACAGGGCGGCGGAGCTTGGGCTGCAGCCGCTGTTCGCGGCGATCGAGCGGCTCTGCATCCAGTCGGATCTGCCCATGCCGCGAGTCGCGATCGCAGACACGCCGATGCCGAACGCGTTCGCCGTCGGTCGCTCCCCCGCGACCGCGACGGTGTGCGTCACGACCGGGCTGCTGCGCCTGCTGGAGCCGGCGGAGCTGGAGGGCGTGCTCGGGCACGAGCTCACCCACGTGCAGAACCGTGACGTGATGATCATGACGATCGCGAGCTTCTTCGCGTCGATCGCAGCGTTCATCGTCCAGACCGGCTTCTTCTTCGGCGGCGGGTTCGGACGCGACCAGCGCAACGACAACGGGCCGAGCTTCGCGGTGGTGGTCGTGGTCGCGGGGGTCGTCTACATAATCTCCTTCCTGCTTCTGCAGGCGCTGTCGCGCTACCGGGAGTTCGCCGCCGACCGCGGCTCGGCGATCATCACCGGCCGGCCGAGCGCGCTGAGCTCGGCGCTCCTGAAGATCTCCGGCCGCATGGACCAGATCCCGCAGCGCGATCTGCGCGCCGCGTCCAGCGAGCTGGCGGCCTTCTACATCTTCCCCCCGAAGGCCAAGGCCTCGGTCGCGGCGTTGTTCGCCACCCATCCGCCGCTTGAGGCGCGGCTCGAGGCGCTCGCGAAGCTCGAGGCGCAGCTCCAGGGCAGCCGCTGATGGGCCTGCTGGAGGTGCTGACCGGTCGCCGCGCGCTGCGCAAGCCGGCCCCCGACCGGCTGTTCGCGATCACCACCGCCGCGGTCGCGTTCGAGGCCGCCGGCGGGATCGTCACCGGCAACGCCGCGGCGATCGTGTTCCAGTCGCTGGCGACCGCCGACTTCCGCGCGATCGTCGAGGAGATGGTCGAGGTCGTCCGCGCCACCGCCGCCGACACGGCCACGAAGGTGGAGACCGAGCAGGACGCGTACGGCTTCAGCTGGCTGGTCCTCAGGGGCGACGACTTCGAGGGGCTAGTGACCGGGATCAACGCGGTCTCCGGCGCGATCGATGCGGGCGGCTACGGCGAGCGCCTGCTGTGCGCCGTGTTCCCTTTCCTGGACGACCGCGGCTCCAAGCTCTACTGGATCTACAACTTCAAGCGGGGGAGCTTCTATCCGTTCGTCCCCGGGCCCGGCGACCGCCAGCGCGACACCGAGCGCGAGCTGGTTCTGCGGGCCCGGGCCGAGCGCGAGCTGCCGGTCGAGCCCGAGCTGTCTCGCTGGTTCCCGCTCTGGGGCATCCCGCTCTGATCCGCCTCGAGGCGACCGTCCCGAACGCGGAACGCCGGCGGATCGTGCGCTACTCTCGCAACTTGGCCGGCTGCGTCTCCGGCGACGCCTGACCGTCGGCGGCGCCCGGGGCGCGGCTCCGCACCATTCGCAACGGACATTGGAGACACCTTGCGCATACTGATCCTCGGCGGTGACGGCTTCTGCGGCTGGCCCACCTCTCTGCACCTGTCGGCGTGCGGTCACGACGTCGCGATCGTCGACAACCTCGCCCGGCGCAACGCCGACGTGGAACTCGAGGCCGAGTCGCTGACCCCGATCCGGCCGATCAGCACGCGGCTGGATGCGTGGCGTGAGCTCACCGGCCGCGAGATCCCCTTCCATCGCTTCAACGTCGCCGAGAACTATCGGGTCCTGCTGGACCTCCTTCACGACTGGCAGCCGGAGGCGATCGTCCACTTCGCCGAGCAGCGCGCCGCTCCGTACTCGATGAAGAGCCCGTGGCACAAGCGCTACACGGTCAACAACAACGTCAACGCGACCCACAACCTGCTCGCCGCGCTGGTCGAGGCCGAGCTCGACGCCCACATCGTCCACCTGGGGACGATGGGCGTCTACGGATACGGCACCGCGGGCGTGAAGATCCCCGAGGGATACCTGCGGGTCCGGATCGACACCGACGAGGGCACAGAGATCGAGCAGGAGATCCTGTACCCCGTCAACCCGGGCAGCGTCTACCACATGACCAAGACGCAGGACCAGCTGATGTTCGCGTACTACAACAAGAACGACGGCGTGAGGGTCACCGACCTGCACCAGGGGATCGTGTGGGGCACCCAGACGGCCGACACCCGGCTCGACGAGCGCCTGATCAACCGCTTCGACTACGACGGCGACTACGGGACGGTGCTCAACCGCTTCCTGATGCAGGCGGCGATCGGCTATCCGCTGACGGTCCATGGGACCGGCGGGCAGACGCGGGCGTTCATCCACATCCAGGACACCGTGCGCTGCATCCAGCTGGCGATCGAGAACCCGCCGGAGTCAGGCGACCGCGTGCGCGTGTTCAACCAGATGACCGAGTGCCACCGCGTGATCGACCTCGCCAAGCTGGTCTCGAGCCTGACCGGCGCGGAGATCGACTTCGTCGAGAACCCGCGCAAGGAGGCGGCCGAGAACGAGCTGTTCGTGGAGAACCGGCAGCTGCTCGACCTGGGCCTGGAGCCGATCCGTCTGCAGGACGACCTGCTCACCGAGGTGACCGAGATCGCGCGCGCCTACGCCCACCGCTGTGACCGCTCCCGGATCCCCTGCAGCTCGAAGTGGATCCAGCACCGGGACGAGACCTCTCCGGCGGGGGTCGCACGGGGCTAGCGCGATGCCCCGGAGCTCGCCTGCCGCTCAGGCGAGCTCCGGAGGGCGCGGGGCCGACACCCGTGGCCGGACGTCGCGTGGATCTGACGAGCGGCCGGTCCGGTGCGGACCGTCTGGTCGGCGGATCGGCCGCGGGCTCGTGACCGGCCGACACGCCGGTGGCCGCGGCGGGCCGCTGCTTCTCAACGCCAGAGCGGCGGCGCGGCCGACGATCACCGGGGTCGAGCGCTACGCGCGTGAGGTGATCGCCCGCCTGGTGGCCCTCGCTCCCGAGCGCTACAGCGTCGTCGCACCGAGGCCTCGCATGCGGCGGGGGGTCGCCCGAGGTCACGCCTGGGAGCAGCTGGGGCTGCCGGCCGGCGCGGCCGCCCGCCGCGCCGCGCTCCTCTACTCGCCCGCCAACCTGGCGCCCCTGGCGTGGCCGCGCAACGTCGTCGTCGTCCACGACGCGGCCATCCTGCGCGAGCCGGGGGCCTACTCCCCCGCCTACCGCGCCTGGCACGGCGCCCTCGGACTCGCGGCCGCGCGCCGCGCGCTGGCGGTGGTCACCGTCTCACGCTTCAGCCGGGACGAGCTGATCGAGCTGGGCGGCCTGCCCGCAGAGCGGATCGTGGTGATCGCGCCCGGCGTGGACGAGCGCTTCAGCGCCGCGACGGACCGGCCGCCGGCCGCCGGCGAGGACGGCCGGCGGGGCTTCGCGCGCCCCTACGTGCTGACGGTCGCGACCGACGACGCGCGCAAGAACCTGGGCGCTCTGACGGCGGTCGCCGCGGCGCTGTCTCAGCGCGGGATCGACCTGGCCTGGGCCGGCGACTCGCGGGCGCACCTGGCCGGCGCGTCCGCAGCCCCTGGCCTGCGCGCGCTCGGCTGGGTTCCCGACGCCGAGCTCCCGGGCCTGTACCGGGACGCGCTGGCGTTCGTGCTGCCGTCACGCTACGAGGGGTTCGGCCTGACCTGCCTGGAGGCCATGGCCTGCGGCACGCCTGTAGTGGCGGCCGACCGCGCCGCGCTCCCGGAGACCTGCGCCGGCGCGGCGCTGCTCACCGATCCCGACGACCCCCGGGCGCTGTCGGAGGCGGTGGTCGCAGCGGCCACGGACGAACGGGTGCGCGGCCGGCTGCGCGAGCGGGGGCTGCGGCGCGCCGCCCAGCTGTCGTGGGCTACGACCGCCTCCGCCACGCACGAGCTGCTCGCCGAGCTTGCACGCGGGCGCCAGCGCCCGCGTCCCGTCCGCTAGCCGGGGATCAGGCCCTCGCCGTGGAACTCCTCCTGCGCCTCCTTGAGCGAGACGTCCGGCGGCGGCAGGATCAGGTCCGATCCCACGAGCTCGTCCTCCGAGACCGGCGTGCCCCTCGTGCGCACATAGTCGAGCAGCCGCTCGAACGCGGCGTGGAAGCGCAGCTCGTCGCCGGTCTCGCAGGCCGAGACGGCTTCGTCGTCAAGCTCGTTCAGGGCCACGCCGTCGTCCTCGGAGAGCGAGTACTGGCCCTCGGTTGAGATTCGCACGATCACTGCGCCGGCTCCTGCGCGGAGGATCCACCGCTGGCCTCGTCCTGGGCCGAGCCCTCCGGAGCCGGCCCGCCCGCGCCGAGCTCCCCCTTGGCCGCGGAGCCGACGCCCAGCTCCGCCTTCATCTTCTGAAGCTCGGAGTCGACCTCGCTGGAGCTCGTCAGCGCCCGCAGCTGACGGTCGATGTCGTCCTCGCCGGAGCCGATCTGCGTGAGGTCCTCGAACGTCCCGGCCGCCTCCAGCTCCTGAACGGCGTCGGCTCGGGCGCGCATGTTCTCGGTCTTGTCCAGCGCGCGCTGCATCGCCAGGCCCACGTCGGCCATCTCCTCGCCGACCCCGGTCGCAGCCTCGGAGATGCGCACCTGCGCCTCGGCCGCCGAGTACTGGGCCTTGATGATCTCCTTCTTGGAGCGGAACTGCTCGATCTTGGCGCGCAGCTTCTGCTCGGAGGCCGTCATCTGCTCCTGCTGCTGCTCCAGCTGGGCGATCTGGGAGTCGAGCGACTGCAGCTCGGTCTGGACGGCGTTCTTGCGCTCCAGCGCGGTCCTGGCGAGCTCCTCGTTGCCCGCCGCGAGCGCCTGCCTCGCCTGCGTATCCAGCTTCACCACCTGCTGCTGGTACTTCTCCTCCTGCAGCTGGAGGCGCTTCTTGGACGTGACGACGTCGGCGATCCCCTTCTTGACGTTCTGAAGCAGCTCCACCTGCTTCTGATAGCTGTACTCGAGCGTCTCCGAGGGGTCCTCGGCGCGGTCAAGGAGCTTGGAGATCTTCGCTTTGACGACGGTGGACATGCGCCCGGAAAGGCCCGGCATCGCATCCTCCTTGGCGGGTGGCTTTCTGTCAGGCGTAGCGTAGTGGGTCGCGAAGCGCACCCGGCGGCGGGCGCCGGCGTCGGCGCGCGGCGCTAACTTGCCGATCGGATGCGTCCGCGCGCGCTCGCACGAACCCGCGCCCTGACGGCCGTCCGCGCGGTCGCGGCGGTCGCCGCCACCGCGCTGATCGCGTCCGGCTGCGGCTCGTCATCGTCGGGCGTGACGGGGCTCGCGCCGGCCGGCGGAGTGGGCGCAAACGACGCCCACGCGGCGCGCGCGCTCGGGATCCCCGCGCTCGCGACCGGAAACACGACGCGCGTCAACGGAGCCGACCCGGTCGCCGACGCAGCCGGCGTGGCGCTCGCGGTCTACCCGTCGGCGGCACAGGGCAGCCACCCGGCGGTGGTGACGCTGGCGCCGACGGGCGACTGGCAGGCGGCGATCGCGTCATCGGTGCTGATGGCGCCGCCGCTGCACGCGCCGGTGCTCCTGTCGGGCCCGCGGACGCTGCCCGCCGCGACCGCGCAGGCGCTCTCGATCCTGTCGCCGGCCGGCTCCGGGGCCGCCGGCGGCGCGCAGCTGATCCGGGTCGGGCCGGTCCCGTCCCCGACCGGCATGCGCTCCGCGCCGGTCGCGGGCAGCGGCCCCTACGCGCTGGCCGCGGCGATCGATCGCTTCGCCGCGGCGGTCGCCGGCCGGCCGAGCGCCGACGTCGTGATCGCCTCCGCCGCCGCGCCCGCATACGCGATGCCGGCCGCGGGCTGGGCGGCCGAGAGCGGGGATCCGGTCCTGTTCGTCAACGCGTCGGGCGTGCCGGAGGCGACCCGCCAGGCGCTGCTGGCCCACGGCCGGCCGCACATCTACGTGCTCGGCCCGCCGAGCGTGATCCCCGGCTCGGTGATGTCGCAGCTCTCCGCCTACGGGCCCGTCAAGCGCGTCGGCGCGGACGGCGCGGCCGCCAACTCGGTCGCGTTCGCGGCCTACCGGGATCCGCCCTGCGCGTACGGCCAGCCGTGCGCGCACGTGCCTGGCAGCTTCGGCTGGGCGATCCGCAGCCCCGGTCACGGATACGTGCTGATCAACGCCTCGCGCCCGCTCGACGCGGCCGCGGCGGCGGCTCTCTCGGGCAGCGCCGACTTCGGTCCGCAGCTGCTGATCGAAGATCCGACTACTCTTCCCCGTGCGGTGCTGGACTACTTCCTCAACTACGCCACCCCCGGCTACACCCAGGAGGGCCCGACGGCCGCCGTCTACAACCACGGCTGGGTGATCGGGGACCCGTCCGCGATCTCGCTCTCCGTCCAGGCCCGGATGGACGGGCTGCTGCAGGCGATCCCCCAGTCGACCGCCCCATGAGCCAGTTCGAGAACCCCGACCTGCTCGACGCCGAGCACAGGGTGACCGTCGAGGACGTGCGGCAGCTCATGGGCGCCTCCACGCCGCACTTCGCGCTGCAGCTGCGGGCGCGGATCCGGCGCCTGATCGGCAACCTGCCCGCCGAGCACCCGGCGCGGATCGAGGGCGAGCGTGAGATCGCGCGGCTGGACCGGATCGCGTTCGCGGGCGAGGTTCGCGGTCATGCGGCCGAGCAGGGAATCCCGCCGCTGCGCAGCGTGAGCGCCGACGCAGCCGCCCACCACTAGGGGGATGGCAGCCTCGCGAGTGGTGTCGGTCATCGGCCTGGGCCGGGTGGGCCTGCCGCTGGCCCTCTGCTTCGCCGACCGCGGCCTGCACGTCCTCGGGGTCGACCACGACCCCGAGGTCATGGGTCCGCTGCGCGCCGGCCGGATGCCGTTCGCCGAGTCCGGGACCCAGCCGCTGCTCGATCGAGCCCTGGCCGACGGGCGGCTGGAGCTGCTGGACCGCGCGGCCGACGCGGCCCGCGCCGACGACATCGTGATCACGATCGGGACGCCGTCGTTCTCGCACGTCGAGTCCGACCTGCGACAGGTGCGCGCCGCGCTCGACGACCTGCTGCCGCTGCTGCGGCCCGGCCACGGGCTGATCCTCCGCTCCACGATCGCGCCCGGAACGACCGAGTTCGTGGCCGGCTACCTCGAGAAGCGCCGCGGCCTGCGCGCGGGCCACGACGTGTTCGTCGCCCACGCGCCGGAGCGGATCGCGGCCGGCAGGTTCCTGGAGGAGATCGGGACGCTGCCCTGCATCGTGGGCGGGGTGGGGCCGGGCTCGACCGAGCACGCGGCCGCGCTGTTCAGCGTGTTCGGCGCGCCGATCGTGCGGACCACTCCGGTCCAGGCCGAGCTGGCGAAGATCTGGACCAACATCCTGCGCTACGCGACCTTCGCGCTGCCCAACCTGCTGATGATGGACTGCGAGCTCTACGGCGCGAACGTGTTCGAGGTGATCAAGCTGATCAATCGCGACTATCCGCGCGGCGGGATCGCGATGCCGGGGATGACCGCGGGGACCTGCCTGCGAAAGGACTTCGCGTTCTCGGAGGAGCGGTCGCACGCGCCCGGCATGCTGCTCGCCGTCTCAAGGGTCAACGAGAGCGTGCCGCTGTTCCTGATCGAGGGGATCAAGCGGCGGATCGGCCCGCTCGCCTCGCGCAAGGTGGCGGTTCTGGGGCTGACCTTCAAGCGCGACACCGACGACGAGCGGGATTCTCTGTCGCCGAAGCTGATCCGCCTGCTCGAGCGCGAGCTCGCCGACGTGGCGGTCTGCGATCCGCACGCGCCGACCCCGACGCAGCCGATCGACGACGCGGTTCGCGAAGCGGACGTCGTGATCGTGGCCACCAACCACTCCGAGTTCGAGGAGCCGGGGACCCTGCGGCGGATCCGCGCCCTCGCCGCCGACGACTGCCTGCTGGTGGATCCCTGGAACAGCCTCGGCACGGGCCAGGTGTTCCTGTTCGCGTCCGAGGCGGCGGCGCTGGCGACCGACTCGGCTCGAGTGCCGGACCCGACTCCGTGACCCCGTCGCACGCATCCCGCGCCCTCTCCCACGGCCGTCGCTCTCGCGGCCCCCTCAAGCACGGGCGGGTCCGCTGATGGCGCGCGTGCTGGTCACCGGCGGCGCCGGCACGATCGGCTCGGCGGTCGTCCGGCGGCTGCTGCGCGACGGCGACTGGGAGGTGCGAGTCGCCGATCATCGCCCGGCGCCGGACTGGATGCGCCGCTCCTGCGAGCACCACGAGGGCGACCTGCGCGACCTGGACGTCGCCCGCGCGGCGGTCTCGGGCGCCAGCCACGTCATCCACCTGGCCGCGATCGTCGGCGGGATAGCCAACTTCCACAAGCTCCCGTTCACGCTCACCGAGGTCAACAACGCGCTCACCGGCGCGATCGTCCACGCCGCCGTCGAGCACGACGTCGAGCGCCTCACCTACGTCTCGTCGTCGATGGTGTTCGAGCGCGCCACCGAGTTCCCGACCGGTGAGCGCCATGTCGACACCTGTCCCCCGCCGCGCTCGGCGTACGGCTTCTCGAAGCTGTCCGGCGAGGTCTACACCCGCGCCGCCCACGATCAGCACGGCCTCAGGTTCACGATCTGCCGCCCGTTCAACGCCTACGGCCCGGGCGAGCTCCCGGACCGTGACGAGCCCGGCATCGCCCACGCCGTACCCGATCTGATCGCCAAGGTGCTGGCGGGTCAGCGGCCGCTCGAGATCTTCGGCTCCGGCCGCCAGACCAGGACGCTGACCCACGTGGACGACATCGCCGACGGGATCGTGACCGCCACCGCCTCACCCGCCGGTCTGAACGAGGACTTCAACATCTCAGCCTCCGACGAGCGAACGGTGGCGGAGATCGCGGCGCTGATCTGGGAGGCGTGCGGCGAGGACCCGGAGCGCTTCGAGCTGGCTCACGTGCCGAGCTTCGCGGTCGACGTCCAGCGGCGCTGGCCCTCGGTCCGCAAGGCACGCGAGCTGCTCGGATGGGAGTCCAGGATCGGGCTTCGCGAGGGCCTCGCGGGCACGGTCGCGTGGCTGCGGGAGCAGCCGGGCCCGGCCGGGCGCGGCTGAGCGTCCTGCAGCCGGCTCCGTCCCGCAGGCCCTGTAGATTCGGCTGCGTGCAGCAGCCTGACGCCAGCGTCCCGACGGACGTCCCGGCCAGCCGGCTGCCGGGCCCCTACCCGGTCGGCGAGTACGCCACTCAGCTGCGCCTGCGCCTGCGCCGCTTCGCGCGCGTCCAGCTCGCCGGCGAGGTCTTCGGCCTGCGCGCCGGGCGCGCGCGGGTCTACTTCGAGCTGCGTGACGCGCGGGGGGCGCTGCCGTGCTCGATCTGGGCCGACGACCTTGAGCGGCTCGGCGTGCGGCTCGCCGACGGGATGCGCGTGGTCGCCGGCGGCGGCTGCGACTACTACCCGGGCAGCTCTACCTCTTCGCCCACGTTCAGCTTCGACGTCAGGGAGCTGCGGGCCGAGGGCGACGGCGACCTGCTGGCCGAGCTCGCGCGGCTGCGCCGGCGGCTGCACTCCGAGGGCCTGTTCGAGCCCCAGCGGCGGCTGGCGCGCCCGGCGCTGCCGAGGTCGATCGGAGTCATCTGCGGCGAGCGGGGCAAGGCGCGGGACGACGTGCTCGCCGGCCTGCGGCGGCGAGGGTGGGCCGGCCGCCTGGTGTGGGCGTTCGCCCCGGTGCAGGACCGTCACGCAGCGCCAGCGATCGCCGCCGCGCTGCGTGAGCTCGCCGCCAGCGGCGCCGTCGACGTTGTGATCGTCGCTCGCGGCGGGGGCTCGCTCGCCGACCTTCAGGCGTTCTGCGACGAGACGCTGTGCAGGACGGTCGCGATGCTGCCCGTGCCGGTGATCGCGTCGGTCGGGCACCACACGGACCGCACGCTGATCGACGACGTGGCCGCCGTCTCCTGCTCCACGCCGACCCACGCGGCGGAGGCCGCCGTCCCCGTCGACTGCGCCGCGGCGCGCGTGAGGCTGCGCGAGGACGCGCTGCGCCTGCGCGATCACGGCCGCAGGGCCGTCGGTCACCGCGCCCGGCTGCTGGCGGGCCTCTCCAGAGCCCCGTCGAGGCACGTCGCCGCGCACCGGGAGCGCCTGCGCCAGCTGACGCGGGAGCTGCGCGCGAGCGCGCGCCGGCGAACCCGGCGAGAGCTGGCGGACGGCCTGCGTCGCGCCGGCACGCTGGCCGGCTGCGCCGCCAGGACCGCCGGCGCCGACCGCGCCCGGCGTGCCGCCGAGATCGAGCGCCTGGGGCTGGCGCTCGCGGCCCACGACCCGGAGCGCACGCTGGCGCGCGGCTACGCGCTGGTGGAGGACCACGGCGGCGGGCTGCTCATGTCCGCCGACGCCGCGCGTGCGGCCGCCGACCTGACCCTCCGCTTCCACGACGGCGCTGTCGCCGCCCGGGTGCAGCCGGATGGTTGAGGCCGACAGCCCGCTCACGTATGAGGCGGCGATCGCCAGGATCGAGGAGATCGTCCGGCGGCTCGACTCCGGGGACGCCGGCCTGCGGGAGACGCTCGCGCTCGTGCGCGAGGGGCGCGAGCTGGTCGAGTACTGCGCGGGCGAGCTGGAGGATGTGAGCCGCGGCCTGGAGGAGCTGCACCTCGACGAGCTGGTCACGCGACTGGAGGGGGGCACATGAGCACGTTCGCGGCCCTGGCCGACCTGCCGGTGCAGGTCGACGGCTACTCGCTTGAGGGCCTCTCGGCTCACGTCTCGAGCGGGTTCGAGCGCCTGACCACGGTCGTCCATCTGCATGGGGGCGGTCTGGATGGCGTCGGCGAGGACGTCGTCTACGACGCCGAGGACCAGATCGCGCTGCAGGAGGCGGGACCGGTGCTGCAACTCGCCGGCAGCTGGACGCTCGCGGAGCTGTGCGACCGCGTCGACGAGCTGGACCTGTTTCCGGTTGAGCCGCAGCGAGGCGAGGTCAGTCGCCTGTACCGGCGCTGGACGTTCCACTCCGCCGCGCTCGACCTGGCGCTGCGCCAGGCCGGCAGGCCGCTGCACGAGCTCCTCGGACGCGAGCCTCGACCCCTGACGTTCGTGGTCTCGCTTCGCCTCGGCGAGCCGCCGACGATGGAGCCGATCGAGCGCCGGCTCGCGCGATATCCGACGCTGCGCTTCAAGCTTGACGCGACCAGCTCGTGGAGCGAGGAGCTGATCGCCTCGCTGGCCGCGTCCGGCACCGTTGACTCGATCGACTTCAAGGCGCTCTACCGCGGCACCATCGTCGATCAGGCGCCCGACCCGGTCCTGTACGAGCGGGTCGTGCGTGCCTTCCCGGACGCCTGGCTTGAGGATCCCGACGTCGTCGACCCGGGCACCGCGGCGGTGCTCCTCGGCGAGCATCACCGGATCACCTGGGATGCCCCGATCCACTCCATCGCCGACATCGAGGCGCTTCCGTTCCCGCCGCGCATGGTCAACATCAAGCCGTCGCGGATCGGCGGCCTGAAGCGCCTGTGCGACACCTACGACTACTGCGCCAAGCACGGGATCGGCGCCTACGGGGGCGGCCAGTTCGAGCTCGGTCCCGGTCGCGGTCAGGCGCAGTATCTCGCGTCGCTGTTTCATCCGGACACGCCCAACGACCTGGCGCCGGTGGGATTCAACGAGAGCGACCCGCCGCCGGGACTGCCGTCCAGCCCGCTCCCCGTGGCGGCCGAGCCAACCGGGTTTCGCCGCCGCGCCGAGTGACCGAGGTCAGGACCCGCGTCACGTTCGCCCGTCCCCGGGCTCGTCATCGGCGCTCCCCTCCGCGCGGGAGCAGCGAGGCTCAGGAGAGGTCGAGCAGGAGCTTGCCCTGCACCCTGCGCTCGGCCAGCCGCTGGAACGCCTCGCCGACCCGCTTGAGCTCCAGCACGTCGTCGACGCGGACCCGCAGCCGACCGCTGCGAACCTCCTCAAGCGCCTCCTCGAGACCGGCGCGGCGCTGCTCGCGCGTCAGGCGCAGGCCCGCGTACCCGAGCAGCGAGAGTCCCTTCCGGTACAGCTGCTGGAGGTTGAGGGTCGCCTGCGCTCCGGCCGAGACGCCGAATGACACGATCCGGCCGCCCGGAGCCATCGCCTCCACCAGGGGGGCGACGAAGCCGTCGCCGAGTGGGTCGAACGCGACGGTGGGCGCGTAGTCGGCGAGCTCGGCCGCGATCTCACCGGGACCGCCGACCAGCACCCGATCGGCGCCGTCGTCCCCGATCCCGGCGACCTTCTCGGGCGACCCGGTGTGTCCCCAGACCGTCGCCCCTGCGGCGCGCGTGAGCGACACGATCATGCTGCCCACGCCTCCGGAGGCTCCGAGCACCAGCACCCGGTCATCGGAGCCCACGCGGGCCAGCCCGCGAACGCAGTTGACCGCGGTCAGGCCCGCGATGCCCATCGCGGCGGCCTCCCGCAGCCCGACTCCGCCCGGAAGCGGGGTGATCGCCTCCGCCGGCACATTCGCGGCCTGCGCCCAGACCCCGTCGCGCGCGCCGCCGAGCTGCTCGCCGGCGACGAGCACCGGCCGGCCGTCCAGCTCTCCGGCGGCCTCCCCGCCCAGCGTGCGCGGGAGCTGACCGCCGGGAAAGACCCGTCCCTCCGCGTTGTAGCGATCGATCGGGTTGACACCGCCGTAGCGCAGCCGAACCCGAACCTCGCCCGGGCCGGGCTCTGGCAGCACCACCTCCTGCACGACCAGCGGCTCGCCGGGCGCGAGCAGCCGCACGGCCCGGACGCTCTGGGATGACGTCATCGCAGGCCGTTCTAGCAGAAGCGGCCGGCGCTGGACGGTGGCGGCCTCCGTCACGGCCGCGCGGCGCGCGCCGCGGACCGGCGGCAAGGTGCGCGCCGCGGACCGGCGGCAAGGTGCGCGCCGCGGACCGGCGGCGACGCGCTGGAGGACCGTCGCGTAGGCTTTGCGCGCCCAGCGGGCTTCGGGGAGCCCGCCACCGGACTGACCCTTGACCGAGGAGACACGTTGCAAGAACGACTCG
>JAJZWB010000050.1 GCA_021846845.1 Actinomycetes bacterium | reverse complement strand
CGCTCCGGCCCGGCCGAGCATGCGGCCCGCTTCGACCACGGCTTCCCGCCGGGGTTGCGCAGCGCCTGGGCGCTGGCGTCGCTGTCGGTGCTGGAGGAGGCCGGGCTCGCGTGGGTTCACGAGCGCGCCGCGTCCCTGGCCGCCGAGCTGGCGGAGCTGCTCGCGGCGCGAGGCCTGTGGGTCTCCCCGCGGGATCGCTCGACGCTCGTCTCCTGGCGGCCGCGGGCCGCCGATGCCGATGAGGAGGTAGGCCGCCTGCGGCAGGCCGGCTTCGTGGTGCGCAGCATCCCCTCTCACGGCCTGATCCGCGCTGCCGTCGGCGCGTGGTCGTCGGCGGACGAGCTGGTGGCACTGGCCGACGCGGCCGCGGCCTGACGGCCGGGCTCACGGTTCGGCGCTGCGGCCGGCGCGGACGCGGACCGGGGGGCGCCTCCGCGGTCGTCGTCCGGGCCGACGCCGCGCGCATCGACCGAACGTCCAGGTCGCGTCCAGCGATTCAAACCCACGCGTCTGGACGCCGAACCGAGTCGTGCAGAGTCAGGTCCAGATCCGAGCCAGCGCCAGACAGAGATGTCGAACCTCCACCTCCATGTCCCCCAGGCCCATAGAAGGGCGATCCTGGCTGCGTTGGCCGTGCTGACGCTGGGCGCGCTCGGCCTTCTCGTCCCGTCCCGCGCGGGCGCGGTCACGGTTCAGGGCAGGGTGGGCACATCGCAGGGCATTCGCGGCGCCACCCGTGAGGTCGTCGGGAGCCGCCCCGTCTGCGTGTCCAACCGCGGCACGACCACGGCGGTCAGCTTCGGCCTGGTGCGGGCCGCCGGGCGCCGGTTGGAGATCTCCCTGACGGTCCGGCCGCCGCGTGAGATCGCCGCGATGGTCGGGTGTCGCTCGTTCGCGGCGAGCATCCAGGTGACGCTGCAGCGCGGGGCCAGCCGCAGCGGGATGGCCGTGATCGCGATGCCTGAGGTCTACGTGGCGGTCCGGCGGCTGCATGCCGGCCGCCAGGTGCTCCGGCTGAGCCTGCCGAGCCCGGCGCCGGCCGCCCACAACGCGACCCTGCGCCTGGCGATCGGCGCGATCGCCTGCCGCGGCAAGCGGATCGCGCCGCAGACGATCTCCGCGCGCCTGCGCGTCCTTCCGCTCGTCTGACCCTCAGCTCGCGACGCCGGCCGGCTCGGCGTGCGCCGGCGAGAAGCGGACGCTCGGCAGCAGCGAGCCGACGACGATCGCGCCGAGGGCGAAGATCCCGGCCGAGACCCAGAACGACACCCGGTACCCGTGCACGGTCGCCGCGTCGAGCGTCGCCGCGGACGGTGCGTGCCCCCTTACGTAGGAGCTCACCGCGCCGGCGAAGATCGTCGACAGGAACGACGCGCCGATCGCGCCGGAGACCTGCTGCATCGTGTTGACCATCGCCGACGCGATCCCGGCGTCGTGCCGGTCGACCCCGTAGGTCGCGGTGAAGATCGCGGGCGCGAACGTGTTGCCGAACCCCACGCCCATGATCAGCAGGGCCGGCAGCACGTGGTCAAGGTAGCCGGAGGTCGGTGTGACCTGAGCCAGCCATGCCATGCCGATCGCCCCGAGCACCATCCCCGCCGTCATCAGCGGGCGGGGGCCGAAGCGGCGCAGCAGCCTCACGTTCGCGGCGACCGCGCTCGCCATGATCGTGAGGCTCATCGGCAGGAACGCGAGGCCCGTGCGGATCGGCGTGTAGTGCTTGGTGGTCTGCAGGTAGTAGGTTAGGAACAGGAAGGCGCCGAAGATCGCGATCCCGGTGATCCCGACGCCCAGGTAGGAGCCGCCGCGTGCGCGATCCGACACGATCCGCAGCGGCAGCATCGGGTGCGCCGAGCGGCGCTCGATCGCCACGAACGCCGCAAGCAGCACGGCGGACGCCGCGAGCATCGCGATCGTGACCGGGTCGCCCCACGAGCTCGTCTCCGCATTGGAGAAGCCGTACACGAGCGTGAACAGGCCGAGGGACGCGGTCGCCACCCCCGGCAGGTCGAGCGCCGGGCGGTCCGGGTGCGGCTGGCTGACCAGCAGCCGGAGCGCGGCGAGCGCGGCGGGGATCGCGAACGCGACGTTGACGTACATGCACGCGCGCCAGGACACCAGCTGCGTCAACGCCCCTCCGATCAGCAGCCCGACCGCTCCGCCGCTGCCGGCGATGGCGCTGAAGACGCCGAACGCCCGGCGCCGCTCGGCGCCGTCCGTGAACGTGGTCGTGAGCAGCCCCAGCGCCGACGGAGCCAGCACGGCTCCGAACGCCCCCTGCGCCGCGCGCGACGCGACCAGCATCCCGAACGAGCTGGCGGCGCCGCCGATGGCCGAAGCGAGCGCGAAGCCGACCAGGCCGGTGATGAACGTCCACCTACGCCCGAAAAGGTCGCCGATCCGCCCGCCCAGCAGCAGCAGCGAGCCGAACGCGAGCGAGTAGGCGGTGACGATCCACTGGCGCTCCAGGGTCGAGAAGCCGAGGTCGCGCTGCGCGGACGGGAGCGCCACGTTGACGACCGTGATGTCGAGCACGACCATCAGCTGGGCGACTCCGATCACGACCAGGATCGGCCAGCGCCGCGCGTGGTGCGGATCGGCGTGTGCGCTCATGCGACTCCTTGCGGTGGGGCGGGCTCCGGCCCCGGACAGGGTACCACCGAAACGGAGGCTGGCAATCCGCTTCGTGCCGATCCGGGCTCGTCGGAGGCGGACGGCGTGGCTGCCGGTTTCGGGTCGGCGGTGCGGCGGGCGGCGGGCGGCGTGGCTGCCGGTTTCGGGTCGGCGGTGCGGCGGGCGGCGGGCGGCGTGGCTGCCGGTTTCGGGTCTGCGGTGTTGCGGTCGGCGGTCGGCGGTCGCTAGGGTCACTGCGTGGCCACCGCCGTGACCGCCGACGCGCGCGCCGGGCCGCCGCGAGTCGACCGGCGCACGCAGAACCTCGTGTTCGCGACCGTCGCCATGGGGATGCTGCTGGCGTCGTTGGACCAGACGATCGTCGCGACGGCGCTGCCGACGATCGTCGGTGATCTGGGGGCGGCCGGGCACCAGTCGTGGGTCGTCACCTCCTACCTGCTGGCGGACACGATCACGGTGGTCGTGGTCGGACGCTTCGGCGACCTGTTCGGGCGCAAGCGGGTCTACCAGGCGAGCGTGATCGTGTTCGTCGCCGGCTCGGCCCTGAGCGGCGCCGCGCAGAGCATGGACTGGCTGATCGCGGCGCGTGCCGTGCAGGGGTTCGGCGCCGGCGGGATCACCGTGACGGCGACGGCGCTGATCGGGGAGGTGATCCCGCTGCGCGAGCGCGGTCGCTACCAGGGCGCGCTCGGGGCGGTGTTCGGCGTCACCACGGTGATCGGGCCGCTGCTCGGCGGCTACTTCACCGACAGCCTCTCGTGGCGTTGGGCGTTCTATGTCAACGTGCCGATCGCCGTGGCCGTGGTGGCGCTGGCGGCCGTGACGGTGCCATCGGTGCGCTCGCGGGTCCGGCCCTCGATCGACTGGGCGGGGATCGCGTCGGTCGGCGTCGGCGCGGCGGCGCTCACCCTCGCCACCAGCTGGGGCGGGACGACCTATCCCTGGCTGTCGGCGCAGATCCTGGGGCTCGGGGCGCTCTCGGTTGGCGCGTTCCTGCTGTTCGTGCGAGTGGAGCGGCGAGCCGCCGAGCCGATCCTCCCGGTCCGCCTGTTCGCCAGCCGGGTCTTCTCGGTCTGCTGCGCGCTGTCGTTCGTGGTCGGCTTCGCGATGCTCGGCTCGATCACCTTCCTGCCTACCTTCATCCAGTACGTCGACGGCGTATCGGCGACGGAGTCGGGGCTGCGGATGCTGCCGCTCGTGCTCGGGCTGCTGGCGACCTCGGTCGCCGCCGGCACCGCCGTCGGGCACACCGGCCACTACCGGGCGTTCCCGATCGCGGGCACCGCGATCATGGCCATCGGGCTGTTCCTGCTCTCGAGCGCCGGCGAGCGCACGCCGGTCGCGCTCTCGAGCCTGTACATGGTCGTGCTCGGCGCCGGGATCGGGCTCTGCATGCAGGTGCTCGTCCTGATCGTCCAGAACACCGCCTCGTTCGCGGACCTGGGCGTCGCCACCTCCGGGGTGACGTTCTTCCGCACGCTCGGGTCCTCTTTCGGCGCGGCCGTGTTCGGCTCGCTGTTCGCCAACTTCCTGGCCGCGCGCCTGCCGGACGCCCTGCGTGCGAGCCCGGGGGTGAGCCGGGCGGCCGTCCGGACGCCGCGCGCCCTGCACGCGCTCGGGCAGGCCCGGATCCAGCCCGTCGTGCACGCCTACGCCGCGTCGCTGGACCGCGTCTTCCTGTGGGCGGTCCCGGTCGCCGCGGCCGGCCTGCTGCTGGCGCTGGCGCTGAGGGAGGTCCCGCTGCGGGGCACCGCGCGTGCGAGCGCCTCCGACCTCGGCGACGGCTTCGGGATGGCGACCGAGCAGAGCTCGGAGCAGCGCCTGGAGCTGGCGATCGCCGCGATCCTGCGCGCCGGCGGACGCGAGAGCGCCCCGGAGATCGTTCAGCGGTCCGGCAGCGCGCTCTCGACGGCCTCCGCCTGGGGCGTGATCGAGGTCATGCGCTTCCGTCGCGCCCGGGGATCCGCCGTGCTGGAGCAGATCGCCCGTCACCACAGGCTGCCGGCCGCGGTGCTAGAGCCGACGTTCCGGCGGCTGGCGTCCGAGGGGATGATCGCGCGCTCCGACGGGGTGCTGACGCTCACCGACGCGGGGGAGGAGCAGGTCTCGATGCTGATCGCCGCGCTGCGCGCCTGGCTCGCCGAGCGGCTGGCGGACTGGGACGAGCCGCCGGGCGACGAGCGGATCGGGCGCGCGCTGAGCGCGATCGCCCGGAGGATGCTCGACGAGGGCGAGGATGGCTGGCGCGCGGCGGCCGCAGCCGGGGGAGACGTGGCGATGCGGTGACCAACCCTTCGTCGGAGGTGTCCACGTCCCGCGGTCCACCTCGCGGAGCGCGGGACGGGCGGCGGCTGTTCCCGCCCCCGCTGTCGTTCAGCCGGTGCCCTCCCGTGCGGTGGCTGTTCCCGCCCCCGCTGTCGTTCAGCCGGTGCCCTCCCGTGCGGCGGCTGTTCCCGCCCCCGCTGTCGTTCAGCCGGAGCCCTCCCGTGCCGGGCCGGCCCCGTCCCGCAGGGCGTTGGCGAGCGCGACCCTGGACCTGACGCCGAGCTTGCGGTAGGCGCGCGTCAGGTTCGCCTCCACGGTCTTGACGGTCACGAAGGCGCGTTCTGCGACCTCCCGGTTGGTCAGGCCCTCCGCGGCCAGTTCGGCGAGCCGGCGCTCGGTCGCGGTCAGCTGATCGCGATCGCGCGTGGGCGCGCCGGCGCGCTCGAGCTCGGCGCGGGCCCGCGCCGCCCAGGCGCGGGCGCCGATGCGGTCGAACTCGGCCAGCGCCTCGCCGAGTGCGGCGCGTGCCGCACCGCGCTGGCGCCGGCGGCGGTGGGCGATCCCCGCCAGCAGCAGCGTGCGGGCGCGCTCGAAGGGCATGCCGGTCCGATCGTGAGCTGCGAGCGCGCGCTCGAACGCGATCCGCGCCTCGCCGGCGTCGCCCTGCGCGGAGGCGATCGAGCCTCGGCACCGCTCGGCCGCGGCGATCGCCCACGGCCGCTCCAGCCTGCGGGCCGCGTGCTCGAACGGCTCGAGCAGCGCCCGCGCCCGGTGCAGGTCGCCCAGCGCCACGAGCGCCTCGATCTCGTCAGGCAGGAACACCGCCATCGCCGGGTCGCCGGCCCCCATCGCGGCGAGCCCATCGGCGAGCGGGCCGAGCTTCGCGTCCACGTCCGCCGGCCGCCCGTCCGACAGCAGCGCGAGCCCGAGCGCCCACAGCGGCCAGATCACGCCGGAGCGCCACTGCGCGGCCTCCAGCAGCCCCAGCGCCTGCTCCGCCTCGGCGCGGGCACGCTCGGTGCGACCGTCGTGGGCGTGCACGAGCGCGGCGGTGGACAGCGAGACGCCGAGGACCGTCGGGTCGTCGAGCAGCGCCGCCGCCTGCCTGGCCGCCTCGCTCAGACGCTCCGCCCGCGGCAGGTCGCCGCGCCACACGTGCGCCCAGGCAAGGTACGGGAGCAGCATCGGGGCCGCCGCCTCCTGCCCGCGCGCGACGGTCTCGTCGTGGAGTCCCTGCAGGGTATGCACGGCCAGGCCGAGCTCTCCGGTCCAGAGCTCAAGCAGTCCGCGGATGAACCGCGGGTGAAGGACGAACGAGCGCGCGGCGCGCGGGTCCTCCAGCGCCAGCGCCCGCGCCAACCGGCCTCGCCGGACGCCCCGTCCGGCGAGGAACTCCACCATCGTCAGCACGGCGAGCGCGTCGGCCAGGGTGCCGTCCGCGGCCGGCGCGCCGGCGTCCGCGGGTGAGGCGTTCGCGGGCGGCGCGTCGGTGGTGGCGTCGCGGTCGGCGTTCCCGGGTGGCGCGTCGGTGGTGGCGTCGCGGTCGGCGTTCGCGGGTGGCGCGTCGGTGGTGGCGTCGCGGTCGGCGTTCGCGGCCTGCGCGTCGGCGACCGCGGCGCGGGCATACGGCTCCGCGCCGGCGATGTCTCCGAGGCTGACCGCGCAGAAGACCAGGTCCAGCTCGATCCCGGCGCGCAGCCTCCGATCGCCGCCGGCAGCCGCCAGCGCCGCCTCGGAGAGCCTGAGCGCCTGCGTGAAGCCGCCCCGGCGCGCGCACAGCTGCGCCTGCAGCTGCAGCGCCCGCGCGCGCAGCGAACGGGGCGGCGACCCGCGCTGCGCCTCCACGGCGAGCGCCTCGGCGTTCGCAGGGCCGCCCGCCTCGAGCTGGAAGCGGGCGGCCGAAAGCAGCCTCGCCGCCAGCATGTCGCCGCTTCCGGCGGGCGTCAGCCTCGCCGCCAGCTCGATCAGCTCCGCGGCCGCGTCGGGCGCTCCGCGTGAAGCTGCGAGCTCGGCCGCCGCGTCCAGCTGGGCAGCGACGGCGCCGTCGGGGCGCTCGCAGGCGAGCGCCAGATGGCGTGCGCGCTGCTCGGGATCGCGCACCCGATCGGCGGCCAGCCGGTGCAGCCGCCGGCGTCCCGCCACCGGCAGCGAGCCGTACGCGGCGGCCGCCAGCAGGGGATGGGTGAACTCGACTCGGCCCGCTTCGCTCACCGTGACGATCCCGTCCTCCTCGGCCGGCGCCAGCGCTTCCAGGTCCACGCTGTCGCCGTCTGGGCCGTCGATCGCGGCCGCCAGCAGCAGCGCGTCGCGGGTGTCGGCCGGCAGCCGGCCGATCCGCGCCGCCGTCAGCCGGCGCAGGTCGTCGGGGACCGGCAGCCACGCCGTTGACCCGGCCGCCGGGCAGGCCGGGTCCGCCGTCTCGAGCATGCGCGCGATCTCCAGCGCATGGAATGGATTGCCAGCGCTGGTCCGCCATAGACGGACCAGCATCGGACGCGGCAGCGGCCGCCCGATTCGCCGCGAGACGATCATCCCGAGCTGCGCCAGCGATAGCGGGCCGAGCGTGAGCGAGAGCCCGAGCTCCTCGGCGACCGCGCCGCCGAGCGTCGGACCGGGTGACGGCGTGCGAAACGAGCACAGCAGTCCGACTCGCTCGACCTCCAGGCGGCGGACGGCGAACTCGATCGCCCGTCGCGACGGGGCGTCGAGCCACTGCCAGTCGTCGACCGCGAGCACGACCGTGCGTTCGGCGGCCAGCGCTCGCAGCAGCGACAGGAGGCCTGCCGCCACCGGCCGCGCTGCCGGCTGCCCGGCGCCGGCGCGCCCGGCCGCGGACCCGGGGCCCGCCGCCGGACGGCTGCGCAGGAGCGCCACCTCCAGCGCGTCGCGCTGCGGCGGCGGCAGCGAGGCGATCGCGTCCGCGCCGATCTCCGCCAGGAGGTCCGACAGCGCCGCGAACGAGAGCTTGGCCTCCGCGACCGACGGCCGGCAGGAGAGCACGAGCGCGTCGCGGCACCGGGCGCGCCGCCGAGCCTCGCTCCAGAGGGTGGTCTTGCCGATCCCGGCCTCGCCGGAGATCGTCAGCAGGCGGGGGCCGGCGTCGATCCCCTCCAGGAGAAGCTCTATCTCCGCCAGCTCGCTTTCGCGGCCGACCACCCCGGATCCCACGCGCGAACGGTACCGCTCGCGCCGGGCGGGGTGGCGGTGCGGATCCGCTCCTGAGCGGTTCCCGCCGTGTGACAGGCGCGTCTTGCGCTCGCGCCCGGCGTCGTGTATGTTCGCAATTCAGGAGAAACTTTCCCGTAATCTGGGAAATGGAGGAGGCTAGATATGAGCGGTGAAGACGTCAGCCCCCGGCCGAGCTCCGGGTCGGACGGACCGTGGGACATCGGTGCGGGTCGGATCACCAGGCGCAGCGCGCTGCGGCGCGCGGGCTCGAGCGTCGCGGCGCTCGGAGGCGCGAGCTGGCTGCTCGCCGCGTGCGGCAGCTCCAGCTCGAGCAGCGCTTCGGCCAGCTCGTCGGCATCTGCCAAGGCGAGCACGGATCCGTCGATCCCGCTGGCCAGCAAGGGCAACCCGCTGACGCTCCCGATCTACTCCGACAACAAGCCGATCGCGTCGGGCAAGTCGCCTGAGAAGGGCCCGCTCGTGATCTACGACTGGGCCGACTATCTGAGCCCCGCGGTTGTCAAGAGCTTCGAGCAGAAGTACGGCGTCTCCGCGCAGGTGACCAACTTCGCGTCGATCGACGAGGCGATCAACAAGATCGCATCGGGCGCGGTCACCCCCGACGTGTGGGTGCCTGAGTCGCAGCGGATCGCCGAGCTGGTGAAGGCGAAGCTGATCCAGCCGATCAACCACAGCTACATCCCCAATCTGGACAACGCGATCCCGGCCGCGGGCGATCCGTGGTACGACCAGGGCGCGCGCTACTCGACCCCCAACTTCATCAACCTGTTCGGGGCCGCATGGCGCAACGACCTGCTGCACATCAACCCCACTTCGCTGGCCAATCCGTGGGATGTGTTCTGGAAGGCCCCGTCGGGCACCTCGATCGGGCTTGTGAACGCGGACCCGGAGGACGCGCTCATGCTGGGGATGCTCCACCTGGGCGCCAAGAACTTCGACACGCTGTCGCAGAGCGACATCAACAACGCCGCCGCCGCGCTCGCGGAGCTGAAGGGCAAGTGGCAGTACACGGCCTTCCAGCAGATCGCCACCGGCACCGAGCAGCTCGCGTACGCCTTCAACGGCGACATGGTCCAGGTGCCGCACTACCTGCCGAAGGGAACGCCGCTGTCCGCCGTCAGCTTCTTCTTCCCGGCGAACGGGTTCGGCTACATCCTCAACGACCTCTGGGTGATCCCGCGCACCGCCAAGAACCCGGTGCTCGGACACCTGTTCATGAACCACTTCCTGGAGAAGCAGTCGGCGATCGACAACTTCCGCGACGAGGGCTACCAGACGATGCTCAAGGGGCTCACGATCGGCGACCTGGAGGCGGCCAAGGTAGCTCCCACGCACGCGATCGAGATGGCGTTCGCCACTCCCGCCATGCAGGCGAACGGGCTGCCGGCGCCGATCTTCAACTCCCAGCAGCTGATCTGGATCGAGAAGGCCTTCGCGCAGCTCACGGCGGCCTAGGCGGGTCCGCCGGGGCGATCCGCCCGGTCGACGGCCGGGGCGATCCGCGTGGTCGCCCCGGCCGTCGCCATTGCGCTGCCGCGGGTTCCTCACGTGCTGAGAACCGGCGGTGGAGCGGTGCGGCGGTGGTCTCCTACGGTCGCTGCAAACGACAGATGGAGGACGCCGTGACGATCGAGGCACGACCACGGGCGCAGGTGCTGACGAGCGTGCGCGCGCAGCGAGGGCCGGGGCTTCGCTGCAGGGGATGGAAGCAGGAGACCCTGCTCCGGATGCTTGAGAACAACATGGAGGTGGCCGAGCACCCCGAGCGGCTGGTGATCTACGGAGGGATCGGCAAGTGCGCCCGCAACTGGGAGTCCTACCACGCGCTCGTCAGGGCGCTGATGGAGCTGGAGAACGACGAGACGCTGGTCGTGCAGTCCGGCATGCCGGTCGCCGTGTTCCGCACGCATCGCCTCGCGCCGCGCGTGGTGATGGCGACGACCAACTTCGTGCGTCCCAGCTGGCCGCTGTTCTGGGAGCTTCAGGACCGCAACCTGACCATGTTCGCCCAGTACACGGCGGCTCCGTGGGAGTACATCGGCACCCAGGGAGTGATTCAGGGCACCTTCGAGACCCTGCGCTCCGTCGGCCGCATCCATCTCGGCGGCACGCTTGAGGGCAGGATCCTGCTGTGCGCCGGGATGGGGGGGATGGGCGGCAACCAGCCCCGCGCGATGACGATGCTGGGCGGGGTGGCGATCTGCTGCGACGTCGACGAGCGGATCATCCGCCGGCGTCTGGATGTCGGCTACGCCGATGTGCTCGCTTCCTCGCTTGACGAGGCGATCGATCTCGCGACCGCGGCGGCCGGTCGCCGGGAGCCGCTCGGTATCACGCTCGTCGGCAACGCGGTCGACGTGTTCGAGGACTGCCTGCTGCGCGGCTTCCGCCCCGACGTGGTCACCGAGATGACGCCCGCTCACGATCCGCTGGCCTACATCCCGTCCGGGATGAGCGCGCAGGAGGCCGAGCGGGAGCGGGTGCGCGACCGCGAGGGGTACTTCCGCCTCGCGCGCGAGTCGATGGTCCGCCAGCTGTCGGCGATGAACGCCTACTCGGATCAGGGCGTGGCCGTGTTCGAGTACGGAAACCAGATCCGGCGCCAGTGCCAGGAGCACGGGATGGCCGATGCGATGAGGATCCCCGGCTTTGTGGCGGCCTACCTGCGGCCGCTGTTCCTGGAGGGGCGTGGTCCGTTCCGCTGGACCTGCGTCAGCGGCGAGCCGGCCGATCTGGCCCGGCTCGACGACCTGGTGCTCGAGATGTTCGCCGACGACGACATCCCGACCCGCTGGATCTCGCTGGCGCGGGAGCACGTGCCGATCGAGGGCCTCCCGGCACGGGTCTGCTACCTGGGATTCGGGCAGCGCAAGCGGTTCGGGTTGGCGGTCAACGAGCTGATCAGGTCCGGCGAGCTGCAGGGTCCGGTCGCCTTCAGCCGCGACAACCTCGACTCGGGCTCGATCATCAACCCCACGTTCGAGACCGAGAACATGCCGGACGGCTCGGATGTGATCTCCGACTGGCCGTATCTCAACGGCCTGCTCAACGCCTCTGCGATGTGCGACCTGATCGCGATCCAGGCCAACTACGCGATGGGCGACTCGGTCCACACCGGCGTGACGATGATCGCGGATGGCTCCTCGGAGGCCGAGCTGAGGCTCGAGGCCGCGCTCACGGTCGACTCCGGCATCGGCGTCGTGCGCCACGCGCAGTCCGGCTACGAGCGCGCCCGCGAGGTGGCCGAGCAGGTCGGTCCCGGCGAGGGCCTCCGGGTGCCGCTGTGGTGGACGCCAGAGGCCACCTTCGGGCCGGAGGGATGACGCCCGCACCCGGCGGCGCCGCGGGCGTGGCCCCGGTCACGATCGGCTCGGATGAGCCGCTCAGCCTCGACGACCTGCTCGCGGTCGCCCGGCACGGTCGCCGGGTGGCGCTCGCCGACGGCGTCGCCGAGCGGCTGGGTCCCAGCCGCGAGTGGGTCGAAGGGCTGTTCGTCGGGGAAGGCGCCGGTGTCGGCGAGGGCGACGGTGCCGCCGCCCACGGGGTGGTGGGCCGGCCGGTGTACGGGGTCAACACCGGCTTCGGCGCGCTCGCCGGCGAGGGGGCCTACCGCGACCGCGGCTCGGCCGCCGAGCTGTCACGGAGGCTGGTGCTCTCCAACGCCTGCGGAACCGGTGCCGAGCTGGACCAGGAGGTCGTGCGCGCGGCGCTTGCGATCCGCGCCGCGAGCCTCACCAACGGGCTCTCCGGCGTGCCCTCGGAGCTGCCCGCGACCCTGGCGGCGATGCTCAACGCCGGCGTCGTGCCGGTCGTCCCCGAGTACGGGTCCCTGGGCGCCAGCGGCGACCTGATCCCGCTGGCTCACGTGGCGCTGGTTGCCACGCGCCCACCGGAGGGGCCTGACGAGCCAGCGCAGTCGGGCACGGCGCTGCACGCCGGCGAGCGCAAGCCCGGACTGGACGCGATGCGCGACGCCGGGATCGAGCGGCTCGCGCTCGGGCCCAAGGACGGGCTCGCGCTGCTCAACGGCACGAGCTTCTCGACCGCCCTGGCCGCGCTGGCGCTCGCCGACGCGCTGGCTCTGGTCGAGCACGCGGAGCTCGCGGTGGCGCTCAGCGCCCAGGCGCTGCTCGGCTTCGCCGACGCCTTCCTGGAGCAGATCCACGCTGCCCGCGGCCACGCCGGCCAGATCCGCTCGGCGCAGCGCCTGCGCGAGCTGCTGCTCGGCAGCCGCCTGATCGACGGCGCGGCCGAACGGGATCCGGTCCGTCACCCGCCGCAGGACGCGTACTCGATCCGGTGCGCGCCGCAGGTGCACGGCGCCGCACGCGACGTGCTGTCGTTCGTGCAGGCGACCGTCGCGACCGAGCTTCGGGCGACCACCGACAACCCGCTGATCGTCTGCGATCTGCCGCGCTCGTTGAAGGCGGTCTCGGGTGGGAACTTCCACGCCGAGCCGCTCGCGTTCGCGTCGGACTTCACCACGATCGCCGTGACCGAGGTGGCCTCGATCTCCGAGCGGCGGCTGGCGCGGATGGTCGATCCGGCTCTCAGCCGCGGCCTGCCGGCGATGCTGATCGACGGCGAGCAGCCGGGGCTCGACTGCGGCTTCATGCTGCCGCAGTACCTTGCGGCGGCGCTCGTCTCCGACTGCAAGACGCTCGCGCACCCCGACAGCGTCGACTCGATCCCGACCTCGGCCAACCAGGAGGACCACGTCTCGATGGCGATGAACGCGGGCCGCCACGCCCGCCAGGCTGTCCGCAACGCGACCACGGTGATCGCCCTGGAGCTGCACGCGGCCGCGCAGGCGGTCGACCTGCGCGTGCGCGAGCCGGGGCGCGGGATCGCCGACCTCTCGCCGGCGACGCGGGCGGCGTACGAGCGGATCCGGTCGGTCGTCGACTTCCAGACGCGCGACGAGCTGCTGCACCCGCGCGTCGAGGCGGTGCGGGAGCTGGTCGTCAGCGGGGAGCTCCTGTGAGAGGCGACGTGCCCGTCGGCGGGGATCCCGTCTTGGGCGCTCGCGACGCTGACGAGCGCGTGATCGAGGCGGCTCACCTGCTGCTGCGCTCGGGCTGGGCATCGCCGGGGCACGTCTCAGTCGACCGGCGCGGGATGATCGTCGCCGCGGCCGCGGGTCCCGCGCGCGACCCGCACCTGCGCCTGGAGGGCTACGTGGTGCCGGGCCTGGCGAACGTCCACTCGCATGCCCACCATCGCGGCCTGCCCGGGTGGGCGGATCGTCTGCGCCCGGGCGAGCCGGCGACCCTGTGGTCATGGCGGGAGACGATGTACAGGCACGTGCTGGCGCTGTCGCCTGAGGATCTGGAGGCCTACGCGACGCTCGCCTACATCGAGATGCTGCGGCGCGGCTACACGAGCGTGGGCGAGTTCCACTACGTCCACCACGACCCGGAGGGCAGGCGCTACGCCGACCCGGCCGAGATGAGCGTTCGGATCGTCGCCGCGGCTCGGGAAGCCGGGATCGCGCTGACCCTGCTGCCGGTCCTCTACACGTCGGGCGGCGTCGGCCGCCGACCCCAGCCCGATCAGCGGCGCTTCACGACCGCCCTTGACGAGTACCTGGCGCTGGTCGAGGCGCTCGAGCTGCGCGCCCCGTCGGACCCCCTGCTGCGCGTCGGCGTCGCGCCGCACAGCCTGCGCGCCGTGACGCCGGTCGACCTGGCGCAGCTGTTGCGTGCGCGGCCGCGCGGGCCCGTCCACATCCACGCCGCGGAGCGGACCGAGGAGGTGCAGGAGGTCACCGCCGGCCTCGGCGCGCCGCCGATCGCGTGGCTGCTTGACACGGTGGGCCTGGACGAGCGCTGGTGCGTGATCCATGCGACTCACATGACGGGTGCCGAGCTGGCCGGCCTGGCCGCCAGCGGCGCCGTCGCCGGGATCTGCCCGCTGACCGAGGCCAACCTGGCCGATGGCCGCTTCGAGCTGGCGGCCTATCGCCGAGCGGGCGGCCGGATCGCGGTCGGGACCGATGCCAACCACTGCATCGAGCTGGCGGGCGAGCTGCGCATGCTTGAGTACGGCCAGCGGCTCCACAGCCGCCGCCGCGAGACGCTGCTGGCGCCGCGGGAGCGGAGCGTCGGAGAGGCTCTGCACCGGCTGGCGCTGGCCGGCGGCGCGCAGGCGCTGGCGCAGCCGGCCGGCGCGATCGAGGTCGGCGCGCGCTGCGACCTGGTGGAGCTGGACCGCGATCACCCGGCGCTCGCCGGGCAGGTGCCGGAGACCGTGCTCGACGCCTGGGTCTTCTCCAGCGCCTCGGAGACGATCGTCCGCACCGTCCTGGTCGGCGGCCGCGAGGTCGTCTCAGCGGGGCGCCACCCCGGCGAGGAGGAGGCGCGGCGCCGGGTGGACGCCGTGATGCGCGCGCATCACGGCGCCGGCTGACCGGCGCTCACCAGCGCGCTTGCGGCCGCCGCCTCACGCAGCAGGTGCTCGAGCGCCCGGCCCGCGTTCATCAGCACCGGCTTGACGCGCCCCTGCCAGGCCGCCTCGCAGCGCGCGCTCGGTCCGGAGACCGTCAGCGAGCAGATCACCTGGCCGTCGATCGTCACCGGCACCGCGACCGCGATCGCGCCGGGAACATACTCCGAGCGCGAGGTCGTGATCCACGAGTGCCTGGTGGAGGCGAGCTTGCGCGCCAGCTCGTGACGGTCGGGCGTGTTGGCCGTGTAGCGCTGGAGGTCGCCGACCAGGACCATCTGGATCACCTCCTCGGGCGCGAACGCGAGCAGCACCCGCTCGCCGGCACCCGCGTGCAGCGGCAGCGTCTGCCCGATCGTGAAGGCGGTGTGCTCGGCGTTCGGCGACTCGGTCTGGTGGATGCAGAGCGCGTGGCTGACGCCGATCCGCACCGCGAGCGTGACCGTCTCGCCCGTCAGGGCCGTCAGCCGCTCCATCACCGGCGCGGCCGTCGAGACGAGCTGGCTGTAGGTGCGCTCGGGCGCCGTCGCGCGCGTGAACAGCGGGCCGCAGCGGTACACGCCCCCGTGCTCGGCGACCAGCTCCTGCTCGCGCAGCACGCGCAGGTACCGGTAGGCGGTGCTCACGGGGATGCCGGCGGCGGCCGCCAGCTCACCGGCGCGCGCCTCGCCGCGCTGCGTGAGCGCGACGAGCACCGCCAGGCCGCGCGCGAACGTCGAGCCGGGCGCCGACTCCCGGCTACCGCTCCGGGCGGGCGTGCCGGCGGTTTCCGGGAACCCTCCGGTCTCCCGGCCGGCGACCGCATCTGCCTGAGACGGATGCACGGCAGAATGATCGCGCACCCGGTCGCTTGATTGCGCGGGTGAGGGCGGCGACCCCGTCGGCTGTTTCTCGCTCCGTGAGAGCGGGCTCGCCGCGCCGCGTGCGTTCTCGCCTTGCGAGAACGCACGGTTGCAGGCCTGACGACGCCGGGTGAGGATCGAACGCGAGTGAGCTCTGACGTCGACCAGCCACCCCGCCCCGCGCTCGCCGGTGTGAGGGTGCTCGACCTCGGGCGGGTTCTGAGCGGCCCGTTCTGCGCGGCGCTGCTCGCCGATCTCGGTGCCGAGGTGATCAAGGTAGAGCCGCCGGAGGGCGACGACTCCAGGCTGTTCGGGCCCTTCGTAGACGGCGAGTGCGCCTACTTCCGCCTCGTCAACCGCGGCAAGTACGGGATCTCGCTCGACCTGCGCCGCGAGCCGGACGTCGAGGTCCTGCGTGGGCTCGTGCGACGCTCGGACGTCCTCATCGAGAACTTCCGCCCAGGCACGCTCGAGCGCCTCGGCATCGGCGACCTGGAGGATCTCAACCCGCGGCTGATCGTGGTCTCGATCTCCGGCTTCGGCCAGACGGGGCCGCTCGGGGCGCAGCCGGCCTACGACCTGATCGCGCAGGCCTTCAGCGGTCTGATGGCGGTCACCGGCTGGTCCGCGGACCAGCCGACGCGCTGCGGCGTGAGCCTCGGCGACATGATCCCGGCGCTCTACGGGGCGCTCGCGGCCGTGGCCGCGCTGCGTCAGAGGGAGACCACCGGGCGCGGCCAGCGCATCGACGTCTCGATGGTCGACTCGCTCGTCTCGCTGCTTGAGTCGGTCGCGATGCGCGCCCTGCACTCCGACGAGGAGATCGTCCCGTGCGGCAACGACCACGCTCAGACGGCGCCGCTGTCGACATTCGCGGCGGCTGACGGCCAGGTCGCGATCGGGGTCTCCAACGACCGGCTGTTCGAGCGGCTGGCGGTCGCTCTGCAGCGCCCCGAGTGGCTGGAGGATCCGCGCTTCATGCCCTATGCCACGCGGTGCGCGCACTCCGGGGAGCTGCGCGCGGAGATCGAGCGAGCGCTTGGGGGACTGACCGTGGAGCAGGCAACGGCGACGCTGATGGCCGGGGGCGTGCCGGTCTCGCCGATCAATGACGTGCGCGCCGCGCTCGCGCATCCGCAGCTGCGTGCACGGGGGATGGTCCACATCGAGGAGGACGGGTTCGCGACGATCGCCTCGCCGATCCGCCTGCGCGGTTCGGCTCCGCTTCGCCGTGCCCCCCGCCAGGGCGAGCACGGCGAGCTGATCGGCGCCTGGCTCGCCGAGCCGGTCCGCGGCGGCGGGGTGGACGAGCCGGTCCGCGGCGGCGGGGTGGACGAGCCGGTCCGCGGCGGCGGGGTGGACGAGCGGGTCCGCGGCGGCGGGGTGGACGAGCGGGTCCGCGGCGGCGGGGTGGACGAGGACCCGGCGATGGCCGGCCGGCGGAGCCCGTCCGGATCGGGAGCGACGCGGCGGACGGGGACGAGCTGACCGTGGAGCTTGAGCTGACCGACGAGCAGCAGGAGATCGCCCGGCTCGCGCGCTCCTTCGCCGAGCGTGAGGTGATGCCCCACGCGGCCGACTGGGACCGGGACCACCACTGGCCGCGGGACGTGATCGAGCGCGCCCACGGCCTGGGGCTCACCGACCTGCCGATTCCCGAGCGCTTCGGAGGCGTCGGCCTTGGAACGCTTGAGACCGCGATCGTCGCGGAGGAGCTGGCACGCGGCTGTGCCGGCTTCGCCTCGTCCCTGACGCTCAACGATCTCGTGATCCACGCGCTGCTGTGCGCTGGAAGCGAGGCGCAGCTCGACCTCTACATGTCGCGCCTGTCCGAGGGCGCGTTCGCGGCCTACGGGATGACGGAGCCCGGCGCCGGCTCGGACATCGCGGGGATCAGGACGCTCGCGGCGAGGCGCGGCGACGGGTGGGTGCTCAACGGCTCGAAGATGTGGATCACCAACGCCCCCGCCGCGGAGTTCTTCGTGATCTTCGCCAAGACCGATCCGGACGCCCGGCACCGCGGCATCAGCGCGTTCCTGGTCGAACGGGGCTCCGACGGCCTGACCGTCGGCGCGCCGCTTCAGAAGCTCGGCCAGCGCGCCGCGCCGGCCGCCGAGGTGTTCATGGTGGACGTCGCCGTCGGCCCCGAGGCGCTGCTGGGCGCCGAGGGCGACGGCTTCAGGATCGCGATGCACGTCTTCGATCGCACCCGACCGGTGATCTCCGCGATCGCCGTCGGCCTGATGGTCCGCTGCCTGGATGAGGCGGTCGTGTACGCCACCGCTCGCGAGACGATGGGCCGCGCGATCATCGGCCACCAGGCGGTCGGCCACAAGCTCGCGCAGATCGCGATCGACGCCGAGGCGGCGAGGCTGCTGACCCGCCGCGCGGCATGGCTGGCCGATCGTGGACAGGCGAACACGCTCTCGGCCGCGTATGCGAAGGCGTTCGCCGGCGATGCCGCGATGCGGGCCGCGATCGAGACCGTGCAGGTGTTCGGCGGCATCGGCTACAGCAGCGAGTTCCCGGCCGAGAAGCTGATGCGCGACGCCAAGGTGCTCCAGATCTACGAGGGCACCAGCGAGATCCAGCGCAACATCATCGTTCGCGAGCTGGCGCGCGCCGCGGGACGTCAGCCGGGCCGCTGAGCGATGGCTGCGCCCGGCGTCGTAGCGGACCTCGCGCCACCGGCCGGTCGTTGCGACGGGCTCGCCGCCGTCAGCGCCCGAGCGCGCGGCGAGCTGCGTGAGGATCTCGCAGGGCGGCTGGCGTACGCGGTCGACGCCTCCAACCATCGGGTGCTGCCGCGCGCCGTGCTGGTCGCGGCCGATGAGGAGGATGTCGCGCTCGCGCTGGAGGCGTGCCGTGCCGAGGGGCTTTCGCTGACCATGCGCGGCGCCGGCAGCGGCATGGCGGGCCAGGCGCTCGGCAGCGGCCTGGTGGTCGACTGCTCGCGACTGAACCGGGTGCTGGAGCTCGATCCAGACCGTCGCCTGGCCCGTGTCCAACCGGGGGTTGTGCAGGCTGACCTGGATCGGCTCGCGGGGCGCCACGGACTCTGCCTGGGGCCGGACACCGCCTCCGCCGGCCGCGCGACGATCGGCGGGATGGTCGCCAACGACTCGGCCGGGATGCGCAGCGTCGTCTACGGCAGGACCTCGCACCGGGTTCGCCGGCTGCGGGTGCTGCGCGCCGACGGCGTGGTCGAGTGGCTGGAGCCGACCCCGCGTGCCTCGCTGAGCGGGCCGTGGCGCGAGGCGGTGGCGATCCACGACCGCGCGGCCGCGCAGATCGTCGAGCGCTGGCCACGGATCCTGCGCTGCGTGGACGGGTACAACCTGCCCGCGCTGGGCGGCGACGAGCCGCACCTGGCACGGCTGCTGTGCGGCTCCGAGGGGACGCTCGCGATCACGCTCGAGGTTGAGCTGGAGCTTGACGTCCTGCCGGCCCGGCGGGCCTGGACGGTCGTCGCGCTGCGATCCCTGGACGGCATCGCCGCCCTCTCGCAGGCCGCGGTCGCCTGCGGCGCGTCCGCGGTGGAGCTCCTCGACGCGCCGGCGCTCGCGGGCGACCCGGTCGCGCGCGAGCTTGCGCCGGGGTCGACGACGATCATGCTGGTCGAGCTCTCGGGCGAGGAGGCGGCGATCGCAGCCGGCCGCATGGAGCTGGCGCGCGTGGTCGGATCGCTGCCGAGGCGAGAGATCGACGACCCGGGGGAGGTGGCGGCTGTGGTCGCGCTTCGGCGCCGTCTCCTGGCGCTGACCTCGCGGCCCGTCGGGGAGCGGCGGCCGGTGAACGTCGGCGAGGACGGCGCGGTCCCGCCCGAGCGGCTTGAGGAGTACCTGGGCGCGCTGCGAGAGGTCCTCACGGCGGAGGGCACCGAGACCGCGATCTCCGGGCACGTCTCGGTCGGCTGCATCCACACCCAGCCGCTGCTCGATCTGCGCACGGAGCAGGACAGGGTGCGGATGCGGCGGATCGCCGAGGCCGCGGCCGAGCTGGCGGTGTCGCTGGGCGGCGCGATCTCCGGAGAGCACGGCGACGGCCTCTCGCGCTCGGAGCTCCTCCCCCGGCTGTTCGGCGAGCGGCTGTGCGACGCCTTCACGCAGCTCAAGCGCGTCCTGGACCCGGAGGGGCTGCTGAACCCGGGCAAGATCGTCGAGCCGTGGCCGCTGGACGCGCAGCTGCGCATCCCCGCGGCGAGCGGCGCCCCGCCGCTCCGCCGCGACGCCGACGCCTGCATCGGGATCGCCGCCTGCCGCGATCGGCTCGCGGGCACGATGTGCCCGCCGTTCCGCGTGCTCGGGGTCGAGGAGAGCTCCACACGCGGCATGGCGAACCTGCTGCGCGAGGCCCTCGACGGCGCGATCCCCTCGGACGATCCGCGCCTCCGGGAGGCGCTCGGGCTGTGCCTCGGCTGCAAGGGGTGCCGCACCGACTGTCCCGCCGGCGTTGACCTGGCGTGGGCCAAGGCTCGCCATCAGCAGGCCCACCCGCCGGGCGGCGCGGTCGCGCGCCTGCGCGAGCTGCTGCTGGCCGACGCGCCAGCGCTGCTGGCGCTGGCGGGGCGCGCGCCCGTGCTTGCCAACGCGCTCGGCGGGATGCCGGGCAGCGGTCGGCTCGCGAGGCTCGCCGGTCTTCACCCGCAGCGGCGGCCGCCCCGTCTGGCGCTGCGGTCGCTGCGCGCGCTGGCGTCCGGTCGCCCGCGCCAGCAGCGGCCGGACGTGGCCCTGTTCGTCGACACCTTCACGAACCTGCTGGAGCCTGAGATCGGGCTGGCGGCGCTGCGCTATCTGGACGCCGCGGGCGCACGGCCAGTGTTGGCGGACAACGTCTGCTGCGGCCGTGCGGACATCTCGGCCGGACGGCTGGATCGCGCGCGCGACCGCGCGCGTGACAACGTCCGGCGGCTGGCGCCGCTGGCCCGCGCCGGCGTCGTGATCGCGGGGCTGGAGCCCTCCTGCATCATGACGTTCCGCGACGAGGTCCCGCGCCTGCTGCCCGGCGACGCCGACGCCCGCGACGTCGCCGCGTCCGCCTTCCTGATCGAGGAGGTGCTGGACCGCTGGCCGGCGCCGTCGCTTGCGGCTGCCCCGGCCCCCTACGTCGTGCATCCGCACTGCCACGCCAAGGCGCTGGGCGCGCGCGACGCGGCGGCGCGCGCCCTGGCCGCGATCCCCGGTGCCCGCGTGACCACGCTGGACGCCGGATGCTGCGGGATGGCGGGCTCGTTCGGGCACCGCCTGGATCGCTACGAGCTCTCCAGGAGGATCGCGGCCGACCGCCTGCTTCCCGAGCTGGCCCGCCGGCCGGAGGCGATCGTGGTCGCTGGGGGCACGTCGTGCCGGTCGCAGATCCGAGACCTCGGACGCGTCGAGGCGGTCCATCCGGTGCAGGCGCTCGCCGCACGGCTGCCGTGAGCGCCCGGACCACGCTCAACGCAGCCACGCGGCTTCACGCAGCCACGCAGCCAGTGCAGCCACGCGGCTTCACGCAGCCAGTGCAGCCACGCGGCTTCACGCAGCCAGTGCAGCCACGCGGCTTCACGCAGCCACGCAGCCACGCAGCGAGGTTCACATCTTCCGCTTCCGGACGCGCGGAGCGTATCGTCACGTCATCGTGAGCCTGGCGCTGGAGCTGACCGACCTTCGCCACCGCTTCGGAGATCTGGTCGCGCTTGACGGGATCTCGTTCGGCGTCGGGGAGGGCGAGATCGTAGGCTTGGTCGGTCGCAACGGCGCCGGCAAGACGACCACGATGCGCGCGATCATGGGCATCCTGAGGCCCGATCGAGGGGCTGTGCGGTGGCTCGGGCACGAGGTCGGCGAGGGCGATCGGATGCGCTTCGGGTACATGCCGGAGGAGCGTGGCCTGTACGCCCAGATGGCGCTCCGTCACCAGGTGGCGTACTTCGCGCGCCTGCACGGACTCGAGCGCGAGGCCGCGCTGGCCGCGGCCGATGGCTGGCTCGATCGCCTGGGCCTGAGCGGGCGCGCGGACGAGCGGCTGGTCGCGCTCTCGCACGGCAATCAGCAGCGCGTGCAGCTCGCGGTCGCGCTCGTCCACGAGCCGCGGCTGCTGGTGCTGGACGAGCCGTTTGCCGGCCTTGATCCCGAGGCCGTCGATTCGCTCTCCGAGGTGCTGCGGGAGCGCGCCCTGGCGGGAGCCGCGATCCTGTTCTCCAGCCACCAGCTGGAGCTAGTCGAGCGGATCTGCCGGCGCGTCGTGATCGTCGACGCTGGCCGGATCCTCGCCGCCGGAACGCTGCGCGAGCTGCGGGTTCGCTTCCCCGCCCAGCTGCGGGTCAGGGTCGACACGGACGAGGACTGGGCCTCGGCGCTGCCCGGCGTGACGGTGGCGGGTGTCGATGAGGAGGGCGTGCTGCTGGTCGTCGATCCCGGGGTCGATCCGCAGACCGTGCTTCGCGCGGCGCAGGCGCGAGGGCCGGTCGATCACTTCGCGTTCGAGACCGGCGGGCTGCTGGAGCTCTATCGCAGGATGGTCTCGGGGTGAGCGGTTGGGTGGCAGTTCGGCTGATCGCCGGCCGTGAGATCGCCGAGCGGCTACAGGGGCGCGTGATCAGGGTGATGACCCTTCTGACGGCGCTGCTCGTCATCGCCGGGGTCACGATCCCGGGCCTGATCAGCGGCTCCTCGGCGCCGACGAGGATCGGGCTCGTCGGTACGCCGGCGCAGGCGCTCGCGCCGTCGCTAAGGCGCATCGCGCAGGCCGCCAGGGTGAGGGTCTCGACCAGCGATTTCGCCGACGACGCCGCGGCGCGCCGCGCGCTGGCCGGCGGGAGGCTGGACGCCGCGCTCATCGCCGGACCCTCCTCGGCGCGGATCGAGAGCGAGCAGGGGATCTCCGCGTCCGTCCGGGCGGTGATCGGGAGCGCGCTCGACGGCGCCCATCTGCGCAGCGAGCTAGCGCTCGCCGGGATCCCTCTCACGAAGGTCCTCCCGGCGCTGACTCCGGTTCCGGTGACCGTCGCCGAGCTTCATCCCAAGGCTCCCGACCAGGCGGCACGGGACGTCGCGGCCGTGGCCGCCGCGCTGCTGATGTACGTCAGCCTGGCGATGTACGGTGGCGCGGTCGCGACCGGCGTCGCGCAGGAGAAGACCTCGCGCACCGCCGAGGTTCTGCTCGCCGCGGTACGTCCCCGTCAGCTGCTGACGGGCAAGGTGCTCGGGATCGGCGCGACCGCGCTCGGTCAGCTCGGGATAGCCGCCGTCGCCGGCCTGATCGCCAACGCGGTCGTCCACAGCGCCAGGATCCCGGGCAGCGTGATCGCGCTGATCCCGGCGTTCCTGGTCTGCTTCCTCGCTGGCTTCCTGCTGTTCGCCTTCGCGCTCGCCGCCGCCGGCGCGCTGGTCGCTCGCCAGGAGGAGGTGCAGATGGTGACCACCCCGATCATGGTTCTGCTGGTGATCGGCTACGTGCTGGTCTATCCGGCCGTCTCGTCGCCGAACGCGGGATGGGTGCGGGTGGTCTCGTTCCTGCCGCCGATGACGCCGATGCTGATGCCGGCCCGCATCGCTCTGGGCCACCTCGCCTGGTGGGAGCTGCCGCTCTCGGCGCTGATCATGGCCGCCTCGGTCTACGGCATGGTGCGTCTCGCGTCTCGCGTCTACGCCAACGCTCTGATCCACGGCGGCCCGCGGCTCGGCTGGCGCGCGGCGCTGGCGATTCGCTGAGGCGGCGCTCGGGACCGCACTGCCCGGTCCCGGTGCGGGTGTCTCGCTTCCGGGTCGGTGTGTGCGGGCGTCCTCCCGCTGCCGGCATGCGTCCGGTGCGGGTGTCTCGCTTCCGGGTCGGTGTGTGCGGGCGTCCTCCCGCTGCCGGCATGCGTCCGGTGCGGGTCTGCGGCAAACGCCCCAATCATCCGCGCCCCCTGCTCCTCTGGGATGTTCACCATCGGGTGGCTGGAGAACGACCCCACCCATGTCGTGAACTTCGGCCGTGGGACGTGGTCCACGTGGGGAGTGGTCAACGTCCCACGCTCGGGGGCGACCTCGCAACCTGGGACGATCGCCGGTCATCGCCAGGGTCAGCTTCGCGGGGGCGGTCGCGTCCAACCACGGCGGCCGGCAGCTCGACCTCTTGAGCGCCGGGGGTGAGATCGGCGCGGTGGACTTCTGGCGGCCCGGGGCGCCGGGCGCGAGGCTGGTCTGAGCGCGCCGGAGGCGAGGCTGGTCTGAGCGCGCCGGAGGCGAGGCTGGTCTGAGCGCGCCGGAGGCGAGGCTGGTCTGAGCGCGCCGGGTGATCAGAGGGCCGGCCGCCCGCACCCAGTTCTCAGTCGGGGCTCGCTCCGCCGGGGGGATCGCGGAGAGTCTGGAGCTTGCGCCGGGCCTGCGCGGCCTCCGCTCGCACCGCGCGTGCCTGCTCCTGGGTCTCACGCGCGCGGGCGCGGGCATGACGGGACGCGGATGGAAGCTCAGGGCCACGAACGGACTCCGAGCGCAGCAGGAAGACCTCGGCCGAAATGTCCGGCTCGAGGCGGTTGGCGCTGAGCACGGTGATGACCTCACGGCCGGTCGCCCTCCGGACGAGAGCCTTGAGGTCCTCCTCCAGGATCTCCGCCAAGAGTCGGCGGCCACGGCGCACCAGGTCGACTTCGCCGGCGGCACGGAGAGCCTTCTCCTGGCTCGTGTGACCGTCCTGCAGGAGGACGATCAGGATGTCCGGTCCCGCCCAGTGGGCTGACGCGCTCACCGGGCCGCGCCCCCATGCGCGTCGGATCGAGCCCGCGATCTCGCCGCAGATCAGATTCAGAGGGTCGGCTTCCGGAACCTCGCGGGAGGTCGGTTCCCGCTCCGGCTGATCGATCTGACTCTGTGAGCGCCCCCCCGAGGGCGTCGTGATCAGCATTCGGGGATTGTAAGCCTGTGGACAGAGGCCGTCTGCGGGCCAATACGGATCTTTTACCGGTGGGATGACCGGCGACCGCCGCATCGGCTGATCCGTGTGGATGGCACACCGCCCTCATGCGCAGCCAGGACATAGGAGATGGTCTGACGGGCTTGTCGGCGACGTTGCGGGCGGCTCAGGCCTCGGGAGCGTGGCCGCCTCCCGGTTGGGGTTGGCGCGCGAGTGGCGGCGGGGTCGGGTTGGTCGTCGGGTTTCGGATGGGCGGCCTGGGGTGAGCGGCGCTCGCGTGCGGCGAGCGGTGCGCTCACGTGGGCGCGTCTGGTCGTGTGAGAGCGGCGCGGAGCCGAACCGCGGGCCCGTCAGGCGAGCGGTGCGGTTCTGATCGATGCTCCATGCCGCCACGACAGCGTCGAGCCGCGGAGGCGAAGCGATGTGGGCACCAGCGCCCGCCCCGCATCGAGCAGGCGAAGGCCCCGACGATCCAGCGCCTGCAGCTGGCGCACGAACCTCGGTGAGCCGATCGAGCGCGCGGTCGCGATCCAGGCGACGGCGCCGTCTGATCTGACGACGATCGCGTCGACCGATTCGAAGCCCTCGACTCCGGCGGTGGTGGTGGCCGGGCGCCGGGCGAGCAGCCGACCGTCGCTCAGGCGGCGGACCTCGACGGTCGCATAGCCGGTGTCGACGCCCGGGCTCGACATTCCGTAGGCAGCGATCCGGCCGGCGACGCGGGCCATCTCGATGCGCGGGCCCCGGAGCGTGAAGCCGCTGCTTCCGAGTCGGTGGCTCCCGCCGATCCCGGAGGCGCAGCCGTAGACGGAACCGGCCTGTTCGTAGACCCGCGCCCCCGCGTCCACCGCGAGCGTTCGTGCCGTCCGCGGCCCGCACGGCTCTGCCGATGCCCGCCCGGTCCGAGCCGGGATCCCGAGCGCAGAGGCCCTCAGGAGCCCGCTCGCGGCTGAGGCCGCGCGGCCGGGTGGGGCGGCTGGGGCTGCATGGCCGGGTGGGGCTGGGGCTGCGTGGCCGGGTGGGGCTGGGGCTGCGTGGCCGGGTGGGGCTGGGGCTGCGTGGCCGGGTGGGGCTGGGGCTGCGTGGCCGGGCGGGGCTGGGGCTGCGTGGCCGGGCGGGGCTGGGGCTGCGTGGCCGTTCGTGGCTGGCGCTGCGCCACCGCGCATGCCCGGGACCGCGAGGCCCCACGCCTGGGGCGACAGCGAGAATCCCGTGAGTGCCGCGAGCGCGGCAAGCTGCCCGAACCGCTGCGGCACGGCGCCGAGCATATGCCATGTCGGGACACGTCCGCAGTCGGCAACCGGCCCCGGCGTCCACCTCCGCTTCTGATGCGCGACGCGCGGACGCGCCGGCAGGGCACAGATGTCGACCCGTCCTCGCTCGGGCGTCCTCGCGTCAGAGTCGCTTCGGGCACCTGACCTTCTTCTGCACCCTGCCGACGAGCGAATAGCACTTCGGCAGCCCGGCTTTGATCGTGAGGTGCCACGACTCACGGTCATGCCAGGCGAAGGAGCTCAGCTGACCGGGCAGACAGCGCACGGAGATGAAGATTCGAAAGCGTGCCTGGCACATCGCGCTGGTGCTCGCGCCGGAGAAGCGCAGCGTGCTTCCGGGCTTGATGGTGCAATCTCCGATCCTGCCGTGCGCGCGCTTGCACCTGAGCTTGTTGCCCGGAGCCGCTAGGACGCCGTGGCTGGAGTCATAGGCCCCGAACAGGAGCTTGCCGCTCGAGTCCCCGGTCCGGGCCTTGCACGACGAGGTCCTGCTCTGGGCCACGCCGACCAGGCGGACGTCGGGGAGCGCGCGAAGGTCCAGGCCCATCCACCACGAGACCCTGTCGGGTCCGCAGCTTCCGTCGCTGAAGCTCGGTGGCTCGCTCAGGACCCGGTGACAGAGCTTCCAGCTCTTCTCGTAGGTCCCGGCGACGTGGAAGCCGATCAGGACCGTGTGGCCGATCAGGCCCCCGAAGCGCGCGGTGAGATGG
>JAJZWB010000049.1 GCA_021846845.1 Actinomycetes bacterium | reverse complement strand
CCGCCGCAGGCCCCGCGCACGCCCGGCCGGGTCTGCCGCGAGCCCCGCCCGCCGCAGGCCCCGCGCACACGCGGCCGGGTCTGCCGCGAGCCCCCTTCGCGGGCCCCTGTGTCAGGCGCGTGCGTCTCGTCCGCCGCCGCGAGCGCCCGCTCCCCGCGGCGGCGGCGAGCCGTGGCTAGGTCGCGCGCGGGGGCAGGCTGGTGAGGAAGGTGGCGCTCATGTCCTCGTCTGGGTGCTCGCGGGCGCCCTGCGCCAGGCGGTCCCGGATCGTCCTGACCAGCGGCAGGTCGAGGCCGCGGGCCGCCGCTGCCTCGTCCACCAGCGAGGCGTCCTTCGCGGCCAGCGTGAGCCTGAACGACGGCGTGAAGTCGCGCTCGATCATCGCCGTTCCCTTCATGCGCAGATAGGGAAGGTCGACCGGCCCGCCGCTGACGGCATCGAGCACGAGGTGCGGATCCAGACCGAGGCCGGCAGCGAGCGCGAGCGTCTCGGCGGCTCCCTCGACGACCGAGAGGATCCAGGTGTTGACCGCGAGCTTCAGGCGAGATCCCGCGCCGGTCTCGCCGACCCACATCGTGCGGTGCCCGATCACGTCGAAGATGGGTGCGACGCGATCGCGCATCTCTTCGGGGCCCGAGGCGAGGATCACGAGCTCGCCCCTCTCGGCGGGCGCCTTGGTGCCCAGTACCGGTGCGTCGATGAGCGTCAGACCGCGCTGGTCGGCCAGCTTCGAGCACCGCTCCGTGCCCTGCTCGCCGATCGTGCTCATCTGCAGCCAGACAGCCCCGGCCGCGTTCCCGGCGGCGGTCGCCCGGTCGATGCAGGAGACCACGGTGTCGGCATCGGTGAGCATGGTCACGATCACGTCCGCGCACCGGGCGGCGTCGGCGGGCTCGTCCACGACCCGCGCGCCGTCGTCGGCGAGCGACTCAGCCCGATGCCCGGTGCGGTTCCAGGCGCGGACGGCGAAACCCGCGCGCGCAAGGTTGCGCGCCATCGGCAGGCCCATGATCCCCCCGGCGCCGAGCACCGCAATCGTTCGTCCATCGCTCATCTGTCAGCTCCGAGTTCTACGCCGTGGTCTCGCTCCGGCTCCGGCTCCGGCACGGTCCACACGGTACCCCGGACGGCGGGCGCGTGAACCGGCGCCGCGCGGGCGGCTCCGACTCCGGGTCTCGGGACCCGAGGACCCCGCTATACGCTTGCCGTGTGCTCCGCGGACTGGACTCGATGCTGCTGCGGGGCCGGCGCCCGGGGGTTCCCGCGGGGCTGCTGGCGATGATGCTGCTGCTGGTCGCGTGCACGCTGCTGATCTACCCGCTCGCGCACCTGACGCGCGTGTCCTCGCTCGGGGTGGTGTACCTGCTCGGGGTGGTCGTGATCTCCACCTTCTGGGGGCTGTGGATGGGGATCTCCATGTCCGTGCTGTCGGCGACGGCGTTCAACTTCTTCCACCTGCCGCCGGTCGGGCGCTTCACGATCGCCGACATCCGCAACTGGGTCGCGCTCGGCGCCTTCGTCGTCGCCGCGGTTGCGGTCAGCTCGGTCTCGGAGCTAGCCCGCCACCGCTTCGAGGAGTCGGTCCGCCGGCGCGCGGAGGCCGATCTGACCGCCGAGATGGCGCAGCTTCTGCTGGCCCGTGCCGGCGTCGACGAGGCCCTTTCGCTGATCGGCCGGAGGATCGCGGCCGTGTTCGACCTCGCGTCGGTGCGGGTGGCGCTGGGAGCGCAATCAGGCGACCCCCGCCACGAGTCGATCCCCCTGGTCGCAGACGGGGAGCGGTTCGGGACGCTCCTTATCCCGGCGGGGATCCCGCAGCGCACGCGCGAGCGAATCGGCGCCGGCGTCGTGCCGGCCCTGACGGCGGTGCTGCGCGCCGCTCTCGATCGCGAGCGACTGGTCGCCGAGGCCGTTCAGACCGAGGGCCTGCGGCGCAGCGAGGCGATCAAGACCGCCGTGCTGAGGGCCGTCTCGCACGATCTGCGCTCGCCGCTGACGGCGATGATCACCGCAGGCGCCGCGGTGCGGGCGCCGGGCATCACGGCGCCCGAGCGCGACGAGCTCGGCGGCCTTGTGCAGCAGGAGGGGACGCGCCTGGCGAAGCTGATCGACGACCTGCTGGACCTCTCGCGGCTGGAGGCCAACGCGGTCTCGCGCCGCGTGGCCGAGTGCTCGGTCGAGGAGGTGATCGACTCGGCGCTCGCCTCGCAGCCGGAGAGCTCCGAGTTCGACGTCCGCGTCGAGCCTGATCTGCCCCCGGTCCGAGCCGACTTCGTCCAGGTGGAGCGGGCGGTCGCGAACGTCCTGGAGAACGCGGTCCGCTACTCCGCCGGCCACCCGGTGGTGGTCCGCGCGCGCCGGCTGCGCGACCGTGTCACGATCAGGGTCGCGGATCGCGGTCCGGGCATCTCGCCCGCCGATCAGGAGCGGATCTTCGAGCCCTTCTACAGGGCGGCCGGGCGGGCGGGCGCAGAGCGGCCGGACGCGGACCGCCGGCCCGGGCCGGACCGGGGGTCGGACCACGCGGGATCGGGGCTCGGCCTCGCGATCGCCCGCGGCTTCGTCGAGACCAACGGCGGGCGCATCAGGGTCGAGTCCGCTCCCGGTCGCGGAAGCGTGTTCGTGATCGAGCTGCCGGCGGCCTCCGATCCCGGGGGCGGCGCGTGAGCGCGCCGGACCGGGGCGGTACGGGATCCGGTGGCGCCGGAGCGGCCGGCGCCGGCATCCGCGTGCTCGCGGTCGACGACGAGCTCCAGATCCTGCGCGCGCTGCGGCTGATCCTGCGCTCGCGCGGCTTCGAGGTCCACACCGCGGCGACGATCGAGGAGGCGCTGGATCGGCTCGCGCTGTCGCCGGTCGACGCGGCGATCGTCGACCTGCTGCTGCCCGACGGCGACGGTGTGGACCTCTGCGTCCGCGTGCGCGAGTGGAGCTCGATGCCGATCATCGTCCTGTCGGCGGTCGGCGAGGAGGAGCAGAAGGTGCGCGCGCTGCGCGCCGGCGCCGACGACTACGTGACCAAGCCGTTCGGCCCTGAGGAGCTGGTCGCGCGGCTGGAGGCGGTGCTTCGCCGTGCCGGCCCCGGGCAGGAGGCGAGCGTGGTCGCGGCCGCCGGGCTGGAGATCGACCTCGGCGCTCACATCGTCCGTCGCGATGGCGAGGAGATCCATCTGACTCCGACCGAGTTCTCCCTGCTGCGGGCGCTGGCGCGCAACCGCGGCCGGCTGATGACCCACCGGGCGCTGCTGGTCGACGTCTGGGGCCCGGAGTACGCCGAGGACGTGACGGTCCTGCGCGGGCAGATCGCCAACCTGCGGCGCAAGATCGAGCCCGGCAGCGGGCCGCGCCGTCACTACATCCGCACCGAGCCGGGGATCGGCTACCGCTTCGACCCGCGCTGACGCGCGCGTCGGGCACGGCCCGCGGTGACATCCGCGGCGCGTGCCGCCGCCCCGATCGCCCTGCGTCCGGCTCCCGCGAGCGGCCTGTAGAAGATCTGTACGCGGCCGGTCGTTTTCTGTAGGCGGCCGGTACGACGCCCGGCGCAGCATGTCGACATGGACATCGTGGCTGTGTTGCTGGCGCTGGCGGTCTTCGCGCTGCTCTACGCGCTGATCCTCGGGATCGAGCGGGTATGAGCGGCTGGATGAACGGTGCCGCCGGCGTCCCGGGGCGCAGGGAGGGCGAGCGCGCATGAGCGGTGGCGATCTGTTCGGCCTGATCGTCGCGGCGCTCGTCTGCCTCTACCTGCTCTTCGCGCTGCTGCGCGGGGAGAGGCTGTAGCGCCATGACCTTCACCGGCTGGCTGACGATCTTCGGCTTCGCGGTCATCCTGACGGCGCTGGCCATGCCCCTGGGCTCCTACATGGCCGCCGTCTACTCCGGCCGGCGCACGTTCGCCGACCGCGTCCTGGGGGTCCCGGAGCGCTTCCTGTACCGGGTGCTGCGCGTGGACCCGACGCAGGGGCAGGACTGGAAGGCCTACGGCCGCAGCGTGATCCTGTTCTCGCTCGCCGGGTGGCTGCTGCTGTACCTGATCCTGCGCACGCAGACGCTGTGGAGCTTCACCGGGCTCAACCCGCAGGGGTTCCACTCCGCGCCGTGGGACGTGACGTTCAACACGACCTCCTCGTACGTCACGAACACCAACTGGCAGTACTACGGCGGCGAGACGACGATGAGCTACTTCAGCCAGATGGCGGGGCTGACGGTGCAGAACTTCGTCTCCGCCGCCACCGGGATCGCGGTCGCCGTCGCGCTGATCCGCGGGATCGTCGGTCGCAGCGGCAGGAGCCTGGGCAACTTCTGGCAGGACCTGGTGCGCACCGTCCTGTACGTGCTGCTGCCGATCTCGGTCGTCTTCTCGCTGGTGCTCATCTCCCAGGGCACGATCCAGACCCTCTCCACCTACGTCACGGCCCACGGGCTGACCGGGCTGTCGCAGGTGATCGCGCTGGGCCCGGTCGCCTCGCAGGAGGCGATCAAGCTCCTGGGAACCAACGGCGGCGGCTTCTTCAACGTCAACTCCGCGCATCCGTTCGAGAATCCCACCGGCTTCACGAACCTGGTGGAGATGCTGCTGGTGCTCGTGATCCCGGCGGCGCTGGTGTTCACCTACGGGAGGATGACCGGCAGCCGCCGCCAGGGGTACGCGATCTACACGACGATGATGCTGATGTTCCTCGGCGCCGCGATCGTCGCCTACGTCGCCGAGGCGCACGGCTCGCCCGCCCAGCACGCTGCCGGCCTGCACACCGGCGTGATCGCCGGCTCCAGCGGCGGCAACATGGAGGGCAAGGACCAGCGCTTCGGGATAGCCGGCTCGGCCCTGTTCGACGTGGTCACGACCGTCACCTCCTGCGGTGCGGTCAACAGCGCGCTCGAGTCGTTCACAGGGATCGGCGGAGCGGTGCCGTTCGCCAACCTGTCGGCCAGCGAGGTGATCTTCGGCGGCGTCGGCACCGGCCTGTACTCGATCCTGCTCTACGTCCTGCTGGCGGTGTTCATCGGCGGGCTGATGGTCGGCCGCACGCCCGAGTACCTGGGCAAGAAGATCGAGGCGCGTGAGATCAAGCTCACCGCGCTGGGGATCCTGGTCACCCCGCTGGCGGCGCTGTTCTGCACCGCGATGGCGGTCGCCTCCAGCGCCGGGCGCCAATCGATCTCGGCCGTCGCCGCGGGCGGGCCGCAGGCGTTCTCGGAGACCTTCTACGCCTACCTCAGCCAGGCGAACAACAACGGTTCGGCGTTCGCGGGCTACACGGGGTTCGTGCAGCCGGTCGCCGGCAACGTCGGCTCGCACGGGATCACGTTCGCCGATCTGCTCGGGGGCCTGGACATGCTGTTCGCGCGCTTCGCGCCGATCCTGTTCGCGCTCGCCGTCGCCGGCTCGCTGGCCGGCAAGCGGGTCAGCCCCGCCGGCCTGGGCACGATGCGCACCGACAACCCGACGTTCGTCGTGCTGCTGATCGGCGTGATCGTGCTCGTCGGCGCGCTGACCTTCTTCCCCGCCCTGCTGCTCGGTCCGATCGTGCAGGGCCTGACCGGACGCCTCTACTGATGGGAATCAAGCGAGAGATCCTCACCTCCGTCGTCGCCGTGCTCGTGCTCACGCTGCTGCTCGGCGTCGCCTACCCGCTCGCGATCACCGGGATCGGCCAGATCGCCTTCCCGGGCAACGCGAACGGCCAGCTGGTCTACCGGCACGGCAGGCTCGTCGGCTCGGACCTGATCGGCCAGAGCTTCGCCACCCCGGTCATCGATCCCCGGACCGGCAGGATCCAGACGCACGACGGCATCCCGGTCACGACCCCGGATCCGCGCTACTTCCAGACGCGGCCGTCGGGCACCACACCGCCCGACAACGCGGCCGCCACGACGTTCGCCAACTACGGTCCCAACAGCAGGATCACCGAGCGGGCGATCGCCGCCAACATCAGGGCCTACATCAGCCTCAACGGCCCCTACTACCCCGGCGGGCTGACCGCCGCCAGGGTGCCGGTCGACGCCGCCGACACCTCCGCCTCGGGCATCGACCCCGACATCTCGATCGCCAACGCCGACATCCAGGCGCACAGGGTCGCCACGGTGCGCCACCTGCCGCTGGCCGAGGTGCTGCGGCTGGTCCGCACCTACACGGGCGGGCGTGGCCTCGGCTTCGTCGGCAACCGCACCGTCAACGTGCTGGAGCTCAACCTAGCCCTCGACCGCGTCTCGGGAGGTAATCGATGAGCGTCGACACCGCCGCGTCCCTTCCCCAGCCGTCGGGCCGGGCATCGGGCCAGGGGCCGGAGCGCCGAGCGATCTCGCTGTTCCGCGGCGACATCGTCCGCCGGGCGATGATCGACAGCCTGCGCAAGCTCGATCCGCGCGTGCAGATCCGCAACCCGGTGATGTTCGTGGTCGAGATCGGGGCCGCGATCACGACCGTCACGTGGTTCATCCAGCTGTTCGGCGGCCGTGCGCTGGGCGGCCGCGATCCGGCCTGGTACACGTTCGTGATCTCGGTCTGGCTGTGGCTGACGGTCGTGTTCGCCAACATGGCGGAGGCGTTCGCCGAGGGTCGCGGTCGTGCGCAGGCCGACACGCTGCGCACGATGCGCCAGGAGACGCTCGCGCGGCTGCGCGACGGCACCACCAGGCCGGCATCCGATCTCAGCCGGGGCGACGTGGTCGTGGTGGAGGCCGGGGAGCTGATCCCGGGCGACGGGACCGTGATCGAGGGGATCGCGTCCGTCGACGAGTCGGCGATCACCGGCGAGTCGGCGCCCGTGATCCGCGAGTCCGGCGGCGATCGCAGCGCGGTCACCGGCGGCACGCGCGTGCTGTCGGATCGGATCGTGGTCGAGATCACCCAGGAGCCCGGGCAGTCGTTCCTGGATCGGATGATCGGCCTGGTGGAGGGCGCCGCGCGGCGCAAGACGCCGAACGAGATCGCGCTGAACATCCTGCTGGCAGGGCTGACCCTGATCTTCATGATCGTCGTCGCGACGGTGCGGCCGTTCGGGCTGTTCGCGCACACCTCGATCTCGGAGACGACCCTGATCTCGCTGCTGGTGGCGCTGATCCCCACGACGATCGGCGCGCTTCTGTCGGCGATCGGGATCGCCGGCATGGACCGGCTCGTGCGCCGCAACGTGCTGGCTCTGTCGGGCCGCGCGGTCGAGGCATCCGGCGACGTCGACGTGCTGCTGCTGGACAAGACGGGGACGATCACGATCGGCAACAGGCTGGCCTCGGAGTTCGTGCCGATGGCGGGCGTCTCCGAGACCGAGTTGGCGGAGGTGGCCCAGCTGTCCTCGCTGGCCGACGAGACGCCGGAGGGGCGCTCGATCGTGGTGCTGGCCAAGAAGTACGGGATCCGCGAGCACGACATGACGGCGCTGCACGCGACGTTCGTCCCGTTCTCGGCTCAGACGCGGATGAGTGGCGTCGACATCGACGGCCGCCAGCTGCGCAAGGGCGCCGGCGACGCGGTGATCGCGTTCGCCGAGAGCGAGGGGGGCACCGTCCCGGCGCAGCTCAGGGAGGTGCTGGACCGAATCGCGCGTGAGGGAGGGACTCCGCTGGCGGTGGCGCGCGACTCCGAGATCCTCGGCGTGATCCACCTCAAGGACACGATCAAGGAGGGGATGCGACAGCGCTTCGAGCAGCTCCGCCAGATGGGCATCAGGACGATCATGATCACCGGCGACAACCGGCTGACGGCCGCCAAGATCGCGGAGGAGGCGGGGGTCGACGACTTCCTCGCGGAGGCGACCCCCGAGGCCAAGCTGGCGCTGATCAGGGAGCAGCAGGCCCAGGGCCGGATGGTCGCGATGACCGGCGACGGCACCAACGACGCGCCGGCGCTGGCGCAGGCGGACGTCGGCGTGGCGATGAACACGGGCACCCAGGCGGCGCGCGAGGCGGGCAACATGGTCGACCTGGACTCCAATCCGACGAAGCTGATCGAGATCGTCGAGGTCGGCAAGCAGCTGCTGATCACGCGCGGCGCGCTGACGACGTTCTCGATCGCCAACGACGTGGCCAAGTACTTCGCGATCCTGCCCGCGATCTTCGTCTCGACCTGGGCGACGACCGCCCACTCCCACCCGGCGCAGGGGCCCCTCCACGTGCTCAACCTGATGAGCCTCGGATCGCCGCGGTCGGCGGTGATCTCGGCGATCGTCTTCAACGCGGTCGTGATCCCGCTGCTGATCCCGATCTCGCTGCGGGGCGTCGCCTACCGGGCCGTCGGGGCCAGCGCGCTGCTGCGACGAAACCTGCTGATCTACGGGCTCGGGGGGCTCGTGGCGCCATTCATCGGGATCAAGCTGATCGACCTGGTCGTCCACAACCTGCTCGGGGCCTGAGCGGAGGCTCGGATGCCCGCGGTGCGTGGAAAGCACAAGGTGTTCCTCGGGATGGCGGCCGGGGCGGGCAAGACCTACAGGATGCTCCAGGAGGGGCACGCGGAGGTCGACGCGGGCCGCGACGTCGTGATCGGTCTGGTCGAGACGCACGGGCGGGAGGCGACCGCCGCGCTGGCCGCCGGGCTGGAGGTCATCCCCCGCAGGCACGTCGCCTACCGCGGCAGCGAGCTTGAGGAGATGGACCTCCCCGGGATCCTGCGCCGGGCGCCGGAGCTGTGCCTGATCGACGAGCTCGCGCACACCAACGTGCCGGGCGTCGAGCATCCGAAGCGCTTCCAGGACGTGGAGGAGGTGCTCGCGGCGGGTACCGACGTGCTCTCGACGGTCAATGTCCAGCACCTGGAGAGCCTCAACGACCAGGTGACCGAGCTGACCGGGGTTCGCGTCCGTGAGACCGTCCCCGATCGGGTGCTGGGGGACGCCGACGAGGTGGTGCTTATCGACATCACGCCCGAGTCGCTGATCGATCGGCTGCGCGCGGGCCTGATCTACGCGCCCGAGCGCGTCCCGACCGCGCTCGGCAACTTCTTCAAGCTGGAGAACCTGACCGCTCTGCGCGAGGTCGCGCTGCGCCAGGTGGCAGAGGAGGTCGGCGCCAAGCGCGTCCCGGCGCTCGTGGAGCTGGCCGCGCGCGAGCGGCTGAGGGAGGTCGGGGTGCCGCAGGCGATCGGCGAGCGGCTGCTGGCGCTGGTCGAGCCCAACACGCGCTCCCAGCGGATCGTGAGGCGGGCGTGGCGATCGGCGCAGCGCCTCGGCGGGGAACTTGATCTGCTTTGGGTGGCCGACCACCGCCCCTCCGCCGAGGAGCAGGAGCACCTCGACGCGCTGCGCCGGCTGGCCGGCGCGCTCGGCACCCGACTGCTGGTTGAGAACGGGGCCGACATCGCGCAGGTTGTACAGCGCGTGGCGCGCGAGCGGGGGACCACCTACGTCGTGATGGGAGCGCCGGAGCGGCGCGGAAAGCTGCGCGCGCTGATCGACGCGCCGCTGCCGCTGCGGCTGATCGAACTGCTGCCGGGCGTCGACCTTCGGATCGTCGCCGATCGCAGCAAGCGTCCAGGAGGTGCCTCATGATTTGGATCGTCGTCGCAGTCCTGATGCTGGCGGCCGCCGCGGCGGGCGCGGTGTGGGGTCGCTCCGGAGCCGGCGGCGCTCGCCCTCCGCGCAGCTCGGGGCCCCGTTCCGCGGACCTGACCGGGGAGGGTCTCGTGCCGGCCGCCGCGCCGGGCGGCGGCCTCGAGCGCCGGATCCTGTTCCCGTTCTTCGCCCTCACGATCTCCTCCCCGGCGCTGGCCGCCGCGCTGCGGCTCGCGCGGGCGGAGCACGCGACCCTGGTCGCCGTCTACCTCGCCCGGGTGTCGCTCGATCTGGCGCTCGACGCGCCGATCCCTCGCCAGGCCGAGCAGGCGATGCCGCTCCAGGAGGCGATCGAGCAGGAGGCTGCGAGGGTCGGCGTCACGGTCGACGCGCGGATCGCCCGCGGAAGGAGCTGTCGCCACGCGCTGGAGCGGGCGATCGCCCACGAGCGGTTCGACCGGGTCGTGGTCGCCGCCGCCGGCGAGGACCTGCCCGGTTTCAACCCTGACGACATCGCCTGGCTGCTGCGGCACGCCCGCGGCGAGATCCTGGTGATCCGGCCCGATCCACGCGCGCGCGCCCATGCGCTGCGCTCCTCGGGATCGCGCACCGCCGCCGGCCGCGGGCGGCTCGGCGCCGGAGCGCTGCAGACGGCGTCGCGTCGCTGAGCGCGGGCGCCTTCCACGCCGTGGATGCGGGCGGGGCGTCGCCATTCGGACCCGGCCGCGCGGGCGGGCATCGCTCCCGGTCTGCTCGGCTGGGCTGGCGCTCGCTCCCGGTCTGCTCGGGGGCCGGCGTCGCCCGGGCTCCGCCGGCCTGGGCGGGCCTCGCCCGTGAATCCCGTACGCCGCGCTGCGCCGGCTTGCGAAACTTCCGGCGTGCGATCTCGACGCTTCGGCTCGCAGGCCCGCGTGGCGCTGTTCCTGGCCTCCGGCGGACGCTGCGCGGCGTGCGGCGAGCCGCTGCAACCCGGATGGCATGCCGATCACGTCACGCCGGTCAGCGCCGGAGGCGACACGGCGCCTGGCAACGGCCAGGCGCTGTGTCCGAGCTGCAACCTCCGCAAGGGCGCGGGGCCACGGGCTGGGTGGGGCGGGCCGGCGCGGGAATCCGGGCTGTGAGCGCCGCCGGAACCCGGGCCGCGATCGATGGCGGACTGCGCCCGTGGCAGCGGGACTTCCTGGCCGCGCACGCCGCCGCCCGGGGCCGCGACTTCCTGCTGGTCGCCACGCCCGGCGCCGGCAAGACCCTCGCCGCCTGCCACGCGGCCCGCGCGTCAGGGCTCGACCAGCTGGTCGTCGTCTGTCCGACGGTCGCCCTTCGGGCGCAGTGGGCGGACGCCGCCGACGCTGCCGGGCTGCACCTCGATCCGCGGTGGCGAAACGCCGACGGGGCCTGGCGGCCTGAAATCGACGGGGTGGTCGTCACCTATCAGCAGGTCGCCTCCGCGCCGGACCTGTTCGCCCACCACCTGCGCCGCCCCACGTTCGTCGTGCTGGACGAGGTCCACCATGCGGGCGACCGGGCGACCTGGGGCACCGCCCTGCGAGCCGCGTTCGACGGCGCGCAGAGGCGCCTGGCGCTGTCGGGCACGCCGTTTCGCTCCGACGCGCGCGCGATCCCGTTCGTTCGCTACGACGCCGAGCGCCGCTGCTCCCCGGACCACGTCTACGGCTACGGGGACGCCGTCTCCGACGGAGTCTGCCGGCCGCTCGCCTTCCGGCTGCTGGACGCCACCCTGCGCTGGCGCGTCGACGACCGCCAGACGGTCGCGGCCTTTGCCGACGAGCTCGACGCGCAGGACGACGCTCGCCGCCTGCGGACCGCGATCGATCCCGCGACACCGCTGCTGTCGGCGCTGCTGCGGGATGCGGACGCGCTGCTGGTCCGCGCGCGCGCGGTCGTGCCGGACGCGGCGGGATTGGTGCTGTGCGACGACCGCGCGCACGCGCGCGCCGTGGCTGCGCTGCTGCGCACCACGGCCGGTGAGAAGCCGGTCGTGGTCCTCTCCGACGAGGCCGGTGCGCACGGACGGATCGACCGCTTCGCGCGCGGCGGCGCATCCGCGCCCCGTTGGCTGGTGGCGGTCAACATGGTCTCGGAGGGCGTCGACGTGCCAAGGTTGGTGGTCTCGGCCTACGCGACGGCGAGGCGCACGGAGCTGTTCTTCCGCCAGGCCGCGGGGAGGATCGTCCGCCGGCGCGTCCAGGACCCGGAAGACCTGCTGGCGACCGTGTTCATGCCGGCCGACCCGACGCTCAAGCAGCTGGCCGAGCGGATCGAGGTCGAGCTGCGCCAGCAGGTCTGCGAGGACGTCGGTGCCGCGTTCGACGTGGAGCTGCCGCTCGGGACCGGCCGGCGGGCGGACTTCGAGGCGCTGGATGCCGATGTGCAGGCGGGCGGGATCATCATCGCGGGCGTCCACTATCGGCGTGAGGAGGTCGACGCGGCGCGCCGGCTGCTGCGCGAGCTGGGCCAGCCGGAGCGCGCGCTGCGCTCCGTGCTGGAGTTCGTGCGCCGAGAGCGCGCCCTCGGCGGAGGCGTCGCGCCGTCGGTGTCGGCGCCCGGTGTCGCGCCGTCGGTGTCGGCGCCCGCCCACCGCCGTGTCGCCGCCAAGCGTCAGGCGCTCGACCGGCTCGCCCGCCGCTGGGCGAACCTTCGGCGTGAGATCGACCCCGGCTACTCGTGGCCGCAGGCGCAGGCGCGGGTCAATCGGGCCATGGGCGTGCGCCGCCGTGCCGACGCGGGGGAGGAAGACCTCGACGCCGGCCTGAGATTCCTGGAGACGGAGCTGCGCAAGCTCGCGCGGATGTATCCCGAGGAGGCGGACCGGCTCAGCATCCCGGGGAGCGTGGATGGGATCGCCGACCGGCTCCAGTCAGCCGTCGGCCCTACGACGTCGCGGCGCGGGCCCCCGGGCCGGCTCCCTGCGCCGTGAGCATGACCGCGTCGCCGCAGACAAGCGGCAGCTCAGGGTCCGGCGCGGTCGGGAGGCTGTTGAGCTCGACCGCCACGCGCTCGTCGAGCGTCACCCCGACCGCCGCGGACAGCTCGCCCAGCGACCAGGCTCCCAGCCTGGCCCTCACCGGGCCGGACGCGGTCGCGAGCGCTCCCCGCAGCCGCACCCCGACCTCGGGCGCCGGCAGTGCGAGCGCCCGCTCATAGTCGGCGCGCTCGTTGAGGTTGGCGACCGATCGCAGCCGCGGGTCGCCGCGCGCGAGGTCCGGGTCCGAGAGCAGATCGCGCTCGTCCAGCAGCCGGACCCGGCAGCGCTCGAACAGGAACGCCGGCTTCATCAGGTCGGCGGCGACGAGCTGTAGCACGAGCTGCAGCAGCGACACGCGGTAGGCCGCCGCGAGCGGCTGGCGGTGGCCGCCGACCGTCGGCAGCGCGACATCGAGGTCGTCGCTCAGCGCCCGGACCACGCTCCCGATGAACGCCGGATGCAGCAGCGGCGCGTCGGTCGACGAGACGTAGGCGACCTCGGCGCGCTCGCCGATCGTCTCCAGACCGGCGGCGAGCCCCTGGATCGGGCCTCGGCCCTCGCGCGCGTCCGTGGCGACCTCGACGCCGGCCGGCAGCGAGGGAAGCTCCTGGCCGGGGGCGCGCACGACGATCACCGGTCCGTCCACGGCGCGGGCGGCGATTCCGGCCACACGGCGCAGCAGGGTCGATCCGTGCCAGCTCAGTGCGGCCTTGGGCGCGCCCATCCGCGACGAGCGGCCGCCCGCGAGCACGATCGCCGCCGCGCGCGCCCGGCGCCCAGGGCCCGGCGCCTCACCGGGCGCCGGCTCGCCAGGTCGAGCGCGCGTGTCTGGCACGCCCTCCGAGATCCCGCATGACCCAGCGGCGAGCCCCACTGGCCGCGACCGGTCCTAGGGCGCCAGCCGCTCCAGCCGCCAGCCCCCGCTAACGCGTGAGTAGAGCAGGCGGTCGTGGAGCCGATCCGGCCGCTGCTGCCAGAGCTCTACCGTCTGAGGGTCAAGGCAAAAGCCGCCCCACTGCTCGGACACCGGCAGCTCGCCGTCGCCGAAGCGCGCGCTCAGCTCCGCCACGCGCGCCTCCAGCGTGTCGCGGCTCGGGATCGCCTCGCTCTGCGGCGAGGCGAGCGCGCTCAGCTGGCTACCCCTCGGGCGGCTGTGCGCGTAGTCGATCGTCTCCTCACGGGTGGTGCGCGAGACCGTCCCGGTCGCCCGCACCTGGCGTCCGAGCGGGCCCCAGTAGAAGGCGAGCGCCGCGCGCGGGTTGACGGCGAGCTCGCGGCCCTTGCGGCTGGCGTAGTTGGTGAAGAAGCGGAAGCCGCGTTGGTCGACGGCCTTCACGAGCACCATGCGGACCGACGGCGCGCCGTCGGCGTTCGCCGTCGCCAGCGCGGCCGCCTCGGGCTGCTCGATGCCGGCGGTCGCCGCCGCCTCGAACCAGGCGGCGAACTGCCGGATCGGGTCGGCGTCGACATCGGTCTCCCGCAGCGCGGGCAGCTGTGTGGGGGCGGGCATGCGTCGCAGCCTACGCCAAGCGCCGCGCCCCATGCCCGGATGCGGCGCGCGCGGATCGCCCCCTCGGCGGTCGTCAGGCGCGGGAGCAGCTCGCGTCGGCAGGCGCGGGCGATCATCCCGGGCGTGCGGACGAGCGTCTATGTTGCGCGGCGGTGGATCTCGCTCGCCGTCATCGGCTGCCTGCCTCGCTCGTCGCTCCGGTCGCCGCGGCGCTGATCGCCGGCTGCGGCGGCTCGGCGCCATCAACCTCCTCGTCGGCTTCCGGCTTATCCACCCTGCCGGGCGCAACCGGCGCCGCCGCCGCCCTGCCGGGCGGGTCCGGCTCTGCCGCCACCCTTCCGGGCGGGTCCGCCTCCTCCGCGAGCGCATCCGGCTCGTCCTCAACCGGGGGGCAGGCCTCGTCGTCGTCGACCTCGACCTCGGCGGCCCGCGGGGCACGGCCCGCGCGCGCTCGCCTCGCGCCGGTCGGCGCGGTGCTGCGCGTCCACGCGGGCGGCTCGATCCTGTCGGTCGCGGTCACGCGCGTGCTCGACCCGCTCAGGGGCGCCTTGGCCGCGCTCGTGCCCGGCACCCGCCCGGTGGGGGTGCTGGTCACGATTCGCAACGACGCTGGCGCGACCTACGACAGCACCGCCTCCGGAGACTGGTCGCTCGTCACGCCTCTGGGGACCGCGACGCCGCTCGGGGTTCACGGCGGCGTGTGCGCCACCCAGCTGGTGGACTTCGAGTCGCTGATCGGCGCGGGCGAGACGCGCAGCGGATGCGTCGCTTTCTCGGTCCCGCGCGGCGCTCGGGTGGTGCAGATCCGCTTCTCGCCGCGCTCGCGCGCGCCGGGTCGCGTCGCCTGGCGCTGACCCGGGAGGCCCGGCGGGCGTGCCGGCAGCGTAGGGTTTTCCCGCTTTCGAATCGAGGCGACCGGCCTTAAGGTCGCGATGCGATGGGGCGGCCGAGAGCCATACGGGACCTGGCGTTCTCTGCCGCGCTCATCGCCCTTTGCCTGGTCTGGACGGCGGCGGCTAGCGCCACCACCAACACCGTGGTCGGATTCGACGACCTGTCCACCGGCACGTCGGTGACCAACCAGTACCAGTCCGACGGGGTTCAGTTCGGCACGGCCGCTGATCTCGGCCTCGTCTCTCCCGGCAAGGGGGACTGCGGCGCGCCGACCGTCGCGAGCGGGGCTGTTCCAGCGTTCTCGAGTCCCAACTACGCCAGCCTCGCCACCTGCGGTCCGATCGGCGCCGGGCCGACGCAATACGCAGGGACGGTCGGAAAGCTGCTCGACTATCCCCGGGGATCGGTCACCGTCGAGGTCCGCAACCTCGGCAGCGGCTCGCCGGTGGCGATGTCGATCTACGGCTACGACTCATCGGGGAACGTGGTTGCGACCGGCAGCGCCCAGGCCCAGAGCGGCGCGTGGACCGCGCTGACCGCGACGCAGTCGAGCGGTGGCCCGGTTCCAGCGCAGATCACATGGTTCGAGATCACGACCTCCACGGCGGCGGGCTCGCCGCCCGCCGTTGCGATCGACGACCTGGGCTTCGACCACGCGGGCGCGCCCCTGAGCGTGACCGGTGCCTCGGTCAGCGCTCAGGCGGGGGCCTCCTTCTCGGGAGCGGTGGCGACGATCGCCGACGGCGACGCGACCGCGGTCGCGTCCGACTACTCGGCGACGCTCGGCTGGGGTGACGGGGCCACCTCGGCCGGTGTCGTGTCAGCTGCGCCGGGCGGTGGGTTCACCGTCACCGGCACCCACACGTGGGCGGCGGCCGGGTCCTACACCGTCAATGTGTCGGTCACGAAGATCAACGGCCGCACGGCCTCCGCGTCGACGACCGCGACCGTCGCTGCGCCGGGGCCGACCCAGTCGGGGCCGACGGCCACGCTGGCGCTGACGGCGCCGAACCCGGTGGCCGGCGGCGCCGTCGGCTTCACGGGCGGCGGATCCACCCCTGGCAGCGGCAAGATCGTCTCCTACAACTGGGACTTCAACGGAGACGGCCAGCCCGACACGAGCACGGGCACCAACCCGGACGCGCGCTTCGTGTTCGCGCCCGGAGTGCACACCGTCGGCCTGACGGTGACCAACTCGTCGGGGCAGAGCTCGACGACCCACCTGACGTTCACGACGGTCCCGCCGTCCATCCCGCCCCTGTTCAAGCCCGACGGCGGTCAGGGACCGTGCCAGCCAAACTACGACAACGGCAACGTCCACATCCTGGCCGACTGCGTCCAGACCCTGCCCGGCGGCGCCTACGTGATCGAGACGCGCCTGCTCGACCTCAACGGGATGGTGCTCGCGCCCACTGCCGGCGGCTACGGCATCTTCCAGATCACCCCCTTCGACGAGCTGGGGATCGGGAGCGGGACGAGGCTGACGGGGCCGGCGGTGAACGTCGAGCTCCTGAACACCCCGATCGGCGACCTCACGATCGGCGGCAGGGACCTGACCGCGGACCCGATCCAGCTCACCTTCCAGGCGTTCGTTCCACCAAGGGTGCTCCGCTTCGGGGCGCGGGGGGCGGCCGCGGGCGATCCCGTGGCGAGGGCGGCCGACTCGGGCGCGAAGACCCTGCTGATGAGCCTCGGCGTCGGGCACTCGTGCAGCGCCGGCAGCAGGGACCCGAGCTGCTGCCCGCCGCCGGGTCCGACCAGCGCCTGCGCGACGCTGCCCGGCAACTTCCCGCTGACCGGCACGGTCAACGTCTATCTGAACAACAAGGCGCAGGTGCTGATGGACGTCCAGGTCGGTCTCGACCTGGCGGCCGTGAACTTCCAGGCGACCGGGGCGCTCGAGGTGGTGGCCGACCTGCAGAGCGGGATCGATTTGAGCTCGCTGCAGTTCTCGATCCCCGAGGCCGGGCTGGCGAGCATCTTCGAGGTCAGGGATGCGTCGTTCACCTACCACTGGCCGAGCGACCCCGATGCCTCCAGGCGCGACACCTGGCAGGCGAAGGCGAAGTTCGTCTTCGGGCCGCTCAGCCAGCCAAGTCTCGCCGCCGAGCTCGACTTCCGCAAGGGGCAGTTCCACTACGCCTCGATGACGTTCACCGCCCCGCCCGGCACAGGGGTCCCGATCTACCCGGGGATCCTGGTCAACCAGGTCGGCGGCTCGGTCGGCGTCAACCCGCTCACCTTCGGTGGGCAGCTTGGCGCGAGCATCGCTCAGGAGCTGGAGCTCAGCCTCGGGTTCAGGTACGCCGACGCCACCGGTACCCAGCTGGGCTTCTTCGGCGGCCAGGGGACGCTGTCGCTGTCCGGCGACCAGATCGCGACGCTGGCGGCCGACGTCTACTCGGACGGGTACACCGACGCGGCGCTGAGCGTCAACCTGCACTTCCCGTTTGACTCCGGCGATCCCGTCGTCAGCGTGACCGGCAGCGTTGGATTCTGGGACGAGCCCACGAGCGGGCGCTGGGAGGCCGACGGGAGCGTCGCGATGAAGCTGTGGGTCATCAGCGCCGAGGTCGCCGGCCTGATCAACAACCAGTATGTGGCCGGCTGCGCCGACGTCTCGGGGTTCGGAGTGCAGGGCCGCTACCGCTTCTCCGACGGCAACATCGACGGCGGCCTGTTCGGGTTCAGCAACTGCTCCGATCAGCTCAAGCCCTACAGGCAGCAGCCGGTCACCCCGCACACGGGAGGCTTCGTCTCAAACGTGGTCAGCGCGCCGCGTGACGTCGCTCTGACGGCGGCCGCCACCCGCGGCGGCGGCACGATCAGGCTGCCGGGAGGCACCCAGGGCCAGGAGATACTGGTCGGCTCGTCCTCCGGGACCCCGGTGCTGGACATCTACGGCCCGGGACACCGGCGCTACGCGACCCCGTCGGCCCCCGGGCAGGTCAGCACGCTCGGCGGCGATTTCATCAGCGCGATCGCTCCCGACGGCCATCACGTGATCATCTTCCTGCGCCATCCGGCCGGCGGGCTGTACAACATCCAGCCGACCGCAGCGTCGGCTCCGATCGCGTCGGTCGCGTCCGCGCAGGACGTACCGCCGGCGCGGGTACGGGTCCGCGTCAAGCGCTCGCGCGGGCCCAGATGGACGCTGTCCTATCGGATCTCCGACTACGTCCCGGGCACCCGGGTGGAGTTCGCCGAGCGCGGCCGCGACAGCGGCCATGTGCTGGCGACCGTGCGCCGACCCGCCGGCGTGATCCCCTTCGTGCCGGAGGACGCCCTCGGCCGGCGCCGGTCGATCGTCGCCTATCTGCGAAGCGCTTCAGGGGCGCCGCTGCGCACTATCGTCGCCGGCCGGTACACCGCGCCGCCGGCGATCCGCCCGGGCCGCGCGCGCTCCGCCCGCTTCGGCCGGGGGGCAGGTTCGACCGCGGCCCTGACGTGGTCGCCCGCGCCGGGGGCGCGCCGCTACGCGATCACGATCCATGGCAGCGACGGGCGCATCGTGTCGTTGCTGGCGTCCCCGAGCCGTCGCCGTGTCGTGCTGGGCGAGGTGCTCGCCGGCGAGCGCCTCAGGGCGAGCATCGTGCCCGAGGGCGGCCCGAACATGCTTCCTGGCCCGGCGACCGTCGCGCGGCTGGCGCCGGCCCGCGTCGGGCTCGTGGCGCTTCTGCGCTGCGCGCGCGGCCGCTGCGCGGGGCCGGTCGCCGTCGGCTCGCTCGTGCTCGGCGGCGCTGAGGTTCGCGTGACGCTGTCGCGCGGCGCGGCCGTCGTCGCGCGCGGGATCGCGAACGGTCCGGCCGGGTCGGCGGTGTCGGTGGCCGTACGGCGGTCGCTGCCGCGCGGGCGCTACCGGCTTGCGCTCAGCTGGGGTCACGGCCGCTCCCGGCGGCGACACGTAGTCACCATCACCATCGACTGAGGAGGCGCAGGGATGTCGAACAGCTTCGGTGTCCGACCGACCATCCGGCACCTCGCCGCGGCGCTGCTCGCGGGCGGGCTGCTCCAGGCGAGCGCCGGACCGGCGGCGGGCGCGGTCCAGTTCCAGCGCGTGACCACGCTGGGGGTGGGTTCATACCCGAACTTCGCCGCGGCGCGAACACCCGACGGGGTGCTGCACCTGCTCTACCAGACGACCGCTCCCGGCTCCAGCGCGCCCGACGGACTCGCCACTGCAACCGTCAGCCCCTCCGGCGCGCTCAGCGCGCCGACCACCGCCCTGAGCGGCTGGGGCACCAGCCGGCCGGGTCTGGTGTCGCTCGCCAACGGCACGCTTGAGGCGGTCTTCGGCGCGATCTGGCCCGGGACGAGCGTGAGCACGCTCTGGGAGATCCAGTCGACCGACGGGGGCGCCTCCTGGTCGGTGCCGGTCGATGTCTCCAGCGGCTCGACGCTTGAGTCGCTCGCCTACGGCGCGGATGTCACCGGCCAGCTCGTGGCCGGCGCGCCGGTGTGGACGCTGTCGGTCGCCGGTGGCGTCACCGTCCAGCAGGGTCTCGGCGCCGGCTCTCCGACGGCCGTCGCCACCGACGCCACCGACGACTTCGCCGGCGACGTCGACTCGGCGATCGACGCGGGGACCGGGCAGATGGTCGCCTCCTGGCGCTCCAACGCGGGCAACGGCGGCAGCTTCATCAGGGCGGTCGCGCCCGCGCTGGGGGCCGTGATGCAGGTCCCCGGTCAGCTTCGCGATGAGCAGGTGCTAGCAGGGCGCGATTCCGGCGCGGGTGTGTTCACCGCCTACACGACCGACGGCCAGCGGGTTTCGCTGCTGCGCTACGGCGGCGGCTCCGTGTCCGTCGGCCGCGTCACCGGTGTCAGCGCCAAGGACATGGGTGTCGCGACCGGGCGGGGCGGAAGGATCTGGGTGATGTGGGGTGACGAGAACGGCGGGCTCGTGGTCACACGCTCAAACCGCGCGGTGACGCGCTTCGAACCGCTGCAGCGCGTCAACCCCCACGCGTTCACCCTCTACCGCATCTCCGGCGACGGGCGCCTCGGCCCGCTTGACCTGTTCGCCGACGAGATCCCGACGGTGGGCGGCAAGCTGCAGCCTGCCGGCAGCTTTCACGCGCGCGTGCTGCCCGAGCTGACCGCGAGCGTCCGGGCCACGGCGAGCGGGCACGGCAGGCACGCGCTCTCGGTCCGCGTGACCGACGCCGGCGACGCCGTGGCGGGCGCGAAGGTCTCCGTGGCCGGCAGGAGCTCCACAACCGGCCCGTCGGGCACCGCCAGGCTGCTGCTGCCGGCGACGGTGCTCGACCCGGTCACGGTCGCCGTGCGGCGGGCCGGCTATCTGAGCCTGCGGCACCGGGTGGCGCTGTGAGGGGCGCTAGCGGGTGCAGAGCGGACTGAGCGGAACGGGCTGGTTGGGCACCGGCGGCTCGTCGTGGCGGCACCACACGAGCCGGTGGGAGCCGATGTGGACGACGCCCACGTAGAGGTAGTTGACCGACGCCGCGGTCGCCCGGCACGAGAACGCGGGCGCCGCGGCGCTTCCGCCGGCGGGCGTGCACCGGGCGCGCTGCAGCGTGCCGCTCACCCGGCCGGTCGCGATCTGGTGGTTCATGTCGGTGCGGACAGCGTGCAGCAGGGCGCCCCTGGGGTCGGCCACCGACCTCAGGGCGACCACGTGCGGGGCCTGGTCCTGGGCGGTTAGGAGCTCGGCCTCGCGGTTGGCGCGCTGCACCGCCGCCGGGTCCAGCGTCGCGACCGAGTAGTTGTGGTCGTTGGCGCTGACGAACAGGTACAGCGCGATCAGCAGGGCGGCCGCGACCGACAGCGACAGGATCCACTGTGCCCACAGCGGGGGACGTGGCAGTGACCGTCGGCGCCCGGCGCCCATCGTCCGCACAGCCCGATCAGCCATGGGCGGCGAGCAGCGTCTCCAGCGCGGCTCGGTCCTCCTCACTCGCTCGCCAGCGCGCGGCGCGCGCGTTGGCCACCACCTGCTCTGCCGAGGTGGCTCCCGCGATCACCGATGAGACCGCCGGGTGCAGGAGCAGCGCGCCGATCGCCACGTCGGTCAGCGCCAGCCCGCGCTCCCCGGCGTACGCCGTCAGCGCGGCCACGAGCGCGAACTGCTCATCGGTCGCTATCAGGTCGCGGCGCGACAGCCGCGCGCCGGCGGGACCCGGCTCGCCGGGGCGGTACTTGCCGGTGAGCAGGCCGGACGCGAGCGGGAAGTAGGGAACGAACCCGATCCCGAGCCGCTCGCAGGCGGGAAGCACCTCACGCTCCGCCTCTCGGGAGAGGAGGCTGTACTCGTTCTGGACGGCCGTGAACGGCTTCAGCCCCGCGTCGCGTGCGGCCGCGTCCGCCTCCAGCAGCTGCTCGGCGGTGAAGTTCGAGGCCCCGATCGCCCGGACCTTGCCGGCCGCGACCAGCTCGTTGAGCTCTCCGAGCGTCTCCGAGATCGGCGTGACGCCGTCCGGCTCGTGGTACCAGTAGAAGTCGATCGCGTCGGTCTGCAGCCTCGCAAGCGAGGCGTCGATCGCCTGGCGGATGTACTCACGGCTGCCGCGGGGGCCACGGCCGTCGCGCATGTCCATCCCGAACTTGGTCGCCAGCACCACGCGGTCGCGGCGGCCGGCGAGCACCTCGCCCAGGAACCGCTCGCTGTCGCCATGATTGCCGTAGATGTCGGCGGTGTCGATGAAGTCGATCCCCACGTCGAGCGCCGCGTCGATCACGCGCCTGGTCCCGGCGAGGTCGACCCGCCGACCGAAGTTGTTGGCTCCCAGTCCAACGACCGAGACCTCGAGCCCCGAGCCGCCGAGCGGGCGTCTGGTCATGTCCGGCATCGGCTCAGCGTACCCGGTGGTCGTCGCGCCGCAGCGCATCGGTGAACCGCTTCGGCACGGCCGCGTCCTCGCCCTCCTCCCACAGGGTCGTGACCACTAGCTCCCCGCGCTCGGGGCGGCACACGTACACCAGGCCGCCTCGCTGCAGGTCCCGGACCAGCAGCGCGCCACGCGGGCCGGTCTCCACGCGTCCGGCGGCGTGGGCTCGCGCCACCCTGTCGGCAACCTCGGCCCGCGCGTCCAGCGTGCCCCGAACCCGCTGGCGGTAGCGCTCGGCGGCGTGGTCGGTGACGGCTACGAGCATCGCGACGCGGGGCCCTTCACCCGGCTGCCGGTGGTGCGCTGATCGGCTGCCTGAGGTTGCCCGTTCGCCCGCGCACCGGTGGTCGCTGTCGATCCGGCTGCCTGAGGTTGCCGGTTCGCCCGCGCACCGGTGGTCGCCCGGTCCCGCCTCGCGGTCGCCAATGGGGCTCAAGCATTCGGCTCAGGGGCCGAATATTCAGGTGGCCGGGCGCTCGATGAAGCGGTCGCCCGGTCCGAGGACCATGACGCAAGCCGTAGCCGAGCCAGCCGAGGAAATCACAGCAGCCGATCAGGCCGCGCTCAAGGTGCTGATCGCCGACGATCACCCGCTCATCATCGCTGGTATCAGGCGGACGATCGAGCACCTGGAGGACATCGAGGTCGTGGGCGAGGCCCACACCGGACCGGAGCTGCTACAGCTGGTGGAGCGCCGACGCCCGGACATCGTCCTGATGGACCTCTGGATGCCGGGCGTCAGCGGGGTCGAGGCGATCGAGGCGATCCGGGAGCGCTGGCCGGTTACCAAGGCGATCGTCCTCTCGGCGTGCGACGACCGCGCCACGATCGACGCGGCGCTGAACGCGGGCGCCAGCGCCTACGTGCTCAAGAGCGCGCAGACCGTCGATGTCGCGTCGGTGATCCGGCAGGCGGCCAGCGGGGCGGTGTTCCATGCCCCGGCGTGCCCGGCTCAGCGGCCGGCGGCCGCCGAAGCGCTCGCGGCGCCGCGGCTGACCGACCGCGAGCGTTCGATCCTGGGGGCGGTCGCGGCCGGGCTTACGACCGCGGCGATCAGCCGCGACCTGTGGATCAGCGAGCACACGATCAAGTTCCACCTCACCAACATCTACCGCAAGCTCGGGGTCGCCAACCGGGCAGGCGCGGTGCGCTGGGCGCTGGAGCACGGGATCCGCTGACGCCAGCGGCGCCCCGGGGTGCTGCGTGGGTTGACGCCCGCGCGCCGGAGCGCGTCCGGGGACGGTCTGGGTTGATGCCGCCGCGACCCTGAGGGCACGACCGGTGAACGCTCCGAAAGCCGGTATCTTTGCGTTCAGGTGAGGTCTGCCATGCGCGCGCGAGCAAGACCCGGAGCGGCTCGCCCTGCGATCGTGGCCGCGTTGCGGGCCTGTCTCGCGCTTGCCCTTTCCAGTTCGTTCATGCTCGGTGCGTCCGCGTCCGCGTCCGCGTCCGCGTCCGCGTCCGCGTCCGCGTCCGCGGGCGGCGGTGTGGTTCCGAGTCCAGGCGATTGGGAGGGGATCGGGCCACACGGACTGCCGCTTTCGTTCGAGCTCGCTCAGCGCCACGGACGGATCGTCGCGACCACGATCGTCGTCGCGTTCCCGTCAAGCTGTCCCGCCTCCGCGCGCGACGCGGCGGCGGTCGCGCTGTCGGGCCCGGGCTATTTCGGAGCCGGCGGGCGCCCAGTCACCGACCTCTTCGGCTTGCCGGCCGCGTCCGGCCTCACGGGAACGCTGGACGGCGGGCGGGTGCAGCTCGGCGGCGCGTTTGGCAGCACCGTGGAAGGCGTGCTGACCTCGCTCGCTCCTCGCAGGGGGCCCGGCTGTGGCTGGCCGCGCGGAACGCTCACGTGGAGGGTGCGTCCGGCGCGCCGGATGCGCGTCGCCGACGGAAGCTGGCGCGGCACGGTGTCGGGCTCGCAGATCAACGGGAGCATCTCGTTCACCGTCGCGGCACGGGGGCGGCTCGTCACCTCGCTCTCGAGCACGGTGACGTGCCGTAGCGCCAACGGCGTTCAGATGACGCAGACCTTCCAGACAAGCCCGGCCGAGGAGTTCATCGGGGCCGGCGGCGCGTTCCACTCGCAGACCGACGCCGACCTGCTCGACGGAGTCCCCACGACGTGGAGCGGGCGCTTCGCCGCAGGCGCCGCGAGGGGGAAGCTCACGATGGTGGATCCCTGCACCGGCTCGGCGGCGCACGCCGGGTTCGCGGCCCGCCGCGCGTAGGGCCGCGGCCGGCTCCGTGCCAGCGCTCAGGACGGCCAGCGCGGCAGCCGGACCGAGATCCTCGTGGGCCCGCCGGGACCTGATTCGATCCGGAACCGGCCGCCGAGCATCTCGACCCGCTCACGCATCCCGACCAGCCCCAGGTGGCCCGCCTGGGCGGCCAGTGCGGGCACGGTCTCCGGGTCGAACCCCTCGCCGTCGTCCCGGATCACCATCTCGACGTCGCCCCCGTGCGCGGTGACCGAGATCTCGACGCGCTCGGCATGGCCGTGCTTGCGGATGTTGGAGAGCGCCTCGCGCGCGACCGACAGGATCGCCTGTCGCTGCGAGTCTGTCAGCGCGTCGAACTCTCCGGCGATCCCCACCGAGGGGACGACGCCCGTCCGGTCTGCGAAGGCCTGCGCCAGGTCGAAAAGCGGCTCGCTAACGCTTCGTGGGAGCGGCTCCTGCGTTGCCGTCCAGAGCCTCCGCAGGTCGCGGTCCAGCGACTCGAGCTGGGCCTGGAGGTCGTCGATGCGCCCGAGCACGCGGTCGCGATCCTGGTGGGTCTCCAGCAGCGCCTGCAGCTGTTCACGGAACAGCCCCAGATCCTGTGCGAGCAGGTGCACGTCCTGCTGCGGTCCGTCGTGCAGGTCGAACCGCAACCGCGCAAGCCGCCGCCGCAGCGCCGCGGCGTCCGGGTCGTCCCGTCCCGGCGCGTCGTGGTGGGCGGCCGGGTCGTGGTGGCCGGCCGGTTCGTCGGGGACGGCCTGGGGCGGGAGTGCCATCAGCCAATTCTGCTGAGTGCGCGCGTGAACGCGATCCGAGCCGCCCGCGTCCGCTCTCTGATTCGGCCGGCCGAGCTCCTATCGACCCTGGCCGGCCGCTCGCGCCGGGAATGAGCCCAGCGAGGAGAGCGCGCCCGCCGAGAAGCTGACCCGGTGTCGTCGATGCCCGGAGGCGGAGCCGGCGCTCGGGAGCCCGGGCGCGAACGAGTCGACGCCGAGGCCGGGCACGTGGACCTCGTGGAAGGTGGCCAGGTAGGAGGCCGGCAGACGGCTGACGTCGAACCAGCCCGCGCCGCCACCCGGACGCCCGAAGGCGCTGGTCCCGAAGTAGCGGTTGCCGATCCGCATGAACGTGTGGGTCGGGTTGTAGAAGATCGTCACCCGGCCTGGACCCGACGGCAGGCGCCAGCTGGGGATGTCTCCCGAGACGGTCGTGGGCACCCGGTAGCCGGCCTGCTGCATCACGTAGGAGACGGCGCCCGAGCAGTCGAACGGGCCGAAGCGCGCCGGCTGCTCGTGACCGCCGCCCCACAGATAGGGGAGGTCCGCGGCGCTGACCATGTTGGCGGCGGCGATCAGGCGGTCGTAGTGCGACAGGACGCCGCCTCGGTAGCTGACCGTGGGACGGCGCGCGACCCCGGTCGCGAAGTAGGCCGAGAAGGTTCCGTGGCGCACCGTGGCGCGCTCGAACTGCGGTGTGCGGGCGATCGTCCGCGCTCGCGTGAGAACCTCGTCGACGTACCAGCCGGCGTGGTTGTAGGCGTACACCGCGGCCGCTAGGTCCTGCGCCGCGCCCGCGGCGGCGAGGTAGCGGGCGGCCGAGAAGATCGCGTCGCGCGGATCGTAGGGGTTGGGGACGCTGTGGCCGTCCACCGCCATGCCGTACTCCCGCCAGGTCGAGGGCTCGAACTGCATCCAACCGATCGCGCCCGCGGTTGAGGTGTTCAGGTCGCGCCCGTAGTCGGACTCGATCGCGTTGATCGCGGCGAGCACCTCCCACGGCACGCCGAAGCGGGCGCCCGCCTGCATGTAGATCGGGATCAGGAAAGCGGGTGGCCGGTTGCCGTTGGCCAGCAGGCCGGAGAGGTTGTCGACGGCCCCGGCCAGCGCCTGGTTGGGGGCGACGATCCCCGTCCAGGAGGCGGGGCCTGAGAAGCCGGGTGCCGACGGCGACAGAGAGCCGACGGGCGGCGCGCCGGAGCTCGGCGAGGACACGGGCGCTCCGCCGCTGTGCCCCTGGGCGGCGCGGTGGCGGGCGTGGGGGCCGCGCGGCGGCGTGCGGAGGGCGATCGTGCCCGAGCCGTGGCCGGCGCCCGAGCGCGCCGGGGCGGGAGCGCTCGGCGCGGTCCCGGCCGGCGCGGTCCCGGCCGGCGCGGGCGATGCCGAGCCAGTGGGCTGGGGTGTCGCGGGACCGGTTGGCTGGGGTGTCGCGGGACCGGTTGGCTGGGGTGTCGCGGGACCGGTTGGCTGGGGTGTCGCGGGACCGGTTGGCTGGGGTGTCGGGGGGGCGGTGCGCGGGGGCGGCACC
>JAJZWB010000048.1 GCA_021846845.1 Actinomycetes bacterium | reverse complement strand
TAGAGCGACGGCCTTCTAAGCCGTGGGTCGCAGGTTCGAGTCCTGCCGGGGGCGTTTCGTTTCGAGAAGTGCCTGCAGACCGACATCTTTAGGGGCCGGGTACGCAAGGGATGACTGGGTCGGTGATGCTCGGGCAACCGTCGCGGGCAACCGTCGAGGGCGCGAGGCGCCCTGGTTGATGAGTCACAAGCCGTGTGGGTTGCGGTCAGGCTTGGAGCACGCAGAGTGAGGGCGGTGCGCTGCCGGGTGCTACGGCGGGAACATCCCCATCCGCCAGCCGCGTCCAGACGCCGTGAGACTGCCACCGAAGTTGCGGATCAGGACACTAGCCCGCACCAGCGGCGAGCGCTAGCTCAACCGCGCACGCACCCGCTGCTCCTCCCGTGGCGTCCTACGTCCCCGCCGACGCCGACAACGCGCTCATTGCCTGCTCGCCCAGGGAGCGCTCAGCGGGAAGGCTTCTGCTTCGCACCCGGTCCTGCCGGAGCGGGAGCGCGGCGGTTGCGCCCCGCGATGCTGGTGAAGGGGCGTTTGCCGTTGAAATGATCAGCGGCGAACGGCCGAGGCGTGCGAGCAAACAGCAGGCGCGGCGATCATGTGCCGCGCGCCGCGGAATCCGATGACCGCAGCGCATCGGTCCGACCGGACCGGCCAGACGACGGAGCGACCCGTGGGACCCGAAACAGCGAGCACGAGCACCCACGTGCCGATCGCGTATATATAGCCGCTAGCATAATATATACTGCGCGTCGTGGCAAAGCATCTTGTCGACATCGACGAGGACGCCCTCGACGAAGCCAAGCGCGAGCTGGGAACCAGCACGATCAAGGACACGATCAATCTCGCGCTCCGTCGCGCCGGCGCCCGGCAGCGCGACGACGTCAGGCGAGCGCTCGACGTCCTCGCGCGCGCAGATCTCGCACCGCGCGAGCAGGCATGGCGCTGACCCACCTGCTCGACACCAGCGTGCTTACGCGCCTGGCGTCACCCGAACTGCGCGCCGCGATCCAGCCTCGAGCCGAGCGAGGTGAACTGGCGCGCGCCGGGATCAGCGACCTGGAGATCGGATACTCCGCACGCAGCGCATCAGAATGGGATCGGCTCTCCGGCGCGTTGGAACTGTTTGACCTCGTCGAGACGACCTCGGCACATGTGCGGCGCGCCAAACAGGTGCAGCGGCTGCTCGCCGCCAAACATCAGCGGGGCCGAAAGGTCCCTGACCTCTTGATCGCGGCTGCGGCCGAGGAAGAGGGCCTGATCGTCCTGCACTACGATGCCGACTTTGATCGAATCGCTGCGGTGACCGGCCAGCGAACCGAATGGGTTGCGCCAGCCGGCTCGATCGACTGACCCACGCTGGCGCTCAGTCAGCGCGACTCTCGTTGCGCGTGGCTGACCCAGCCCGTTGAAGGCGCAACTGCGATCAATTCGCGCGCGACGAGAGAAGCGCAAGCGCGGGGTGCCTGGCCAGCAGGCGCGTGTTTGGCTTCAGCCAAGCCGGCCGGACGGCTGATCCCGTGGTGGATGCGGTCGTCAGCTCGGACGATCGACGGCGCCTGGATGCGGCCACGCAGGTCGTGGGCGTCGCGCTCCTATGCGGTGCACCTGTGAATCCGATCTAAGCCAACGTCTTGGCGGGCAGGCCGAGCTCTCCGCGTACCGCGTTGATCCCGATACGCGGATCAAGGTACCCGTGCGCGAGCGCCATCGATGCGATCGCATCGCTTACGACCTCGGCCGACTCGTGTTTCGACAACCCGCGGTTGATTCGCATGGCGACGCCGATCGCTCCGCCGATGGCTCCGGAGCGCTGTCCGAGGATCGTCAGGTCAAGCGGATCGGTTAGATCGACAGCCTGCCCGCGCTCATCGGTCTTTTGGCTGATCGCGTGCAGCTCGATCGAGATCGGCTCCGCGTCGGGAGGTAGGACGCCGCCGAGCGCTTCGGGCACCAACGACGTCAACAGCACGAGCGCATCGCGCCATAACGAGGCCGCTTGACCGATGCGGACCGACGAGGTACTTGAGACCGAGGTGTCCAATATGAGCACGACGTCCCCCGTCGCGGCGCCGGGGAGGTGCACCGAGAGCAGTGCTGCGACGCTCTTGGCCGGGTGAGCGCCGAGGCCGTACTCGGCGCTCACGTCCGATTGGCGGCCATCGGGTGTATGCACCCAGATCATCGCCGTGGACGCCGGCGCCGGAGCGGCGGCGAGGTTCACGGCGGGTGAGACGGTGGGCATCACCGAAAGGCCCACGAGCAATCCGGTCAGATCGGACCCTGTAAGAACACGAAGCATCCGCTCGCGCTCAGCGGGACCAATCTGCCCGCACTCGTCGAGCGCTGCTGGGCCGAGAGTCACCGCCGCGCGCAGCAGCAGGAGCGGAGCCTCGCTCGAGCCGTTCGGACGGTAGGTTCGTGGCGAGTAGTGGTGTTGGCGTAGAAGCGTGGGCCTACCGCGCCGTACGGCACGGTGCTCAAGTCGCGTGATCCGCTCGACTAGGTCCACAAGGAACTCATCCGCTCCGCGCGTCTCGATGACCGTCGCGGACCGGTTGCGAATCAGGCCCTCAGCGGCCTCCGTCAACGCGCCGGCGTAGCTCATCCAGTACGTCGGATACCGACGGGTCGGGCACGCGGCGATCGCGTTCCGAAGCGCCGTGTCGTAGTCGGCCGACCAGCCGAGCACCATCAAGCCATACTCGTCGAGCACACGGTCAAGCACGCGCCGCAGCTCGATCGGATAGGTCGCCAGCTCATCGGGCGCATTTCTCATCTTCGACATGTAGTCGCCGTGCAGCTTCACCACAGTCGCTGGTGCGTGCTGCAGCGGGCTCATCCCCTCGAGATCCTCCGCCGTCGCGAGGACCTGAACAGCGACGCCCGCGTCTGCGATCGCGCGCTCGATCAAACGATCGAAGTTCGTCGTCAGTACAACGCGGACCCGACCAGCCGAGCACAGGGCTGCGAGCGCGCGATGTCCTGCGGTCAGCTGGATCGGCGGGCCAGCGGCGGACGGCGGATCAAAATACGAGCGTAGAACGGACTGACGCTCGGGGTCGGTGCGGGCTAGCTGCGCCAGCAGCTCGTCGTACCGAAGCTCGCGCTCGAACCTCGCCGCGAACCACTCCTCGGGAGCCTGCTCGAGCACCGACAGATCGACGCCCTCGGCCAGCGCAACCTTTCGCGCGAGGTCCTGCACGACCTCCCAGCCCGTTGGCACCCCGGCAGCGCGAGACATTCCACTGCCGATGAGCACGGCGTACAGACCCGGCGCCGCATGAAGCGACGTCGCAAGGGCAACACGTGGATCAACGCCGACCGTCGGCGTGATCACGCTCGGAGCTGACAGCTCGTCGGGCATCGTCGACCAAACGTAGCTACCACACCGGCGTGTGCTGGCCAGCGTGCTGCCCAGCGGCGTAGTCGCATTCCCGCCCGAAGTCGCCACAGGAATGACGCCGTCGGTCATCAACCCGGCCATCTCTTTCGTGGCAAGGGCATCGCCGGCGCCCGCCGCGACGGAGGCCTGGTCCGTCGCCGATGCGATTGTCCGATTGAGAGGACTTGGGCGACCAAAGCGCTCGTCCGAGGGATGCCGGCTTTCTGCGCCTGGCGGGGCTGCCGCCGACAACGTACATGAGTCTTCGCGCTCGGGACTATCGAACGTTTCCCGGCGGTTAGGCCTCGGCGAATCCCAGTCAAGCGCTGCCGAATCCGATTGGTGATCCGCAGCCTGATCGGACCCATGCCGCGTGCGTCGCGAGGGCTAGCGGCAAGCAATCGAACCCCAAACGGTCACACGGCGGCTGGCGTCGACTCCAGCCTCGGCGATCATATGACCGGTTGGCGGCATAATCGACCAAGGAGTGAAGACGATGGCCAATAAGGTCATGTTTCCCAACGCGGACGGCTCCAGCTTCGTTGTCCATTTCGACGGCGATTTGATCGCGACCGACAGGCCGCGACGTCTGGTGTTGTTCCTGGATCCTAAGGGCGCACTCGTCGTCGACGAGCCTGCACCCGGCGACCTCGACGCCGATGAGGAGGCTGGTCGCCACGCTGTAGAGCTCGATGATGACCAAGCGGTTCAGGACTACTTCAGCGGGACCGCGCTGCAAGCCGCCCTCGCCAAGCTTTATGACGTTCGCGCGATCCGTGGGTCGGCACGGAGGAGCGCTGATGAACCGGCACATCATCAACGTGGTGGCGAGCTTCGATCCCGCCAATGCGATCCCGTGCCGATCTTGGCCGACTGCCAGCGCCAGGGCATCGACCTCCAAGAGTTGACTGGGGCGACCGACATCGTGATTCACGGCAGCGTGATGCACCCCGTCCGGCTCCAGACGCTGACATGCGTCTACGAGACCGACGGTCACGACGTAGACCAGGCGCGAGACTTCGCGCTCGCGATCTATCGCCAGCATGCCGAGGCCATCGGGCTATCGAAGCCCGAGACGCTGCTCGCCAACGAGGCTGAGGACTGAGGCCCGAGGTTGCCTCGATCTTGCTTGCTGGCAACCAAAGCCGCCGAGCGCGCAGCACGATTTACTGCTTGGGCAAGGACATGACACGCCCTGGGTGACGGAGTTCGCCCACGGGTCGCCTGGGACGCCGTGTCGTATGACCCGTTTGACTCGGCGGCGCCGCGTCGGCACTCCGTCGCCGATGCGCATGTTCAGCTTGGTCGGCGCCGCTGGCCAAAGCGATGGCGCGCCGGGAACCCACCGGGGATGCGCCTCGTCGCCGTTGCGCCGGTTCGCGAGATGTGGAGCTCTTGCCGGAAGCGAAGCCGAGCTCGTCGGGGACCGCAGGAACCGCGAGGATGGCGACTAGCCGAAGCACAGCTCCGGCGCGCGGCCGTCCCGACACGAAAGCATCGGTCCACGGGCCCCCACCCCTCTCTGTCGTGCTGAAGCGGCTCCCGGCCGAATCTGGAAGCAATGCCCAGCGCTTACCAGGCTCTCGCTGGACCGCGGTGGTGCTCCGACTAAACCTAACCGGCCGCCTGCTGCCACGCCGACCCCAGCCGTGCGATAGCGGCGGTCGGCCGTCGGCGCGCCAGCCTTAGCGCCGCGAGCAGCGCTTTGGTCGCGGCGTGCGCGTGGCGGGTGGCGCGGTGTTGTGCGGCGTGCTGGATCGCGGCCTGAACGAGAGCGCTGCTGGCGCTCACGAGCTCGTCGATGAGCGCGCGCCGCGCTCCGGTGGCACCGTGGCCATGGAGGTGTGCGGCTTGCAGGTCGCGGATCGCCAACGCGCTTTGGTTGAACACGGCGCGCCCGCCGGCCGGCTGTAGATGATCGTCGTTGAGCCAGAGCGAGGCGCGCAGAGCGGCCTGCAACGCCGACGCCGCGTTCCGCAGGGGGCGCCTGGCGCCGCGGGTGTGCTTGAGCAGCGCGCTCGTCTGCGTCTGCGCGTCGAGGAGCAGCAATCGTGCGTTGGCGATCGTCACCAGCAGTTGCGCGCGGGCGGTGCTCACCCGGCCTGATGCGTCGCGGACGCGGACGAGCAGGGAGTAGCCGCCTGCCAGCACCGGGGTTCCCTGGAGCTGGCCGGCGCGGGTGACCCTCAGACCGCGCGGTGGCTTCCCGCGCGCCAGCGCGAAGCGGTAGGGCGGCTGCCCGCCGCTCGCGCCGGAGGCGAGTGAGGCGGAGTAGTCGCTGCCCTGCTGGGCGCCCGGCAGGGTCTGGTCGCTGAACGCGAGCGCGCCCGGAACGACATAGCCGACGTGAGCGGGTGGGCTGGTGTGTCCGGCGACCGTGGCGCGCACTTGCACCGTTCCCGGCGCTGCGGCGGGCGCGAGCATCGTGCAGCTGAGCGTCGTCGGGCAGATCACGTCGGTTGCCGGCACCCCGCCGAAGGTAAAGCCGGTCGCGCCCGGCGCTGTCGAGAACCCCGAGCCGCTCACCTGAATCAGCCCGCCTGTGGTCGGCGCCCGGTCGCTCGGGAACGCGACCACACGCGGCGGCGTGTTCGCTCGCGCGTCGACGAGCAGCGCGAAGCTCGCGGTCGCGCTCGAGAGGTCGGTGGGCGGCCCTCCTGTCGCCTGGATCGTGACGATCGACTCCCCGGCGGCGGCCGGGCGGCCGCTGATCGTGCCCGTGTTCTGATCGAGCGTCAGCCCCGGCGGCAGCTGACCGGAGGCGACGTGGAACGCATACGGCGCCCGCGCGCCGGTCACGCTGACACTCGCTCGATATGCGCTTCCCTGCACCGCGTCGGGGAGCGTCAGCTTGACGAATCGCAGCGGGCTCGCCGCGGACGCCGCGGACGCCGCCGCCGCCGTCGAGCCGGACGACCGCGCGAGCGCGGAGCGCGCGAGCGCGGCGCGCGCCTGACCGTTGACCGAGCCGACGGTCGCCCCGAGCGACGGATACGCATCCGGGCCGGTCGTGCACCCCGACGACTGCGGGGTGACGACCGCCGCCACGAGGTTTCCCAGCCAATCGCGCGTCAGGTTGTACAGCGGGAAGTTCGCGCCATTTGCCGCGTCCCCGTATCCGACATCGCCCTGAGCGTCCCGGTTGTTGCACGGGTCCGCGATCTGGCCATCGCCCCCCGGAAGCGATACATGCCAGCCGATCTGGACTTTCGGCGCCGACACGCGGCCTGCGCCCGTGATCGCCTCCTCGAGCTCGTGCGACGCTTGGTAGCCCGCGAAGTCGCCGCCCGAGGTGCCATTCGCCTCCGTGTCGCCGTACACGTTGATCGCCGCATACCGGTAGGACCCAGCGATGTTGTTGCCCCCGCCGCACGAATACGGCGAGTCGTAAACGAGCAGATAGACGGTGCTCGCGTTCGACGGGTTCCCGAACGCCGGCGCGATGTAATGCCGCCAGTCAAACGACGACACGCCCCCCAGCGCGCACAGATCGGTCGGCACGATCGCCGCGCCGCTCAGCGACCCGGACGCGCGCAGCAACGAGACACCGCCGACGTAGGTGGTCTGGCAGCCGCCCCATACCGGAAACTGCGTCGTGACCAGCTCCGTGCAGCCGCTGAGCTGGTAGAACGGCGAGAGCAGCGAGCCGTACGGCGTTCCCGGTGCGAAGTCGTCGAGAACGAGACGCTGCAGGCTGTCCAGGTAGTCGGTGGCTGTAGCCGTCTGCGACGGGGTCGCCCCATCGGTGGTCGCACACATGCCGGGAAGCGCACACCAGGAAGGGCCGATCAGAACGATCGCGACTCTCGGGTTCGTCGCGATCGGGCCACCGGCGTATCGCACGGCGAAAGACGTCGGCTTCACGGGCGCCTCGTAGAAGAAGTAGCTACTCGGCGACGGTTCGCTCGCACCCCGCGGAGTTGTGACGATCACGTGGTAGATCCCCGGAGCGCTCGCCGGTGCGCTGACGCTGATCGCCGTGTCCGACAGCACCGTGAAGCTACCCACCGGGGTCTGGGAGACGCACAGAAATGGCCCGCAGCCGGAACCGAATGAGACCTTCGTGGCCCCCGAGAACCCGGTGCCCGTGATCGTGAAGCGAACACCTCCCGTTGCGGGACTGATACTCGGATCCACGAAGCTCACGCTGGGCGGAAGTCCCGTCATAAAGGTCTCGTCCTGCCCAAAGCTCGTACCGGCCGCGTTCGTCGCCTCGAGGCGATAGTGGTAGGTCGTGTTCAGACCCAGAGAGTCGAGCGCCGCGGACACAGCTACTGGCGTCGTCCCAGAGCCCAACGTGCCTGAGCCGATCGTCTGCGCGCACTGGACGCTGGCTCCGTATGCCGTCGTGAGGCCGTAGTCGAACCTGCAATCGAGGACCGGGAGACCGCCCGGATCGACGCTGCCGGCGACGATCGCCGAGCCGGCGCTCGGCGACGCCGCACCGGTGGTGACGGTCGGCACCGGGCCGGCGACCGGGCCTGAGCCACCGCCACCGCCAGCGGCCGCGCTGATCGCCGTCTGCCCGGTGCTGGCAGCGTACGACTTCGAGCCGCCGTAGCCTGCAACGATCGTGTACGTGCCGGGAGCGCCGGGCGTGAACGTGATCTGACACAAGGCAGCGGCGGCCAGCTGGCAGCTGCCCGAGCTTCCGAACGCGCCCGTTGGCGGCGAGCTCGAGAACGAGACCGAACCGGTCGGGGTGCCGACCCCGGTCCGGACCGTCGCCGTGCAGGTCGTCGGGGTCCCGGCCGGCACGGATGCGGGGTAGCAGCTAACCGTCGTATTCGTACCCGCCGGCGGCGCTGCCGCGGCAACCCCGAAGCCCTCGACGACCTCGTCGCTGCCGACGTTGGCCACGTACAGGTTGCCGGACCGGTCGACCGCCAACCCCGCCGGCTGGCTGGACAGCGGATCGGCGATCACAGACAGAATTCCGGACGGACTGACCTTCTCGATCAGGCCGTTGTTCGTGTCAGCGATGTACAGGTTGCCGGCGTCGTCGAGAGCGATGCCGAGGGGGCCGTCAAGGTGGCTGGCCGTTGCCGGGCCCGGCGTCGGCGTTCCCGGCTGACCCGGCACGCCCGCGACGATCGACAGAATCCCGCCCGGCGTGACCTTCTCGATCGCGTCGTGCCCGCTGTCGGCGATGTACACGTCGCCCGAGCCATCGACGGCGACGCCATACGGGTGGAGGAGCTCGCTGCTGGTGGCCGGGCCGGGCGTCGGCAGGCCCACCGCACCTGGGACACCGGCGAAGACCGACATCGTCCCGCCCGGGGTCACCTGATCGACCACGTTGTCGGCCCAATCGCTGACGTAGAGGTAGCCGTTCGCGTCGACAGCCACGCCCGTGGGGTCGCAGATCGAGCCGCTGGTCGCCGGGAGCGGGCCAGCGGGAAGCGGATACGGGCAGACCTCGTTGCCGGCGATGATCGACAGCTGATCGGTGGGTGTGACCTTCTCGACGACGAGATTGCCTGAGTCAGCGATGTAGACGTTGCCGTAGACGTCCGCCGCAATCCCAGCTGGATTATCAAGCTTGCTCAGAGTCGATCCTCCGGGCGTCGGTCTGCCCGTTTGGCCGGGCACACCGGCGATCACCGACAGCATCCCCGCCGGCGTGACCTCCTCGACGGCGTTGTTGAACTCGTCGGCGATGTAGACATTGCCCTGCGGATCCACGGTCACCCCGACCGGACCCCAGAGGGCGCTACTGGTCGCCGGGCCGGGCGTCGGCAGGCCCTGCTGCCCGGTACCTGCGATCACCGCCCAGGTTCCAGGCGGTCCCGACGCCGCCTGTGCGCCGGCGGGCGCACAGGCGATCACCAGCCCCACAGCGATCCACATCCGCAGGTTCATCACACCTCGCTCAACATCCCGGGAGCGCGCCATCGACGACGACCGACCCCCAACGAGGGCGCTTGCCAACATCCTTTCGGGCCGCCAGCAATCCTTTCACCCGGAGAGCCGCGAGACAACGGTTCACCGCAAGCCCGTACAACCCCGTACAGCTCGATCAGCGCCTCACGGCTGAGCGCGCGGCCCGACGGGCCCGCGACACGTCCCGGGGTCCATCTCCGACCACCCAATCGCGCAGTCCGGGGCACTCGTCAAGCGCGTCGAGACGGCAGCAGGACCGCCCCGCGGGCGGCAGCTCTCCCGAGCATGTGGCGAGTCTGCGCGACGCCCCCGACGCCGGCGCTCGGCTGCTCGACAATCAGCACCGACGGCTCGAGCAGAATCGCTGTGGCAGACAGTCCCCCGCGCGCCGGTCCCCGGGGAACGAGGCCAAGACTAAACGCGGGCGCGCCCAGGAACTTCCCGCGCTCCTAACACTGCGAGAGCGCCCAGCAGCGTACCGGTGATCCGGCGCTGCCATGCAGCCCAGGCCGACCGCTCGCGGACCAACCCGGCAATCGAACCCGCCGCGAAGATGATCAACGAGTTTACCGTCATGCTGACCGCGACCTGGACAGTCCCGAGCGCGAACCCCTGAAGGACCACATCCCCTCGCGCGGGAACGATGAACTGCGCGATCAACCCCAGGTACATGATGGCCGCTTTGGGATTCCGCAGGCTGGTCACAAGCCCCATCCGGAACAGCTTCCAGTTCGCGTCACGCGGAAGCTCTGTGGCCTCGACCAAGCCCCTACCACAGACCGGCGGGTTCCCCCGACACCTCGGACGCCTCGGCGTGGCCATCGCATTCGTGGCGGGCTCATCTCCGCGCTGGCCACGCGAAAGGCGACAGCCGAGGCTCCGCCTCGACCATGGGCCCGCGAAATCGAGTAGACCGGGGCGTGAGTAGGCTACCTGAGTGGAGCTCGCACGGACGCGAGACCTACGATTCAAGGAGGAAACAAGGCCACCCGCAAGACCCCACCCACGGTAAGCGAGATGCTTCGGCGAGCGGCGAAGTCTCAGGAGGCACTGCTGGCCGATCGCAGCGCTCTTCTCTTACAGCTCGCGGACGAGCTTGCCGGCGACACAATCAGGCGCGAGCGGCTCGTGGGCTTGCTCAGGAACGAGGCTGCGGCATGGACAACCGCGGCTGAGGCGATTGCCGCGGGCCATAGCGCCGCGGAGGTCATGAAGGCTGCGTCTGCGAAGTCGAACAACCTCTTGTTCGTTCGCATGGCCAACGGCCATCCCACTGTGGCGGAGGAGTGAGGACTGGAGCGAACACAAGCCGCCAGGGGTGCCGATCGAGTTCCGTCATACCTCGGCCACGCCTCGCGTCGCTTCGGTCTTGCCTGCGACGCTGCCGGGTCGGCACCGCGGCCGCGTGACTGACGTCGTCCAGCGATCGACCGCGCCAGGGAGCGCGTCCTCGTCAGGAACAGTCCCAATTTGAAGCAGGCTCGCCGAAGTGGCGGGCGCCCGTCGGTGCAATCGCTTCGCACGCGGGTGGCCCGGTGTTTCCGACTATTCCTTCGGCGACGAGGTGCAGGGTCGGGTCGTTCGCCCTGGGTGAGCGAGCTTTGCGTCACACCCCGGCTTGGGCCTGGCTACGCGCTCGCGTCCGTGCTCTGTTGAGCTGTGGGGGTCAGCTTGTTTGGCCGCGGGCGCGAACCCAGAGAGCCAGCAGCGGGTCCACGAGTCGGTAGCCGGTGCGGGTGCGCGTGTCGGCGACCAGGTCGCCGGAGTCGACCAGCGCCTGTGCGGCTTTGCGCGGGGCGCCGCTGCGGCTGCCACCGACGCGCGCCTGGCTGGCCGCGGTGTGCAGTCCGGCGAGGTTTTCGGCGACGGCGACCATTACGCGGCGCTGGCTGTCAGTCACGCCCGTCCAGACGGCACGCAGCTCGTCGGTGATCTCGTTCATCACGGTGTCGAGCGCGCGAGCGAATGCCTCTTCGTCAGCGACCTCTGCGGCGGGGGTCTGCTCCCAGAGGAAGTGTGCGAGCTGCATTGTCCGCTGTGGATGCCCGGCGCCGACATCCAGCAGCCCGTCGATCGCGCCGGTAAGCGTCCGGTTGCCGCGCTCGAACCGGGCGTAGAGGTACTCGGCTAGATCTTGCGGGTCGAGGGTGCCGAGGTCCACCGCGCCTGCCTGCGCGTAGAACGCACGGCGTTTGGAGGTGAACAGCTCGCGCATCATCCCGGGCTTTGACCCGGCGAAGATGTAGCTGGCAGCGTCGCCGTGCTGCTCTATCTCTGAGCGGATGACCGCGTCCATCTGGTCAGAGGCCGCAAGCACATCCTGGAACTCGTCAAAGACGACCAGTGCCCTCGTGCCGCGCTGGTCGTGCAGCCGGCGTGGCAGCGCGAGGCGCTCGAGCACGCTCTGTTGTGCGGCGGGGTCGACCGTGACCTGCGCGCTGACGCCGGCGACCCCGACGCCGGCGTGCGCGCCGAGAGTCGGCGTCAGGCCGCGGCGGACCGCGGCGAACCATGCTGCGAGCCGCCCGGTCAGCTGTTGGCTGTAGGCCAGCTCGATGCGCTGTGCGATGTCGGCGGCGGTCAGCACTCCGAAGAAGTTGACATACACGTACGCGAACCCTTCCTTGGCGAGTTCGTTGCCGACGCGGCCCAGCAGCGAGGTCTTGCCGTACCGTCGCGGGGCGACCAGCCGGCTGTTGTGCCCGTCGATGGCGCGGTCCACCAGCGTCTTGGTTTCGGTGTCCCGGTCGATGAGCGCGTCAGCACCGACGGGGTTGCTGTACTCGAAAGGGTTCATCCGTCCCCCAGCGTAGCAGTCCGCCGTGCGCCAAGCGAGAACGCATTCGTTCGCTAATGGCGCACCACCTCGGGGTTGGTGCCTCATCTCGCCAATGCTTTTGCCCTTCCGGCGCCGACGGTCGACCAGCGGACTCGCGGCCAACAGTGGGTCCGGCGCGCTGGCGACCGGACCGGTGCTTTCACCTATCAAGCTCCGGCGGCCGACCCCACGGATTGGCGACGACCGAGGCGTCCGCCGGCGCCCACGGCCGGCAAGCGCATCGCCACGAACGCAATCGCCAGCTTGTCGACCTGGCGCACGACTCCTTGGCGAACCAGGGGATCACGCCGATCGCGCCCCAGCTGCCGGTCCCGCACTTGCGCTTTCGCACCGGCCCTCGGCTGGACGCCGCTGTCGCGTTCAACGGCGAGGGTGGCCCGGGGCGGAGCCGGGCGGTCTGCCCGGCCCCGCCCTGGAAGAGGTCAGGCCCTCGGCCTGAGGCCGTTTGTGGCAGGGATCATCGGTGCGGGGCGCTCGTGCACCGTGTCGACGATCTCGGTGTTGTCGATCCCGCGCAGATACACCGAGGTGATCGCGAGATCGGCACGCCCGAGCTGTCTTTGGATGACCAGCAGCGGCACGCCCTCGCGCGACATCTCGACCGCGTGCGCGTGTCGAAGCTGATGGGGCGCAAACCGCCGGCGCACACCGGCCGCGATCGCTGCATGGTGCAGCTGCACGCGGATCGCCGCGGGCGAGCAGGGACGCCCGCGGGTCGGGCCGCGCAGCACGCAAAACAGCGCCCCCACCGGCAGGCTCACGCGAAGTTGCAGCCATGGGTCGAGTTGGTCCCAGGCCCAGCGGTCCATCCCGACTTCGCGGCGTTTGCCGCCCTTGCCTCGACGTACCAGGATCGCGCCTCGGGCCCGGTCAAGATCGCTCTCGGCAAGCGCGAGCGCTTCACTGATCCGCAGCCCAGCGCGCCACAGGACGACGATCAGGCCGCGCAGCCTCACACCGTCGGTGTGATCACCGGCGGCGCGCATCACGGCGATGATCTCCTCGACGGTCGGCGGGTCAGGCGGGTAGCGAAGGCCCTTGTTTCGCGGCGGGCGACCGCGGTGATGACCGGGCACGGTCGCCGGCGAGCGGGGCCGGCCAGCGCGATCGAGAAGCTGTGCGGACTGCATGGCGTCCTCCCTTGAGACGTTGAACGATCCCGACATCGTCGAGCCCATCAGACGCCCGGGCAGCGCTGACAGATGCTTTGCGCGCGACGACCGATCCACCAGTCCGCGCTCGAGCGCGGCGACTTGGTCGCGTGGTCAAGACGCGCGCGTCACCGCAGGACCCCGGTACGGATGCGCAAGTGCGTGTCAGCCGCAACTTCGCGCGGCGCCCGACCCACGCGTGGCACGCGCATTCATGTCGGAGTAAACAGCGCGGCGCTGGCGGCCAGCGGCCTCGCACTCAGGGTCCGTCGTGGGCGTCGATGCTTGCCAGCGCCGAGCAAGCACCATCTGCCCCTTTCGTGGAAGGCACACGTGCGCGGGCGGCCTTCGTCGAGGAAGTCTTCGAACGCCAGCTCAGTCCGGCTCTGCCGGTTCGATCAGCCTGCTCACCAGGTAGGCGTGCTTGCCGAGTGGCCGCCCACGGGTGAAGCCGTACTGCTCGAACAACTCGACGGTGGCGCTGAACAGGAACCTGCCCGCTGCCTGCCGGCCGGTGGTGACTTCAGAGATCGCCTCGACGCGGCCGCCACCGAGCGCAGCGATCTGCTCCAGTGCGCCCTCAAGCGCGGCGCGCGCGACGCCCTGCCCGCGATGGCGCCGGTCGACATAGAAGCACTGAATCCGCCAATCCGGGCGAGGTGGCGGATCCTCCTCGTAGGCACGCCGGTATTTGATACGCGCAAGCTCGTCCGGGTCGCCGTACTGACACCAGCCCTGCGCAAGACCCTGCTCATCAAAGACGAGGGCCGCGTGGGCCGCGCCCTCCTTCACGCGGCGGTGCTTGCTGGCGCGGTTGTCCGCGGCATCGGTGCGCGAGATGCCCTCGGGATAGCCGCCCATGCACCAGCAGCCACCGAAGACCCCATTGTTCCGCTCCACGAGCTCGGCGAACGCATCCCAGGTGGTGGGGTCGAGCGGACGTGTCGTGTAGAGCATAGGGCGAGCGCTCCTCGATCCGCAGCAACACGCTACCGCAGCGCGATCGCTCCGCCACGACAGGGCAGATGGGTGCTTGCTCGGCGCTGGCAAGCATCGACGCCGAGACGGACCCTGAGCGGGAGCGCGCCGGCCGCCAGCGCTGCGCTGTTGCTCCGACATGAACGCGATCACCAGCACGCGGTGCGACGGCACCCGGGCGACGCGGACAGCGCGGACTCCCGCGGTGTGCCCTGACTTGCGCTTTCGGCGTGACGCTTGGCCGGTCGACGCTGATCCTTTCAACGGCGACCGCGCGTGCACCAGCCACGCCGGTCGGGACCGCCACGCTGCCGCTTTGGCAGGACCGGGTGCTGAGCACCAGCATTCCCGCTGAGTGCTCCCTGGGGGACCGGGTGATGACGCGCATCGACGTCGGCGGACGAGTACAACGCTACGGAAGGGAGATGGGGCGCCGTTTCCTCAATGCACCGGCCTCGTGACCGCGAACGCGGAGCCGCCGACGGCGATGCAGGACGACGCCGTCGGGCACGAGATGCCGGTCAGCGGGGTTCGTCTCGCCGGGCCGCTGACCGCGGCGGTCTGCCACGCCGAGCCGTCCCACCGCTCCGCGAGCGGCGATGACCTGACCGCGCCGACGCCGACGGTTGCGCCGCCCAGCGCCCAGCAGTCGCTGCTCGAGCCGCAGTCAACGGCCTGGAGGAACGCCTCCGCACGCGCGGGCGCGGGCATGCTGACCATCTGCCACGAGTTGCCCGAGCGGTGAAGCGCAGCCGGCTGGCTGCCGCCGGCGCTGCTGGAGCCGAGGATCCAGCAGTCGGCGAGCGTGCGGCACGAGACGACCTGGTCCTGATACCGGCGCTGGGTGAAGGCGCCAGGCAGGCTCGCGACCCGCCAGGCGTGCCCGTCGAAGTGCAGCGGCGCGATCGGGGTGCCGTTCAGCGGCGTCGCCGCCGCCCAGCAGTCTCCCGCGGACGAGCAGCCCACCGAGATCAGGTTGCCGTTCCTGACCGCGGCCGTGGATCGTGACCAGGAGCGGCCGTTCCAGTGCTCCACCAGCGTCTTGCCGTAGGCGTAGCCCACCGCCCAGCAGTCGCCGCGAGTCGCGCACGAAAGCGATTGCAGGCCCTCACCGGGGTTCGCGCCCGGTTCGACCGCCGAGGGCGGTGGGCTGAAAGCACCAACGGCAGACCAGCCGCGGCCGTTCCAGCGCGCGGCGGCCACCCGCGTACCCGGATCGGTCCCGACCGCAAGGCAGAACGACTCCGACAGGCACGACACCGCCAGCCAGATGGTTCCCCGCTGCACGTCGATCCGCCGCCACGAGCGCCCGTTGAAGCGCTCGAAGAAACCGCCGGTCGAGAACCCGGAGCCGAACGAGCCGACCGCCATGCAGAACGACGACGAAGGGCACGAGACGCCCACCAGGCCCGCGTGGGGAAGGCCGACGCGCGGCAGCGACCGCACCACCAGCTCGTACTTGGCGGCGGCCGGAGGGCCCGAGCCGGACGGCCCGCCGGGCAGCCCATGCGGCGTCTGCGTCCATGCCGACAGCGTCTGCGAGTAGGCGGTGCCATCGCCGTTGGCAGCGGCGATCCGCACGTAGTAGTGGGTGTCAGGCGACAGTCCGAAGATCGGCTGCTGGACAGGGATCGGCTGGCAGCCACAGGGACCTGTCCCGGCATTGCCAAGGTCGGTCGGCTGGGTGCTGTCTCCAAACGACGGACTCGTGCCGTACTGGATCACGAACGACGTGTCCGACCCGTTGGTCGACACCGACCCGGTCAGCTGCAGCCCATTCGACCCGGCCGCCTGAAGCGATGACAGCACCGCCTGCGGCGGACCTCCCTGCGCAAGCGCCACGGGCGTGCCGAAAGCGCAGACGGCGACAGCGACAGCAGCGGCGACGCTGGCCGGCAGGCCGCGGCCACGGCACCTTCGCAGCGCGAGAGCGCAGATCCTGATCGGTTCGCATCTCAAGGCACCCAAACCAGTCACCCACCGACCCATCATCACCCTCCGTTCGTCGGCAGCCAGGGCGAGCCATCGATGCAATCTGCCTCGGCGCGGCAGAGCGTACACCCGGAGCGCCGTCACTCCGGGGCGAAGTCAGTACCCAGACAGCGACGTCACGCGTCGCATGGCGGGCTCGTGGCCCGGGAACGGGGGTGGTGCGCCTCGTCGGTCGCCCCGCCCGGCATCAACGCGTCGACTCCGTTCGGCGCCGGGCTCCGGGGGCCGCCGCCTGGACCGTGCTGCATCGCACGGGGACGAGCGGGCTGCCCCGCGCGGCCTCCGCGCGGGTGGCGCGGAACGCGAGCGCATACGGGGACGCGGCGCTCCCGATCGGGTGCGACCTGAACGCAGCTTGGATCAGGTCGTTCACCGTGATCGCGCTTCACCACGGCTGACCGATCGGCAGGGGCTCCGTGACGCCGCCGCGCCGGGGTCACAGCCGCGGCGTGGTGACGGTGCAGCTGGACGGCCGCGGCCGTCCCCGCGGCGTCCATCGCCGGCGTTCCGGGCGTCGCGGCACGAGCCGCGCGGGTCCGGGCCAGGGCTCCCGCCGGCCACCCGGCGCTGAGCTGCGCCGGGCCATCGCGCGGCGCGCGGCGAGTGCTCCTGCGCGGCGCGCCGGCCAGGCCGGGGCGGATGGAGGCGGAGCGGCTCGACCGTCGCGGCCGTCACGGGTCCGGTGGGAGGCAGTGGCGCCACCTGATCTCGCCGCCGGCCTCGCCGGTGCGGCGAAAGCCGGCCCGCTGCAGCGTGCGGATCGAGGGGACGTTGCCCGGATCGCAGCCTGCGACGATGGCGCGGACGCTCGGCTGCGAGCGCGCCCATGAGACTAGGGCGCGAGCCGCCTCGGCCGCATAGCCGCGACCGCGACGGCTTGGGATGACGCCGTAGCCGAGCTCGATCGAGCCCGCGTCATCAGGCGGCCCGCGAAATCCGAGGTCGCCGACGACGATCCCGCAGTCTCGCTCGATCATCACCCACACGCCGAAGCGCTCCGTCTGAGTCGTCGCGCCGGCGTGACGCCGAAGCACGCCGGCCAGGCCGGGAGCCGGCCACTCCGGAGCGATCCTCGCGCCCAGGGCGCGGCACGCCGTCTCTCGATCGTCGGGCAGTGCCGCCGCGGCCTCCGCGGGCAGCGGCACCAGCTCCAGGCGGTCGGTGAGCAGTCGGAGCGCCGGCACCGAGATCAGCCTAGGGGATGCGCCGCGCAGCCACGCAGCGCCCGCCGAGCGCTGGGGCGCGGGCGAGCCACGGGGGTAGGGAGGCGGATCGACGCCGTCGATCCAACGCGATTGCAATACTTGCGCGGTGGAGGGCCTCGTCGAGAGGACGGATTTCGTCTCGGTCCCGGTTCGTGACATGGAGCGGGCCAAGGCCTTCTACCGGGACACGCTCCGCATGCGAAGCCCCGACTGGGAGGCGGGCTTTCCGGAGATCGAGACCGGCAACGTGTCGCTGTACCTCGTCGACCCGACTGCGATGGGGATGGACTTCGCTCCGCACACCGCCCACATCGCGCTGCGCGTGGCGGATGTCGCCGCCGCGCAGCGTGAGCTGGAGGCGCGCGGAGTCCGCTTCACCGGCGCGCACGACACCGGGGTGTGCAGGATGGCGTTCTTCCACGACAGCGAGGGCAACTCGCTGATGCTCCACCGGCGCTACGCACCGTGATCTGAATCGCCTCCTCGGCGCCATCCCGGCGCGGGCCATTCCGGCGCGGGCGTGGCTTCGACCCTCGCGTGGCGCGAGGCCGTTGCCTGCGACCCCGCTATCCGCGCAGCGGAACGGCGAGCTGGACGGCTCCGCGCCTGGCCCGGAGCGCCTCGGCGACCGCGATCGCCAGGGCGACGGCGCCGATCGCGGCGCCGACCAGGCAGGCGCCAGCCCACCCGTCGCCGGCGTACGCGAAGCTGCCGGCGGCTGAGCCCGCGGCGCCGCCGAGGAAGTAGAGCACCATGTAGGCCGAGGTGATGCGGCTGGGAGCATCGGGTGCCAGGCCGTAGATGACCGACTGGTTTGTGACCTGAAGTCCCTGCACGCCGGCGTCGAGCACGAGGATACCGGCGATCAGCGGCACCAGCTCGTGGCGACCGAACCAGACGAGCGCGAACGAGACGACGATCAGCGCTGCGAAGAGCACCGTCGTCCGGCGGTGCAGCCCGCGGTCGACCCACCGTCCCGCGAACGTCGCGCACAGCGCTCCGGCGGCGCCGCCGAGGCCGAACAGGCCGATGGTCAGATCGCCGTAGTGGTAGGGGGCTCCGCTGAGCAGGAACGCCACCGTCGTCCAGAAGGCGCTGAACGTCGCAAAGCCGAGCGCCCCGTACAGGGCTCGGCGCCGGAGCACGCGTGAGCTGCCCAGCAGCTTCAGGGTGCTGCGCAGGAGCGTTGGGTAGCGCATCCGCGGGCGCTCCGTCTCGTAGGGGACCACGCGTGCCATCGCGATCGCGATCGTCCCCGTGAGCACCGCGGAGGCGAGGTAGACGACCCGCCAGCTGGCCAGGGAGGCGATGAGCCCGGAGACCGTGCGCGCCAGCAGGATGCCGATCAGCAGCCCGCTCATCACCGAGCCCACGACCTGGCCGCGGTGCTCGTCGTCGGCCATCGAGGCGGCCATCGGCACGAGCACCTGAGCCATCACGGAGCCGGCTCCGATCAGCAGCGAGACCAGCAGCAGGATCTCGATCGTGGGAGCGGCCGCGCCGATCAGCAGCGCGACGGTCGTGATCCCCAGGACGGCCGGGACCAGCCGCCTTCGCGGGAGCAGATCGCCGAGCGGGACCAGCAGGGCCAGGCCCAGCGCATAGCCGATCTGGGAGAGGGTGACGACCAGGCCGGCCGTGGCGGACCCGGTTCCGAACGCCGTGGCGATCGTTCGCAGGATCGGCTGGGCGTAGAAGAGGTTCGCCACCGCCACGCCGCAGGCGATCGCGAACATGAGCACCAGGCGGGGGCTCAGCCGGCCGCTCGATGCTGGCCCTTGCTTCGGTTTCATCGACATCTCCAGTTAGTGTACGCGCCGTTCAGTTACGACTATAGTGAACGCTGCGTTCATAATCGACGGATGGACGCACCGCACGGACCACGGCCCGGACGTCCGCGCAGCGAGCGCGTCCGCCTCGCGGTCCTAGAGGCCGCGGCCGACCGGCTGATCGAGGGCGGCCTGGCGGCTGCGAGCATCGAGGCGGTCGCCGCCCGCGCGGGGGTGAGCAAGGTGACGATCTACAGGTGGTGGCCCAGCCGCGGCGCGCTTGCGATCGACGCCTACTTCCACCGCTACCGCCAGACGAACGAGTTCGAGGACACCGGAGACCTGGCCCGGGACCTGTCCACGCAGATCGCGGCGCTCGTCACGGCCTTTCGCGGGCGGGCGGGCGGGGTCATGGCCGAGCTGATCGGGCAGGCGCAGTCGGACCCGACGCTGGGCGACGTGCTCAGGTCGCGCTGGCTGGCGCCTCGCCGCCAGGCGACCGCAGCCGTCCTGCGCCGCGCGGCCGAGAGGGGCGAGATCAGGGAGGACCTCGACCTCGACACGGTCATGGACCAGCTCTACGCGCCGATCTACTACCGGCTGGCAATGGGTCACGCGCCGCTCGACGACGGCCTTGCGCAGCGGGTCGTGCAGGGCGTGCTGGACGGCATCCGGCGACGGTAGGGGCCGACCCGGCCGCTGCCCACCGGCGAGCCGGCCGCCTCCGACCGAGCCGCGGGGAACCTACGTAGCGCTCACCGGATTCTGTCCCGTTGCGGCATCAGGCCCGCCGCGGGAGCGTTGAGCCAGAGCGCGCCCCGGTCGGTCCCGATCGGTTGCCGGCTCCCCTGAGCGAGCGCCGACGCGACGACCGGACGTGAAGCCAAGAGAAGGGACTCGGCATGACAGGAGTGCAGGGAAAGGTCGTCGTCGTCACCGGCGCCGGAGCGGGGATCGGTCGGGCCACGGCCAGGCTGTTCGCCCGTAACGGAGCGAGGGTGGTCGTCACCGACGTGCAGGAGGCAGAGGGCGCAGCAACGGTGGGCCAGATCGTGGCGGACGGGGGGGACGCCCTCTTCCTGACGCACGATGTGGCCTCGGAGGAGGACTGGCAGCGGGTCCTGTCCGCGGCCGCGGAGCGCTTCGGCGGGATCGACGTGCTGGTCAACAACGCCGGGATCTATTTCATCGCGCCCGTCACCGAGACGACCGTGGAGGACTGGAACCGGCTCTTCTCGATCAACGTCACCGGCGTCTTCCTGGGGTCCAAGCACGTCGTTCCCCACCTCACGGAGCGTGGTGGGGGCTCGATCATCAACCTCTCGTCCGTGGCGGGGCTGCTGGGGGCCGCTGGCCACGCCTGCTACGGGGCGAGCAAGGGCGCCGTCCGTATCCTCACCAAGGACCTCGCCGCGGAGCTCGGCGCGCAGAACATACGCGTCAACTCGATCCATCCCACCTATGTGAGGACGGCGATGGCCGATTACGGGGCCACGATGGCGGGAAAGACGCTCGACGATCTCGGCCGCGGGATGTCCGTGCTCGGCCGGCTGGCGGAGCCTGAGGACGTCGCCAACGTGATCGTGTTCCTGGCCGCCGAGGAATCCCGCTACCTGACCGGAGCGGAGATCGTGGTAGATGGAGGCGGCGGCACATCGATCCTCTCGGTCTGAGCGGTGACCGCGCGGCCGGCGCGGCAGCCCGAGCCAGGCCGTCGACGGTGGGCGAAGGTCTCTCCACCGCTCGGCTGGCGCCTTGACGCGTCGCAGGCGCGTGGCATCATCGCGCGATGGCGAACGCCGTCGACCAATTCGCATTCGACCGCGCGAACGGGATCCAGAGGGCGCTGCGGCTCGTGGCCGCCGGCGGGCCGGGCGCATGGCTCTTCTCCCGGGTCCTGCACCGGATCGACCGGCCGGTCTACCGGCTCACGGGCGGGCGCCACACGTTCGCGAGCCTGCTGTCGGGGATACCGGTCGTGATGCTGACGACCACTGGAGCCCGAACCGGGCGGCCGCGCACGGTTCCGGTGCTCGGGTTGCCGACGGCCGAAGGGCTCGCCGTGATCGCCTCGAACTTCGGGCAGCGACGGCACCCGGCCTGGTACCACAACCTCCGGGCCGATCCCGAGGGGTCGGTCGTGGTGGACGGGAGATCGAGCCGCTTCCGCGCCGTCGAGGTCGAGGGCGACCGCCGCCGCCGGATCTGGGACGAGGGGTTGCGCGTCTACCCCGGCTGGTCGCAGTACGAGCGTCGCGCCGCCAACCGGCGGATCGCCGTGTTCGTCCTGGAGCCGGTCGCGGCCGACGTCGCGAGCTCCGCGCCGTGAGTCGCACAGACCCGTCTGTGCCCGGCGACGGCCGATCGCCGCGGGGTCGCCCGCCGCGCAGATCCTCGCCCGGCCAGGCAGCGGTCCGGGGGGCACGGCATCGACATGGAACCGACGACAGGCGGGCGGCGAGATGAAGACCGTGGGTACCGAGGAGCACTTCGTCACCGATGAGGTCGTCGCGGCCTGGAGCCGGCTCGACTCCCGTGCGCGCGACGACGCGCTGGTCGGGGCGGCCTCCGGGGAGATGGGTGAGCGGCTGCGGGAGGTCGGACGGCGGCGGATCGCGGCGATGGACGAATCCGGGCTGGACGTCCAGGTGCTGTCGCTCAACTCCCCCGGCCTGCACAACCTCCCCGCGGGTCAGGCGACCGCTCTTCAGATCTCCACGAATGACCGCATCGCCGAGCTCGTGAGCGCCCATCCGGACCGCTTCCAGGGTTTCGCGACCCTCGCCACGCCCGCGCCGGAGGCTGCTGCGCGGGAGTTGGAGCGGGCGGTGACCAGCCTGGGCCTCAACGGCGCCCTCCTCTTCGGCCGGACGGGTGAGCGCAACCTGGACCATCCCGACAACTGGCCGATCTTCGAGGTCGCCGAGTCGCTGCGCGCTCCGCTCTACATCCACCCGCAGATTCCTCAGCCCCAGGTTCGCGCCGCGCTGTACTCGGGCTTCGACGACGCGGTCGACACCGCGTTCGCCACTCACGGGATCGGCTGGCACTACGAGTCCGGTGTGCAGTTCCTCCGGCTCGCGCTTGCCGGAGTGTTCGACCGCTTCCCGGATCTTCAGGTGCTACTCGGCCACTGGGGCGAGGTCGTTCTCTTCTTCCTCGATCGGGCCGATGCCCTGGCTGCGCAGGCCAAGCTTCCGCACTCGTTCTCGGAGTACGTTCGCCGAAACGCGTACATCACGGCCGGTGGCGTCTACAGCCTCCGCTACCTGCGCTGGGCGGTGGAGGTCGTCGGCGCCGAGCGCATCATGTTCGCGACCGACTACCCGTATCGGCCCGGACCCGCCGGCGGCGTAGAGCAGTTCCTGGAGGGGTCCGGGCTGGACCGGGTAGGCCAGGAGCGGATCGCGCATGGCAACTGGGACGCGCTGGTGGCGGGTATCCGCCGCTGAGCCCTCGGGGGCCGGGATCCGCGGCTGAGCCGTCGGGGGCCGGGATCCGCGGCTGAGCCGTCGGGGGCCGGGATCCGCGGCTGAGCCCCGGGATCCCCTCTGGGATCCGGCGGCGTTGGACCGCCGCCGGATCTTCGTTCGGCGTGCGGCGTCAGCGCCACGCCGGACGGCTCAGTGCGAATCCGCCCTCTCGTCCTCCAGGACCTCGAAGGACCACAGCTCCGACGCCGAGCCCACCGGTCCTCCGGCCCGCCGCTGGGCGTGACCGGCGGCGAAGTCGGGGCTCGTCACCCACGCCTGGAAGTCCGCCTCGGACCGCCACTGGGTCATCACGAGGCACACGTTGCGCTCGTCGGTGGGGCGCAGAAGCGTGAACGCTTCGAAGCCCTCGGCGGCGGAGACCCTTCCCGCTCTGCCGGCGAACCGCTCGGCGAACTCGTCGAAGCGATCACGCTCCACGGTGATCGCGTTGATCTTCACGATGCTCATGACGTGGATCGTCGCACGACTCGTCGTCCGACCCGCCTCCGGCCCGGGGAGGGCTGCCGGGCCCGGTCCGCGGCGAGGTTCGACGCGGTCGCCTTCGACCGACGCGCCCGGCGTGATCGGCCCCCGGGGCCATCCGGGCACCGGCCCGCGGCGAGCATCGACGCGGTAGCCTGCGGGCCGTGGCCGACGGCGCATCGCAGGAGGAAGCGCCCCCGTCCGAGATGATCGACGCTCGGATCGAGGAGCTCGGAGACTGGCGGGGCGCGACCCTGGCCAGGATGCGCGCCCTGATCAGGCGGGCCGACCCCGATGTGGTCGAGGAGTGGAAGTGGCGCAAGCCCTCGAATCCGGGAGTCCCGGTCTGGTCTCACGACGGCATGATCTGCACCGGCGAGACATACCGGGCGGTTGTGAAGCTCACCTTCGCCAGGGGGGCCTCGCTCGAGGATCCCGCGCGCCTCTTCAACTCAAGCCTGGGTGGCAGCGTCCGACGCGCGATCGACATCCACGAGGGCGACGAGCTCGATGAGGCGGCGTTCATCGAGCTCGTGCGAGCCGCCGTCAGCCTGAACCGGTCCGGGTCCCGCCGGGCTCGCTGAGGCGCTCCTGGGCCGCTGCTCCGGCGGCATCCCGGACCGCGTTCCGGGCGCGGCTTGGCGGACCGTCCGCCGCTGTCGGCGTCGTGGGCCGCGGGCGTGCACGTCGCGGACCGTCCGGCGGTGGCAGCATTGATCCCCAGTGCGACGCATAGCGACGATCGGTGTATACGAGTTCGATCCCGCCGCCTTCCTCAGCGCGCTGGACGAGGCGGGGGTCACGAAGCTGCTTGACATCCGCCAGCGCCGCGGCGTGCGCGGCAGCCGCTATGCATGGGCGAACGCCAACCGTCTGCAGGCGCTCCTGCGCGATGCCCGGATTCGCTACGAGCACCACCCGGAGCTCGCTCCCGACACCGACCTGCGCCACCTCCAGTACAGGGAGGACGCCAGGGAGGGCGTCGGCAAGCGCTCCCGGGTGCACCTGGCGCCCGAGTACGTCCGTCTGTACACCGAGGAGATCCTCGACCTGGTGCCGCTCGATCCGATCGTCGATCAGCTGCCAGTGCACGGCATCGCGGCGCTGCTGTGCGTGGAGGCCACTCCCGAGGCATGTCACCGCTCGCTGGTGGCCGACAGGCTCGCCGAGCGCTACGGCTTCGAGGTCGTGCACCTGCTCCCGTTCTGAGCCTGCGGTCGCGGCGCCCCGGCCTGGCAGCCCGAGCTGATCGGCAGCTTCGTGTCTCCCCAGCGCGCCGATCTGCTCGGTCGCGAGGCTGTCGGGTTTACGGGGTGTCGTCCGGGCGCTCGAAGACGATTCCCGGATGGCTCAGAACTTCGTGGGGTGTGACCGCGGGCAGGTGATGTTGTTGCCGCCGTCGTTGACGGATTGGCTGGAAGAGGATCACTTGGTGTGGACGGTGATCGGCGCGGTCGAGCAGATGAACCTGGACCGGTTCTATGGCGCGTATCGCGCCAACGGTCAGGGCCGTGCCGCGTATGACCCTCAAATGATGATCGCGCTGTTGCTCTACGCGTACTGCCTGGGGGTTCGGTCCTCGCGGCGGATCGAGCGGGCGTGTCGGAGTGATGTGGCGTTCAAGGTGATCACCGCGATGGAAGAGCCCGATCACTCCACGATCGCGGAGTTCCGCCGTCGCCATCAGGACGCGATCGGCGAGTTGTTCGTCGAGGTGCTCACGCTCTGCGCCGAGGCCGGGCTGGTGACGCTCGGCGAGGTCGCGGTGGATGGCACGAAGATGCTCGCGAACGCGTCATTGGATCGGAATCGCCGGTATGAATCGATCGTCGAGGAGATCCTCGCTCAGGCCGAGCAGGCCGATCGCGAGGAGGACGAGCAGCATGGAGAGGCGCGCGGTGATGAGCTCCCACCGCAGTTGCAGACACGCGATCAGCGGCGTGAGGCGTTGAAGGCCGCTCGCGAACGGATGCAGGCCGAACGCGCGGCGCGCCTGGAGGCGGGCGAGGAGGTCATAGAGCGGGTCGAGTTGGAGTTGGTGCCGGAGCGGTTCGTGACCCGGCCGGAGGGCCGGCGGGCGTGGCATCGCGAGGGCCGCCGCGTGCTGGACGCCGTCCGGGACGAACAGGCGCTTCCGATCCCGCGCGGCCGTGCGGATCGGATCGCGGAGGTCAAGCGCCGCTTCGATGAGGAACTCGCATATCTCCACGCTGCGGACCGCTGCTACGAGCACTACCGGACCGGCCGCACGCGGGACGGGCGACGCTACGGCGACCGGAAGGGCAAGGAGTGGGACGCGCCGTTGGTGCCCGAGGGGAAGATCAACTCCACCGACCCGGACTCACGGGTGATGGTCCAGCGCGGCTACGGCACCCTGCAGGCCTACAACGCGCAGGCCGCGGTCACTGCCGGGCAGATCGTGATCGCCGCGGAGGTCACGACCTACGCCCCGGACTTCGGGCAACTCGAACCTGTCCTGAACGCCGCCTACCGCGATCTCGAACGGGCCGGTGTCACCGACCGGGCCGGCACCGTTCTGGCCGACACCGGCTACTGGCACAAAGAACAGATGGAGCGGATCGTCGCCGAGGGCAGCGTCGTACTGGTCCCGCCCGACGGCGGGCTGCGGTCAGATACCCGCCCGGGCTGGGACAAAGGCATGTTCGCGTTCATGCGCCGCGTGCTCGCGACCGATCGTGGCCGTGAGCTCTACAGCTTGCGACGACAGACCGTCGAGCCGGTGTTCGGACAGATCAAAGGCAACCGCGGGATCGATCGCTTCCAACGAAGAGGCCGGGCCGCCGCTCGCTCGGAATGGCGCCTGATCACCGCCACCCACAACCTCCTCAAGCTCCACAGCCACTGGACAACCCCCGCCACCGGGTGAACCCGGCCGCGGGCAACCGCGTTCCCGTCAGACGCTTCCGCGGAAACGCCTGACCGTCACAGCTTTACCCGACAGCCTCTCGCCCTAGCAGGCGGGAGGCTGGAGCTTCTGCTCTGCGAGCAGCCGGACTCGAAGGAGAAGCGGCGTCTGGCGTCGACTGTGGCCGCAGCGGCCCGTTAGCCGAAGGTGCGCCGCAGATCTTGACGAGAACGAGCAGATGTAGGGGGTCGGTGGGTGACCGGGCGAATCGCATTCGCTCGTAGAAGCCTGCCGCGGACTCGTTGCGTGCGTGGACGAGCAGCGCTCGGGCGCTGAGCAACTCGGCTGCGTGCAGCGTTCGGATCGCGGCGTCTGCCACGAGCGCACGCCGTATCCCTGGCCTTGAAGCGAACAATCGACGGCGAGCCGCGCCAACAGGATCACGCCGATCGGATGGGCTGGCATGCCACGCGGCCGATCCAAGGCAGCTGGGACATGCACATCTCGGGATCCAGTCGATCTACTCGCAGGGGATCGCCACGCGCTAGATCGTGGATGCGGTGCATCACGGGCAATTGTCAAATCTTGTGGATCTGGCAATCGAGGATTGATCAGGCGGCGACCTTCTCGTCGGTCATTTCGTCGTCGTGGTTGTCGTCGTCTGTGACTCGGATGCCGTCCTTGAACTT